>CAYHBG010000019.1:15411-16539 GCA_964354815.1 uncultured Thermotogae bacterium
AAGATGAGGACTCCGAACGCTCCGTCGACGCAAGGTCCGGCAAGGAGGACCTTCCCTCGCTCGGTCTCCTCCTTCAGGCGGACGTAGTGCGCCTCGATGGCGGCCTCCTCTTTCGGGGTCGGCTCCGCGAGCGCCTCGGGGCGGACGAGGCGGAGGAGACAGACGAAGGCCGTCTCTGCCCGAGCCGCCGTGACGTCCCCTTCCCTTCGGTCATCCACCGCTTCGGCCTCCGGCGCGACGCCCCACGCTCCTACCTTGTCCTCTCCAGCCAACACGTCGTGACGTACACCCGCGCGCTGTGACCCAGGTAGCGAAGGGCGCGCTCCCTTCCGAAGCTTCGCGGGGAGACGGCCATCGCGAGGTCGGGAAGGAGGACGACCCTCCCCTTCCTCTGCAGTTTGCGGGCGAGGCGGATGTCTTCCCCCTCGTCCGGGCAGGTTCGCCCCCTGTGAAAGCCTCCGACGTCCATGAACGCCTCCTTCCGCACCGCGAAGTTGGCGCCGCAGCACAGAGGTCGCCCCAAGAGCAGGTTCAGTCCCTGGAAGCCCGAGAAGATCGCCTGACCGGCGTCCATCCAGAGCCCTTCCCGAGTGAGACGGATCGTCCCGAAGGAACAGACCACGGCGGGATCACGGAATGGGGCGACCAGGCGCTCCAGCCAGTCTTCGGGAGGTACGGCGTCGGCGTCCGTCGTGGCGATGATCGTCCCCGTCGCGACGTCAAACCCCGCCTGGCGGGCGCGCCCCACTCCCGGATCGGGAAGGGAGACGACCCGCGCTCCCCAGGAGCGCCCGACCTCCGCGGTGCGATCTGTCGAGGCCGAATCGACCACGATGAGCTCGAAGCCGCCGAGGCTCTGTTCGCGTAGGTGCGCGAGACACTCCGGGAGGAGCTCCTGCTCGTTCCGCGCCGGGACCACGACCGAGATGCTCGTCCCGCTCGAAGGCCGTCCAGGGTTCATCCTCGTCCTCCCTGTACCGCGTGACGCTGGGCGTAGAATCGCCGCGCCTTGGCGCGGTTCCCGCAGTCGGCCATGTCGCACCAGCGGCGGCTCCGATTCCGGCTCTGGTCGAGGAAGAGCCAGGCGCAGTCCTCTGCTGCGCACTGGTGAAGACGGGAGAGATCCTC
>CAYHBG010000019.1:16639-19809 GCA_964354815.1 uncultured Thermotogae bacterium
ACTTCCTCTCTATTTCTAGAAGGTTACGCCCGCGCCGTCAAGGTCCCTCAGGACGGCGCGGCGGTCTCCGCCGCCAGGAGGGCCTTGCGTGCCGGTCGACTCCTGAGGTTCAGCCAAACGTTCCGCAGGGCCTCCCCGATGGACAGGGCGGCGACGCCCACGAAGAGCCCCGTCGCCTTCCCCCATGCGACGCCGATCGCGAGGAGACCGACGTCCACGATGAGGAAGAGGACGACCGCCTCGGTGAGCGCCCGCGTCTTCTTGCTGTGCAGGAGGATCCCCTGGGACAGGCTTTGCGTCACGCTCAGAGCGGGGAGGATGAGGGCCAGCCAGACGCTCTGCCGGGCCAAGAGAGCGAGCGAGGCGGAGAGACCCGTCATCCGTCCGAACCAGAATCCCGCGAGGGGCGTGGCCGCGAAGAGGAGGAGGAGGAGGGTCGTCGCCCCGGCGAGGACGAAGGAGAACCGCCGCAGCTTGCGAAGCGACTCCGGCCGGTCGATCAGGGCAATCACCGTCTCGTTGTAGCCGACGCCGAAACTCCGGACGAGAAAGACGAGGCTGGTCACGACAGACCAGGCGGCGAGGGAGTCGATCGCTTGAGGCATCCGCGAGAGGCTTCCGCTCACGATCGGACGGGAGATGAGGTTGATGAGCGACGTGAGCGAGAGGGGCACGTAGAAGCGAAGGAAGGTGCGCAGGGTGAGGGCCGGCTCGACCGCAGCGGCCGGCCGGATCGCGTCCCTCAGGACCGGCCGGACGCGGATCCCAGCGTAGACCGCCTCCGCGGCCACTCCGGCCACGATCGCCGCGCTGGCGACAACGATTCCCGGGACCGAGCCCAGGAAGTACCCGATGGCGAGGACCGCGCCGTCCACGGCGAGCCGGATGAGGGTCCCGAGTCCCACGGCGAGGGAGTGCCCCGCACGAATGAGAACTCCCTGGTTGAATCGGCGGTAGGCGATGGACCACGTCCAAGGCAAGACGATCTGGAGGCCGATCCGTCCCGGCTCCAGGATCTCGGGCGGGACGCCCATCAGGCCCGTGGCGAACACGTCGTACAGCGGGGTGAAGGCGACGAGGAAGTGGAGGACGGTGAGCCCTCCCCCCAGGACGTGCATGAACCTCCGGATCTTCTGATAGGACGCCCAGTCCTTGGACAGCGCGGTCGATGCCGAGAGGAGCATGATGATGGGAGCCTCCACGAGGAAGGCGATGGGAAGGACGAGCCCGCCGTAGGCCGCGAGGTGAACCTCGGGATCGGCGAGGCGAGCGATGATCGCCGTCACGGCCGGCCCCTCGAGCGCCATCAGGAGCCAACTTGCGGCGAGAGGCCACCAGGTCCGGACGATCTCCCCGTAGGAGAGGGGGCTTGTGGAGGCCGTCATGGGGGCGGACTGCGTTCGCGACATCGCGGCGGGAGATCTTCGATCTGGCATCCCTTCCGGTCAAGCGCTCCAGGCTGATGCGACCGCCGGGTTCGGGTAGAATGCCCCGCTGGCCAGATTGGGGGATCGGCAAACCATGGGACCCTTCCACATGCCTTGGGTGACGTTTCTTGCTCTCCTCGTCGTCTTGGGGAGTCTTGTTCTTGCCATCCTCTGGGCCCTCTTCTCCCACCCCGCGGAGGACGAGTGAGCGAGACCGCGATCTACGTCCTCGTCCTCGTCCTCTACATGGGCTTCCTCGTTGCGATCGGTGTCCTCACCTCGCGGAGGGCGAAGAGCGTCGAAGACTTCTACATCGGCGGGCGGAGGGTCGGCCCGTGGGTGACGGCCCTCTCCTACGTCGCCGCCTACTTCTCCACCGTGCTCATCGTCGGCGGAGGCGGGTTTGGATACACCTACGGGCTCTCGACGCTCTGGATTGGAGCGGCCAACGTCCTGGTCGGATGCACCCTCGTCTGGATCCTCCTTGGCCGCAGGGTGCGCCAGTTCACGGCACGCCTCAAGACGATGACGGTGCCTGGCTTCCTCGCCGAGCGCTTCCAGGCCAGGGAGGCGCGGATCTTCTCCGCCCTCGTCATCTCGGCCTTCCTCGTGGTGTACAACGTGAGCGTCCTCGTGGGGATGGGCCGGATCTTCGAGGTTCTGATGGGGATCCCCTACGAGGCAGGTGTCGTCCTGTCCGGGGCGATCATCACCCTGTACGTCGTCCTCGGAGGCTACCTCGCCGTCGTCTGGACGAGCTTCTTCCAGGCCTGGGTCATGGGGATTGGACTGATCCTCCTCGCCGTGGCCGCGCTCCGGGCCGTCGGCGGTCTCTCGACCGCCGTGGTCAAGCTCGCCGAGATCGACCCGGGCCTCGTCGGAACCCCGGGCGTGTGGGGAATTGCCGGCCTCATCTCCTACTGCCTGATCGTCAGCTTTGGCGCATGGGGGATGCCCCAGCTCATCGTTCGCTTCTACTCGATCAAGAATGTGCGGGTCCTGCGGGTGGGGACGGTCGTGGCCACCGTCGGAGCGATGATGGCGCTCCTTCCCTACCTCAGCGGGGCGATCGCCCGCGTCCTCTACCCGAACCTCGCGAACCCCGACCTTGCCGTCCCGACGTTGACGAAGGGAGTCCTCTCCCCGTGGGGCGGGGCGATCTTCCTCGCGGGGGCCCTCGCGGCAGGGATGTCCACCTTCTCGTCGGTCCTGATCATCACGTCTACCGCGATCGTGCGCGACTTCTACCAGAAGGGACTCAGAAGGCCCCTCTCCGACGAGCACGTCGTGAGCTACGGCCGGACGACGAGCCTCCTCCTCGGCCTCGTCTCCCTCCTCCTGGCCCTTCGGCCTCCGACGCTCGTCCTCGTGATGACCGCCTTCTCCTGGGCCGCGATCGCCTCGACCTGTCTCTGGCCCATCGTCCTCGGGCTCTACTGGAAGGGAGCGACCCGTTGGGGCACCCTCGCCGCGATGGCGGGCGGTCTCACGGTCTCCCTCGTCTGGATGGGGCTTCGCTCCCCGTTCGGCGTGCATGGGTTCATTCCCGGTGTGGGGACAAGCCTCTTCCTGTTCGTCGTGGTGAGCGCTCTGACCCGGAAGCTCCCGGCGGACCACCTTGCCCGCGTATGGGGGGAGAAGGGCTAGTCGGTCGAAGATCGGGCGCGGCGTGCCGCGGGCTGCGCCGCACCCTTCGGCTTTCTCTTGTTCTGAACTCATCTCTCTCTCCTTGCCTCACCGCGC
>CAYHBG010000020.1:0-1262 GCA_964354815.1 uncultured Thermotogae bacterium
CAACTGGTTCCCTCGACGGGCTCTGTCTAGAATGACGGCGTGAAGACCGCTCAGGAGAAGGGACCCCAGATCGTCTCGATCGTCGGGCGTCAGGGGAGCGGGAAGACGACCCTGATTGAGGCGCTCCTCCCGATCTTCGCCGGGCGGGGGCTGCGGGTGGGGACGGTGAAGAACGCCCAGCAGGAGGCGGACTTCGACCGCGCCGGCTCGGACAGCGCGCGCCATCGCGCGGCCGGGGCAGAGCGGACGCTCCTCCTCGGGAAGGGCGAGCGGCGGCTCACCTGGCGGTCCTCCGGGGACGAGGAGATCGATCGGGAGATCCGCCGCCTGTTCGCGGGGCTTGACCTCGTCCTCGTCGAGGGGCTGAAGCGGGGTCCCTTCCCCAAGATCGAGGTCTGGCGCACTGGGTGCGAGCCTCCCCTTGCCTGGGAGCTTCCAGTCCTGGCGGTCGTCACCGACGCGGACGTCGCTCTCCCACCCGGCACCCCTCGCCTTTCCCCGGATGACCCAGGGAGGGTGGCGGACTTCCTCCTCGCGCAGGGGACACGCAGCTAAGCCCGTTGCTATCCGCTCCTTCCTGTGATACCCTCCTCGGAGATGGGCGCAGGAACCGGGGTCCTTGAAGCGACGCGCGACGCCGTCTCGACCCTCCTCCTTGTCTCGCACGGTGCGGATCGGCTGCGGGAGGGACGGGAGGCGGCGGTCGCCCTCGTCTCGAGGGGGAGGGGGGACGAGGCGCTCATCCTTCGGGGAGCGCACCCTGATCTGATCGAGCTTCTCTCCCCCGAGCGAGGGAAGGTCGGGATCGACCAGGTGCGCGAGGCCGTCCGCCAAGGGCAGTTCACCCCGGTGCAAGGGGCGCGGAAGGTCTGCCTCGTGCCTCGCGCCGAGGGCCTGACCCCTGAGGCGGCGAACGCCCTCCTGAAGGCGCTCGAGGAGCCCCCGCGCAACCTGGTCTTCCTTCTTCTGGCCGAGGCCCCCGGCTCGCTCCTGCCGACGATCGTCTCCAGAAGCCGCGTCGTCCGGTCCTCGGCCTCGCTCGCCGCGACCCTTGCGGACCTGACCAACCTGGGCTACAGCGAGGAGGAGGCGCGCTACGTCGTCGCCGCGGCGACGCGACCCGGGGACCTCGACCCCTTCCTCGCTGAGCGGATGAACCTCACGATGCGGACGGGCGAGGCGCGCCAGGTGCTCCGAGAGGGGGACGCGACGCGGCTCCTCGGCGCGGCGACCGGGGAGGACGCCGTCCTTCGACGCGAGGC
>CAYHBG010000020.1:1362-12932 GCA_964354815.1 uncultured Thermotogae bacterium
GCGCAGGGCGGGAGGCGAGGGAGGTGGCCCTCGGCTTCCTGGAGGACCTCCTCTCGGCCACGGCGTCCCTCCTTCGCTCAGCCGTTGGCCTTGCGGACGAACTCCTCAAAGGGGGAGGATCCGCGACGGGGACGGGTTCGGAAGGGGCGCTCCGCCGGTTCATCCGGGCGACGGACCGCGCACGCCGAGCGACCGAGGTCTACACCCCCCTCGAGCCGGTCCTTCTCTCTCTCTTCCTCTCCGCGGGAGGGATCGGCCGTGGCTGAGGAGAGAGTCGTGCACGTCCAGCTCTTCAACCTGGAGCGGGAGAGCGCCTACTTCCGCGCGGCCACGGTCGAGATCGCGCCGGGAGACCGCTGCGTGGTCGACCACGCCGGCCCCCGGCTGGGGGTCGTGGTCGGGATCCTCGCGGCGGGGGAAGGGCTTGGCAAGCAGCTGGAGCGCGTCGTGCGCGTGGCGACGCCGGGCGACCTCGACGCCTTCACACGCAACCTGACGGACGCGGAGGGGATGCTTCGCGCGACGCGTGAAGCGGTCGCCCGGCACGGCCTGCCGATGCACCTCGTCGCCGCGGAGTACACCCTCGACCGTGCGCAGCTTCGCATCTACTTCACCGCGCCGCACCGCGTCGACTTTCGCGGCCTTCTGCGCGAGATCGCCGGCCGCTACGGGGTGCGGATCGAGCTGCGCCAGATGGGGGCTCGCGACGAGGCGCGGATCAAGGGCGGGGTCGGGCGCTGCGGCCGAGTCGTGTGCTGCCACGCCTTCCTCGGGGAGCCCAAGCCGGTCCCGATGGACCTCGCCTACGACCAGGAGCTGTTCGTGTCCCCGGAGCGGATCACCGGGATCTGCGGGCGTCTGATGTGCTGCCTCGCCTACGAGCACGAGGCGTACAAGCGGGAACTCGCGCGGATGCCGCGCCTGGGCGCGTGGGCAGGGAGCGGGGAATATCGCGGGAAGGTGATCTCGCACAACATCTTCCACGGGACGGTCACCCTCCTCACGGAGGCGGACGAGCGGATCGAAGTCTCTGCCGAGTCGATCACGCCCCTCACTCGGCCGAGGGAGGGGAAGCGCTCGTCCCCGTCTGAGGAATGAGCCGGGCGACGTCCTCTTGGCCGAGGGCCGACTCGATCTCGATCCCTGACTCTCCGTAGCCGAGGACGGTCACCTGCCCGCGGGCCGCGAGCCGTCGGACGAGCGGACCAGCGGAGTAGGGGACGAGGAATCTCTTCTTCTCTTTGCTAAGGACCGAGCGGATCCGGTCGAGGAGGAGATCGATCCCCATCCCCTCTCTCGCGGAGATTCTGACCCCATCAACGAAAGAGAGGTCGGTTCGTCCCTGGGCAAGGTCGAGGTCCACCTTGTTCAGGACGTCGATCGTCGGTGGACGAGCCCCGTCGGCTTCGAACACTTCTTGGTCCAGGGTGAGGAGGACGGCGCAGTGCTCCTCCTCCGCAGTCGGGCTCGCCAGGTCGACGATGTGGAGGAGGAGGTCGGCCTCACGCACCGCCTCCAGGGTGGAGGCGAAGGCCCGGATGAGGTGGTGCGGGAGGTCGCGGATGAATCCGACCGTGTCGATGAAGAGACCGGTCCGCCCCTCCCCGAGGTCTCCGCGCCGGACGGAGGTGGCCAGGGTGGCGAAGAGCTTGTCCTCGACCAGGGAATCGCTCTCGCACAGACGATTCAAGAGGGTCGACTTGCCGCTGTTCGTGTAGCCGACGAGGACGATCTTCGGAAGGGGGCTCTCCGCGCGGCGTTTCCTCTGGATCCGTCGCTCGGCCTCCGCCTTCACGAGCTGGCGCTCCAGGGCGTGGATCCGGCGGTTGATCTTGTCTCGATCGACCTCGAGCTTCGTCTCTCCGGGGCCCCGCGTCCCGATGCCTCCTCCCAAGCGGCTCAACGCCTCGCCCCACCCGCGCAGGCGGGGAAGGAGGTAGCGCAGCTGAGCGAGCTCGACCTGGATCCGCGCCTCCTTCGTCGCGGCGCGCTGGGCGAAGATGTCGAGGATGAGCTGCGTTCGGTCGATGACCTTCCGTCCGAGGCTCTCCTCCAGGTTTCGCCCCTGGGCCGGGGAGAGCTCTTCGTTGAACAGGACGACGTCCGCCCCTAGCTCCTCGGCGGCCGCCTTCAGTTCCTCGACCTTCCCCTTCCCGATGAAGGTGGCGGGGTCGGGCCGGTTGCGCGGCTGGATCATCTCCCCCAGCGGATCGACCCCGGCCGTGCGGGCGAGGGATGAGAGCTCGCGCAGGGCCTCGTCGACCGGCGCCCTGGGTGTCTCGACCGCGACGAGGATGGCGCGCTCCTGTCCGTAGACGCGCGCCCGCTTTCCGGTGTAGTCCTCGACAAGCGGACCTTCGGCTCGCCTATCCCGCTCGTCGCTCAATCACGCCTCCCAGTTGGCGAAGTTTCTCGTCCATGCGCGCGTACCCGCGCTCGATTCGCTCCGCGTGGCCGACGGTGGTCCTTCCGGGAGCGGCCAGGCCGGCTAGGACGAGGGCCGCCCCGGCCCGGATGTCGGGCGCCTCGACGTCCGCCCCGCGGAAAGAGGGGACGCCGTCGATCGCGAGGTGGTCCTCTTCGACGAGGATCCGCGCCCCCATCTGCTCCAGGGAAGGGACGTACTTGAAGCGCTTCTCGAACACCCTCTCCCGTACCGTGCTTCGCCCCTCGCCGAGCGCAAGCCAGGCGACGAGGGGTGGCTGGAGGTCCGTCGGGAAGCCGGGGTGAGGGGCCGTCGTCACGTCGACTGGGCGTGCCCGACGGCCCGCGACGGCGATCTCGCGCGTCCCCTCCCGGACGGAAAGGCCTGCTTGGCGAAGGTAGGCAAGGAACGGAGCCAGGTGAGCAGGCACGGCGCGGCGGACGATCACCTCGCCGCCGGTGATCGCGCCGGCCAGAAGGTACGTCCCGGCCTCCAGGCGGTCGGAGATGACCGTGTGCTCGGCCTCGTGCAGGCGAGGAACGCCGCGTATGCGGATCGCTCCGTTCGGAACCTCGATCCTCGCCCCCATGGCCTGGAGAAGGGCGATGAGGTCAAGGACTTCCGGCTCATGCGCGGGGTTCTCGATCGTCGTCTCGCCGTCGGCGAGGGTGGCGGCCATCACCAGTTGTTCGGTCGCCCCGACGGAGGGGAACGGGAGTCGGATCCGCGCTCCCCGCAGGCGCGCGGCGCGCACGGCGACCGCGTCCGGGCGCTCCTCGACCGCTGCCCCGAGGGCACGTAGGCCGTCGAGGTGGTAGTCGATCGGGCGGCGGCCAATCGTGCAACCGCCCGGGAGCGGGACCACGGCCTCGCCAAGTCGCGCGACGAGGGGGCCGAGGACGAGGATCGAGGCGCGCATCTGCTCGACGAGTCTTCCGTCCGGCTCGCCCCGCGTCGGCCTCCCCTCGAGGTGTACCGTCGCGCCCCCGTCCTCGACCCGCTTCCCGAGCGAGGCGATCGTGGAGACCATGGTCGCCACATCGCGCAGGGCAGGAACCCGGTGGAGGACGACCGAGTCGTCGGTGAGAAGGGCCGCCGCGAGCGCAGGAAGGGCGGCGTTCTTGGCGCCGTCGACCTCCACCTCGCCGTAGAGGGGACGCCCGCCCTCGATCGTCAGGGAGAGGCTCCCCTGAGGGACGGCCGCGCCGCACGTGCGGAAGTGAGCGCTCTTCCCGACGTCGACTTCCGTCCTCTCCTCGACTGCCCGCTCCGTCATCACCAGCCCCCGGCCTGGAAGATACTCGGAGCGAGAGGGCACTGCCTGCGGAGCCTTCCCGACCTTGGGTGAGCCCTGTCCCTTGGGGCGGAAAGACACCCGACCGGGGTGGGCCCCCGGGTCATGGGAGGTAGCGCGCCGGGTCGATGGCGAAAGGGCCGTTGCGGATCTCGAAATGCAGGTGCGGCCCGTTGGAGATCCCGCTGTTCCCAGACAGGGCGATCGCCTGGCCGGCCTCGACGAATTGCCCCTTGTGCACGAGGACCTTCGACAGGTGGCCGTACCCGGTGACGTACCCGTCCTCGTGCTCGATGGCGACGTAGGTCCCGTACCCCTCCTGGTCTCCGGTGAAGACGACCCGGCCATAGCTTGCTGCGTGGACCGTCGTCCCCTCCTGCACGTCGATGTCGATTCCGTTGTGCTCGTGCCGGTAGCCGAGGACCGGGTGCGTCCGCCAGCCGAACGGGGAGACGACGTCCCCGAGGAGGGGCCAGATGAAGCGACTCTCGACGCCCTTCGAGAGGTGCATCACGCTCGCCCACGGAGAGACGACCGATGGCGGGATGACCAGCTCTTCGCCGGCGCGGATCAGGCTCGGATCGGCGATCTGATTCAGGGAGACGATCTCCTTCAGGGGGACGGCGTAGGTCGCCGCAATGTCGGCCAGGGTCTGCCCGGCCTTGACCAGGTGGAGGATGCCCTTGGCGGGAGTGCGCAGGACCTGTCCAGGCTGGATGGAGGACGGATCGAAGATCCGGTTGCTCGCCTCGAGCTGCCCCACGGTCACCCCCAGGCGGGAGGCGATCTGGGTCAGGGTCTCTCCTCGGATGACGGTGTGCTCGACGACGAGCGGCCCATCTGAACGGGAGGACAGGGGGGTCGCGCGCGGCGCGGTTTCGGTCGCGGTTGTTGGAGCGGGGGACGATGAGGCGCCCGAGGGGGCAGGCGTCGTTGCGCTGGTCGGAGACGCGCCGGGAGCGGCTGATGCCGTGGTGGGCCCGGCCGGAGACGCGCCTGCCGAAGGAGCGGTTCCGCTTGGGGTCGCCGACGAGGAGGGAGTTCCTCCAGGCGTTGTCGAGGTCGTCTCGGCGCCCGTGAGATCCGTCGGCAGGAGCGTGGATTCCGGCGGAGACCCTCCAGGGCGGAGGAGGAGCAGCACGACGATCACCCCCACGAGGAGGACCGCCGCCACGAGAACCCGGTCTTTGCGGATCGGTCGTTTCCTACTCACTCTTCATCAGTTCCAGGAATTGCTCGTTGTCCTTCGTTGCCTCCATCTTGCTCTTGATGAACTCCAAAGCTCGCTGCGGATCGTTCAGCTCGCTCATCATCTTACGGAGGATCCAGACGCGGTTCAATACCTTCTCCGGGATGAGGAGCTCCTCCTTGCGCGTCCCGCTCTGCTCGATGTCGATGGCCGGGTAGATGCGCTTGTTGGAGAGGTTGCGGTCAAGGATGAGTTCCATGTTCCCCGTTCCCTTGAACTCCTCGAACACGACCTGGTCGAGCTTGCTCCCCGTGTCGACGAGGGCCGTGGCGATGATCGTCAAACTTCCGCCTTCCTCGATGTTCCGCGCCGCGCCGAAGAACTCCTTTGGCTTATACAGGGCGGTCGGGTCCATCCCTCCGGAGAGGAGCTTCCCCGAGGGGGCGATGGACAGATTGTAGGCGCGAGCGAGGCGGGTGATGGAGTCCATGAGGATGACGACGTCGTGCCCGGCCTCGACGAGCCGCTTCGCGCGGTCCGTGACGAGCTCGGAGATTCGCGTGTGGTGACGCGGCTCCTGGTCGAAAGTCGCGGCGACGACCTCCCCCTTCTTGATCGAGCGTTTGAAGTCCGTGACCTCCTCCGGCCGCTCGTCGACGAGGAGAACCAGGAGCTTGATGTCCGGGTAGTTGGCGTTGAGTCCGCTCGCGATCCTCTTCAAGAGGGTCGTCTTCCCGGCCTTGGGCGGCGAGACGATCAGACCGCGCTGCCCCTTCCCAATGGGGCAGAACAGGTCGATGATCCTCGTGCACACCTCGTCCGGGTCATGCTCGAGCTTCAGGTGCTCGTCCGGGTGGAGCGGGGTCAGCTCGTGGAACTCGGGCCGGCGCCGGGTCCTCTCCGGATCCCCGTAGTTGACGGTTTCGACCTTCAGGAGGGCGAAGTAGCGCTCGTCGTTCTTCGGGGCGCGGACAAGACCCGTGACGACGTCACCGTCCCGAAGCGCGAAGCGCTTGATCTGAGAGGGCGAGACGTAGATGTCGTTCCGCCCGGGAAGGCAGTTCCCGTCGCGGAGGAAACCGTACCCGTCCGGGAGGACCTCCAGGATCCCGTCGGTGAAGTGCAACTCCCCCTCCTGGGAGACGTGGGCCATGATCGCCCGCATGAGTTCCTCTTTCCCAAGCTGCGCTCCGTTGCGAATGCTGAGCTTGTCCGCCAGCTCCTGGAGTCCATCGACTGTCCTTGCGCGAAGCTCACCCAGCTCCATCATCTCTCTCACCTCACGTCTTTCCCTCATCGCTGCCCGGTTTCCCCGGGCGGGCGTGGGCTTCCGGCGCGGCGCCGTCAGCCGATCTTCGCCACGCGGCGCGCGTGGCGTCCCCCCTCAAACGCGATCTGGAGCCATGCCATGGTGATCCTTTCCGCCATCCAGGCGCCGACGACCTCCGCCCCCAGGCAGAGGAGGTTCGCGTCGTTGTGGCGCCGGCTCATCTCGGCGGAATAGGGCTCGGTGCAACGTGCGACGCGGACGCCGGCGACCCGCCCTGCGGCCATCGCCATTCCGATCCCCGTCGCGCAGATCAGGATCCCTCGCTCGACCGTTCCGCGCGCGACGGCCTCGGCGACCTGGCGGGCCACGTCCGGGTAGTCGACGGGATCCTCGCCGTGCGTCCCTAGGTCGGCCACGTCGTGGCATGCAAGGACGGAAGAAAGGAGGGTGTGCTTGAGCGCAACCCCATGGTGGTCCGAACCGATCGCGATCTTCATCCTACACCTTCTTGACGAGCCACTTGAGCATGTCCCCGTACATCCGGAGCCGGTCGGCGACTCCCTTCGCGAACCCGCGCTTCTCCTCCTTCAGGATGTGCGTCACCCCTTCGAGCTTCACCCTCTCTGTCTCCCAGCCTTCCTTGGCGGCCAGCCGGGACAGGGCGATCTCGATCCCGTAGTTCATTTCGTGGACGTTCTCCTTTGCCCGCTGCCAAAGTGCCTTCGACAGGACACGCTGTCCGGAGGCGAACGGGTTCAGCTTCTGGGCGAGGTCGGTGTTCATTCGGCCGCTCGAGAAGACCCCGACCACCATGTCCACGCCTCCCTTTTCGTAGGCGCGCAGCAGGGCCTCGACGTGTTCCTCGCGCAGTCCGACGAGGTCCGCGTCGAGGAAGAGAAGGGCTTCGTTCTTCGCCTGCGCGATCCCGCGGTCGAGAGCGGCCGCCTTCCCGCGGTTCTCCGGGAGGGCGACCACGTTGACCCCAAAAGAGCGTGCCACGTCAGCCGTCCCGTCGTCGGACCCATCGTCGACGACGATGACCTCGTCGACGAGCGGGCAGTAGACGAGGGGACGAAGGACGGCGCCAATCCGCGACGCCTCGTTGAAAGCGGGTACCACCACGGAGACGTTCATCAATCGCCCAAGGTTGAAGCAGAAGAACAGGTAATGCGGATCACCGTACAAGCGATATTCTAGTTCCCGAGGGGCTCGAAGTCAATCACCCGCACGGCAGAGGGTGGCGAGGGCCTCCCGAACCGTGCGCGCGACGCCCTCAGCGCCGGCGGCGAGGGAGGCCGGGACGACCTCCGCGGTCCTTCGCACGTGGAGTTCGACCTCCCCCCGGACGAGTCCCTTCCGCCCCAGGACGACCTGGACCGGGAATCCGACGAGCTCGGCGTCGTGGAACTTCTCTCCCGGCGTCTCATCTCGGTCGTCGACCAGCGCCTCGATCCCGTCCTGCGCGAGGCAGGCCGTGAGTCCGGCGGCCAGTTCGAGCTGCTCCGGATCCCTGGGGCCGAGGAGGGTGATGGCGACCGGGAACGGGGCGAGGTCGACGGGCCAGATGATCCCCTTCTCGTCGTGGTGGCCCTCGATCACGGCGGCGACGAGGCGGCTGACTCCGATTCCGTAGCAGCCCATGACGAGCGGGTGCGAGTTCCCCTCCGCGTCGAGGAAGCGCGCCCCGAGGCTCTCCGAGTACTTCGTCCCGAGCTGGAAGATGTGCCCGATCTCGATCCCGGCGCGGAAGGCAAGTGAGGCGTTGCAGCACGGGCAGCGGTCTCCCTCTTGTGCCCTACGGAGCGGGAGGAAACGGTCGACTCGCACGTCCCGCCCCAGATTCACGTTCCGGTGGTGCGTCCCTTCGCGGTTCCCGCCGACAATGCCGTTGCGAAGGCCGCGCAGGGAGAGGTCGGCCAGGACAGGGAGCGCGAGCCCAATCGGACCGAGGGAGCCGAACGGGGCCCCGGCGATCCGCACGACCTCCCGTTCGTCGTCGATCCGGCGGAGCGCGGGGTCGCGTAGGGCGACTCGGAGCTTCTCCTCCTCGAGTTCGTGGTCCCCGCGGACGAGGACGGCGTACCGGCCGGCGGGGGACTCGTAGAGGAGGGTCTTGACGATTCGGCTGACCGGGACGCCGAAGAAGGCCGCGACTTCCTCTGCCGTCCTCTTCTCCGGCGTCGCGACCCCCTTCTCGAGGGGCCGCTCCGCCTGGTCCGCGTACGTCTCCTCCGCGACGGCGGCGACCGACGCGTTCGCGGCATAGCCGCAGGAGGGACTCGAGCAGATCACGATCGAGTCCTCCCCGCAATCGGCGAGGGCCATGAACTCCTGCGAGCGGTCACCGCCCATCAGGCCGGTCGAGGCCTCGATCGCGACGAAGGCGAGGTGGCAGCGCTCGCAGATGCGGCGGTAGGCCTCGTCCATCGCCCGATACGTCTCCTCGAGACTCTCCTTTGTCGCGTGGAAGCTGTAGCCGTCCTTCATCAGGAACTCGCGAGACCGAAGGAGCCCGTAGCGGGGACGGATCTCGTCCCGGTACTTCTCGTTGATCTGGTAGAGAAGGAGGGGGAGGTCCCTGTAGGAGCGGATCTCGCGCCGGGCGAGGTCGGTCGTGATCTCCTCGTGCGTCGGGCCGAGCGCGAACGCCTGCTCCTTGCGGTCGACGAGCTTGAACATCTCCGGGCCGAAGTTCTCCCACCGCCCGCTCGCCTGCCACAGCTCCGCAGGCTGGAGGATGGGAAGGCGGATCTCGAGGCCCCCCGCCCGGTCCATCTCCTCGCGCACGATCCCCTCGACCGTGCGCAGGACGCGCAGCCCGAGAGGGAGGAACTCGTACACCCCCGAGGAGACGAGGCGCATCATCCCCGCACGGAGCATCAGCCGGTGGCTCTGGACCTCAGCGCCGGAGGGGGTTTCCCTTAGCGTCGGGAGAAGGTAGCGGGACCAGCGCATGAAAGGACTCCTTAGGGCGGAACGGAGGGACGGTAGTCAAACCAGGAGCCAAGGTCAAGGAGGAGGTTCTGGAGGGACGTGACGCGCTCTCCCGGGACCGGCAGGGACGCCGCAAACCTCCTGCCGTAGGACTTCTCCAGGATCCGCCGGTCGGTGACGATGACCGCCCCGCGGTCGCTCCGCGTCCGGATCAGGCGCCCCACACCCTGGCGCAGTTTGAGGAGGGCCTGAGGGAGAGCGAGGTCGACGAAGGGATCCCTCCCTCGCCGTTCGAGCGCCTCACCCAGGGCAGAGAGGATGGGGTCGGTCGGAACGGGAAACGGAAGACGCGTCACGACCAGGATCTCGAGGTCCTTCCCCGGAAGGTCGACGCCTTCCCAGAAGGAGTCCGTCCCCAGCAGGATCGTCCCCCCGGCGCTCCGCCGGAAGCGCTCGATCACCTTCCCGCGCGGCCCGTCCACGCCCTGCGTCAGAACCTGTGCCTCCCCGGAGAGGTGCCCCCGCACCGCGTGGAGGAGCGCATAGGACGTGAACAGGGCGAGCGTCTTTCGACCGGTCGTTCGTGCGACCTCTCCCAGGAGGAGGGCGAGGGCGTTGGCGTAGGCCTCGACCGGACCGTCGACCGGCGGGAGGAAGTCCGCGAGGTAGGCGCGCATCCTCTCGCCATAGGAAAAGGCTCCCTCAACGACGGCGGTCGCCGTCTCCCCCGGTGCCGCGGCGAGGCCGAGGGTCTCCGCGAGGTAGTCGAACGAGCCCCCCAGGGAAAGGGTGGCCGAGGTGAGGACGAGACCTTCCAACCGCGCGTAGAGGGCCTCTGCGAGGAGATCTGCCACCTCGAGCGGGGATGAGGAGAGGGAGGCCTCTCCGTTCGTGCGTTCGTACCAGTGGACGCGTCCCTCGGGAGGAGCGAGGAGAAGGGAGGAGGCAAGGGCTGCGGCCTCGCCCAGGCCGCCGAGGAGACCGTCCGCCTCGCGGCGAACCTCCTCTTCGTCGAGGGAGGCGGCGATCCCCTCTAGGTCCGTGCGCAGTGCCGTGAGGGTCTCTGCCAGGCGCTGCGCGTGGGGGGAGAGAAGGTCGAGGGACGGCGTCCGCCCGCGCGCCTCTGCGGGAAGGGCGCGGCCAAGGTCGGCGAACAGGTGGGCGTTCATCCCCCGCAGCGCCGCGATGAGGTCCCGTGCCCGCACGAGGGCCCGATCATCCGGGGCAAGGGAGACGCGCCCGAGCCAGCCTGGCGGGTGTCGCGTCGGCTCGACCTCAGAGAGGAGCAGATCGAGGGTCCGCTCGGAGAGGGTCGAGGTAAACGCCTGACGCGCCGCCCCTTCCAGGGCGTGGGCCTCGTCGATCACGAGGTGCCCGTAGTCGCCGAGGATCATCCCTCCCGCCCGTGCGTCGGCGAGGAGAAGGGCGTGGTTGACGATGACGAGGTCCGCCTCCCGCGCCCTTCGTCGCGCGGTGAGGGAATGGCAGTCCGTCGCTGCGAACGGGCAGACCGGCGCGATGCAGTGTCGCGGGTCGTCGCGCAGACGATACCAGAGGTCCCTGGCGGTGCGGTCGGAGAGAAAGGCCTGGTTCTCGTCGATGTCCCCGGTCTCGGTCTGGAAGAGCCAGCGCGCGACCGGGGCCAGGGCGGTGAGGAGGTCGGCCTCGAGCCTCCCCGTGAGCTCGCCGAGGAGCCCCTGCCAGCGCCGCAGGCACAGGTAGCTCTCGCGTCCCTTGAGCAGGGCGACCCGCAGGCGCGGCGCAAGGGTTCTGATGAGGAAGGGGAGGTCCTTCAGGAAGAGCTGCTCCTGAAGCGTCTTCGTTCGCGTGGAGACGACGAGGCGCCCGATCTTCTCGTCCCGCAGGAGGAGGATCGCTGGGATGAGGTAGGCGAAGGTCTTTCCCGTCCCCGGCCCCGCCTCGACAGCGAGCGTGTTCCCCTTCTCGAGGGTTTCGTGCACGCATTCCGCCATCTCCACCTGGCCGGCACGGGCCTCGAACGCCGGGAGGCCGCGGGCGATCGGGCCGTCTTGGCTCCATGCCTCGGCGAGGGACGTGACCGGGGTCGGCTCGACGGCCGCCTGGGCTTCCGTTTCGGCGGGCGCCGTGCCGGCGAAGGGGACGAGGGCGTGGAGAAGGGATCCCGTCGGAGGAGGCAGGAGCTCGCCGAGGAGGGAGACCAGGCCCGGGTCGAGGGAGAGGGCCTCGGCAAGGAGGCGCGGAAGGAGGAGCGCAATCACTTCCCGCGGGGTTCTCTCGCCGGCGGCGATCCCCAGATGCCCGGCGACCGTGGGGAGCCGGTGATCGGGGAGGGTCGGGAGAAGCGTCCGCGCGAGGAGGAGGAGGTCGATCGCCCCCCCTTCGCCGCCGCCGTAGCGGACCTCAACGAGAGGCGCGTCCGGGAGAGGGGAGGTCGGCCTCGGCTCCCCGTCGACCAAGAGGAGAGCCCCCCGTCCGT
>CAYHBG010000020.1:13032-19066 GCA_964354815.1 uncultured Thermotogae bacterium
AGAGGGGAGGTCGGCCTCGGCTCCCCGTCGACCAAGAGGAGAGCCCCCCGTCCGTCGACGGCGAGGAGGCTCGCGAGCCCGAGACGGTCCCAAGGGATCATGCGCTAGAGGAGCCGCTCGAGGACGTCGATCCGTTTCACGTGGCCGACGAGCCGTCCCTCTCCGTCGACGACAGGGAGGGTCCTCACGCCTTTGCGGATCATCAGGTCCGCCGCCTTGAGGCTCTCGTCCTCTGCTTCTACGTAGACCACGTCACGGCGCATGTACTTCTCGATCGGGTCGTCGGCGATCGCGGCGAGACGCTTCCCGACCTGGCCGACGTCGGGGATGAACGAGGCGCGGGGGAGCATCTCCACGTAGCGGGGCAGGGAGGCCCGGACGAGGTCCTCCTCGGAGATGAACCCGACGAGGAGTCCGTCGTCATCCACGACCGGGAGGCCGGACACGTCGGCGCTCGCGAAGAGGAAGACGAGGTCGCGCACTCGGACGTCCCTCTCCACCGAGAGGAGGTCCTTGGTCATGATCTCGTGGACCTTCATTTCTCGCCCCTCCTACAACCTCTCCAGGGAGATGCGGGCCATCTCCTCCTCGATCCTCCCCCGGTCCCGGCACGAGCGCGCCTCGCCCTCGGCGGAGAGGACGGCGGCTGCCATCCCGAAGCGCAGGGCCTCCTCGAGGCACGCCCCGCCCTCGAGCCGGAAGAGGAAGCCCGCGAGCAGGGCCGCGTCCGCCCCGACGAGCTCCACGAGCCTCGTCCCGGAGACCTGCGTCTTGATGATCCACTCGGCCTCCGGTGTGATGACGATGTCCCCGGTCACCTCGTGGGAGACGATCACCGTGTCCACTCCTTGGGCCACCATCTGCCTCCCCACGCGCAGGATCCCCTCCCGCGTCGTGAGGTCGATCCCGTTCAGGGTGGGGCTCTCCCGCGTGTCCGGCTTCACCAGGTTCGGGCGGGCGGAGAGGGCAGAGAGGAGAGGCTCTCCCGAGGCCATCAGGGCGACCTTCACGCCCGCGCGGCGCGCCTCGTCCGTCAGGGTCTGGTAGAACTGCGGGCCGACCCCCTGGGGGAGGCTCCCGCCGAGGACCACCCAGACCGCGCGGAGGAGCATCCTCCGGTATCGGCGGAGGAAGCGGTCGACCTCCCTCTCCGAGACCGCGGGGCCGGGGGCGTTGATCTGGACCGGGATATGCTCTCGCCCTCGCTCGAGGACCGTGACGTTCGACCGCGTCTCCTCCCTCGTCCAGGTGAAGTTCGTCGTCACCCCGTCGCTGCGCAGCTCGTGGAGAAGGAGGTCTCCGGTGTGCCCGCCGACGAATCCCATCGCCACGTTCTCCATCCCGAGGTGGGCGAGGACGAGGGAGACGCTGATCCCCTTCCCTCCGGCGGACGTGGCGCTCCTCTCGGCGCGGGTGAGGAACTCCTCCCGCTGAGGCAGGCCGACCTTCAGGCGGTCGACCCAGTACACCCTGTTGACGGCCGGGCTGGGGGTGACGGTGACGATCATCGCGTCGCCTCGGTGGCCACGGCGACGAGGGCCCTCCCGCGGAGGCCGGAGGCCGAGGCGGATTCGATGCGGATCGGTATGAGCGCCCCCGGCTCCGCGCTCCCGGCGAAGAGGACGGTCCGGTGGTCGTCGGTCCGCCCGAGCCCCTCGCCGCCCCGCGTCCTCTCCTCGACGAGGACCTTGAGCGTCTCTCCGATTGCCCTCTCATTCTCCTCGAGCGCGATCCGCCGCGCCCGGCAGAGGACCTCCTGGAGTCGGGCGTCCTTCACCTCCTCCGGCACGTCGTCCGCGAGGCGCGCGCTCTGCGTCCCCGGGCGAGGGGAGTACTTGGCGGCGAAGATCGACCCGAAGCGGACCTCCTCGACCAGGTCGAGGGTCGCCTCAAGGTCGCCCTGCGTCTCCCCGGGATAGCCGACGATGAGGTCGGTCGTGATCCGCAAACCCGGGATCGCCTGGCGGGCACGCGAGACGATCGACAAGAAGCCGGCTCGCGTGTAGCCGCGGTTCATCGCGGCAAGGATCCGGTCGCTCCCCGACTGGCAGGCAAGGTGGAGGTGCTTGCAGACGTTCGGGTGGCGGGCGATCGCCTCGATTGCCCGCGGCGCCAGGTCGCGCGGGTGGGACGTGAGGAAGCGGACGCGGCGCACCCCGGTCTGCGCGACGCGGTCGAGGAGGGACGCAAAAACCCCGAAGGAAGGCTCGTCTTGTCCGTAGGCGTCCACGTTCTGTCCGAGGAGAAGGACCTCCTTCGTCCCGTTCTGCACGAGCCCCTCGACCTCGGCGAGGATTCGCTCTGGCTGCCGGCTGCGCAGCGGCCCCCGCGCGGTGGGCACGATGCAGTAGGAGCAGAAGGTGGAGCAGCCCTCGCTGATCGAGACCATCGCCGTGACGCGGCTCGTGCTCCGGCAGGGGACCTCAGCGATCCCCTGAGGTGCAGGGAGGAGGTCCGTGCGGCGACCGCGCTCCCCGACCTCGCGCAAGAGGGCCGGGAGGCGCGGAAGGTCCTGCGTCCCGAACAGGAAGTCGATCGTGCGGAATCGCTTCAGGAGGGAGTCCCGGTGGACGGGGGCCATGCACCCGCCCAGGCCAAATAGGACCGCTCGCGAGCGCTTGGCCACCGCCACGGCCCCCATCCGGCCGATCACCTTCTCCTCCGCCTTCTCCCGGACGGAGCATGTGTTGAACAGGACGACGTCCGCGTCGTCGAGCGAGCCGACGATCGCGTAACCCTCCCGTTCGAGGACGCCGGCGATCCCCTCCGACTGGTGGAAGTTCATCTGGCAGCCCCAAGTCTCGATGTAGACGCGCCCCTGACTCATGTCGGCGTCACTATACCCGAAAGCCCAAATGGCTGTCCAACCCCGACAGGGTCCTCGCTATCTCCCCTCTCACGTAGGGTGGCTCGCGGCTCGAGGCACCGGTATGATCCCGTCAACATGCTTCTGCGGCGGTGTGACCGATACGTCCTCCGGGAGATGGCCGGCCCGTTCCTCGTCTCCGTGTTCGCCCTTCTCCTGTTTATCGTCCTCAACCTCATTCTCTCCCTCTCCGACTTGATGGTCGACCGAGGGGTCGGGATCCCCGTGCTGCTGCGCCTCCTCGTCCTCAAGCTTCCCGGCCTCCTCGTGCTCGCGCTCCCGGCGAGCGCCCTCTTCGCCACCTTCCTTGGCCTGGGGCGGCTCGTCCACGATCGGGAGGTGATCGCCCTCGAGGCGGCCGGGATCTCGCTCCGTCGGCTCCTTCTGCCTCTCCTGGTCGCCGCCCTCGCGCTGGGGGCAGTCGATTTCGCGCTGTACAACTGGGCGTCCCCGGCCTCCGAGCGCGCCTACCAGCGGGAGCTCCGGTCGATCCTCTTCCGACAGGGCTCGCCCCACGTTCGGGCCAACACGTTCTTCCGCGGTCCGGAGGGACAGTTCTTCTACGTTCGTCGCTACGACGAGAAGGATGGAACCCTGCGCGGGGTCCTCGTCTACGATACCGAGGGGAAGCTTCTTCCGAACGAGCAGGCCGCGGTGACGATCGTGACAGCCGAGGAGGGGCGCTGGAAGGACGTGGCGTGGTCCCTCGTCGACGGGCGGGTCTACGCCTACGACCGCGCTGGGCTTCTCGTCTACGCCGGAAGCTTCGAGACGCTTTCCGTTCCGGTCGGCCAGGCTGGCGAGGAGCTCCTCTTCGGTTCGCGCACCCCCTCCGAGATGGGAATCGCCGAGCTACGCGAGAGGATCGCCCTGCTGCGCTCGAGCGGCCTCGAGGCGGACGACCTCGTCGTGGAGGTCCACCTGCGAGGGTCGATCCCTCTCGCCACGGTCGTCTTCGTCCTCTTCGGCGGGGCCGCGAGCCTGATCTTCGCCTGGCGGAGCCGCTCGGCGGGGATCGTCGTCAGTCTCCTCCTCGTCGGCCTCTTCCAGGGGACCCTTCTCTGGACGCAGACCCTCGGGCGCAGGGGGCTCCTCCTTCCCTCGCTCGCCGCGTGGATCCCGGACCTCCTTTTCGGCGCGGTCGGGATCTGGCTCTTTCTGCGCCTCGGGCAGCTCCGCACCCGTCGCCCCTTCCCCTCTCTCCGGCGGATCCTCCCGCTTGTGGCCGTGCTGCTGGCCGTTGGCCTTGGGGTGCGCGCCGAGGAGGCGCCGATCGAGATCGATGCCCAGGAGCTCTCCCTCTCCGCGGACCGGCGGCACGTCCGCGCCGAGGGCGAGGTGCGGGTCGCCTACGGGGAGACGACCCTCCGCGCCGACCTCGTCACCCTGGACGACGAGGGGGAAGCAGGTTGGGCCCTGCGCGCTTCGGGGGGCGTCGAGCTTGCGGTCGGGGATGGCTTCTCCCTCTCGGGTGGGGGACTCGTCGCGCGCCTCGCCCTCGAGGAGGAGGAGCTGGTCACGCGCGAGGCGACGGCCCTCTCCTTTCGCGGCCGGAGCCGGTTCGAGAACTCCGCGGGCGAGGAGCGCCTGCTCATCTACGCCGGGGAGGAGGCGAGGCTCCGCTTCGACGCGGCGGGAGAGGTTGCCTCTATCGAGGCGAGCGAGGCCGAGGTGACGACCTGCGACTGCTGCGGGGGGCTCCTCGGGGCTCAGCCCTACTCCATCCGGACCGGCCGACTCCTCCTCTACCCGGATCGGTTGATCGTCGCCTTCAACCTGACCCTGCGCTCGTTTGGCCGCACGATCGCTTGGCTGCCAGCGTACGTCCAACCTCTCAAGGAGGCCCTCGAGAGCCCGCTCTTCCCGGCGATTGGGGAGAGCGACCTGCGCGGGTTCTTCCTCAAGTGGAGTCTCCCTTTCTTCCTCAACGAGACGAACTACGGCGCCCTCCTCCTCGACTACTTTAGCCGCTTCGCGGAGGTGGGCCTGGGAGCGATCCTCCGCTATGCGGGGGAGATCGGGCGGGGGACCCTCCGCGTCTACGCCTTCCCGGCAAAGGTCGGGGACGCCGTCTACGAGTTTTCCCTCGATCACTCCCTGGCGCTGGCCGAGGGGTGGTCCGCGAGCGGGAGGGTCTCCTACCGGGACACCGGCGGGAAGACCGCCCTCGCCTACGCTGCCGCGCTCTCCGGGACGCGCGACGCCTGGCAGATGAGCGCCACGGCTGAACGGACCCAACGGGAGGAGAAGGACCTCGTCCGCACAATCGAGCGCTTGCCGGAGCTCTCCCTCTCACGCCCAGGGATTGACCTCGGTCCCCTTTCTCTTGCCCCGAGCCTGAGCCTGGGGCGGTTCCGGGAGTGGGAGGACGGGGTCCTCCACGGAGCCTCCCTGCGTTTCGACGGAGGACTCGTCCTGGACGTCGATCCCGTCCTTCTCGGGGGGTTCACCCTCTCCCCCAGCGGCGGGGTCCGCCTGACGCGCTACGGAACCGAAAAGGGGAGCACGGAACGGGAGGCCCTCTTCTTCTCCCTTTCGTTCGGGCGGCCCGGCCTCTCCCTCGCCTATGCGTGGCAGAGGGTGAACGGCGTGAGCCCCTTCTCCTTCGATACCCTCTCCTCCACCTCTCGGCTCTCCTTCCGCCTTTCCCGCGAAGCTGGGGTTTCCCTGCGCCTCGATGGAGCCTACGACCTCGCGAGTCGCGCCTTCGATCCCCTTGTCTTGAGCATCGGCGCAGAGGGGTCGCTCTCCTGGACCCTCGAGGTGCGGTACGACCTTCTCGCGGCCTCTCTCTCGGAGGTGGCGTGGCGCGGGCGCTTCAGGGAAGAGGACACCGCTCTTTCCTGGCGCGTCCCGTACCGCCCCGCTCTCGGGACGTTCGGGCTGGCGACCCTCTCCATCCGCCGAGCCGCCGACGTGGGGGCCGTCGAGGTGGACGCCGAGGTCGACTTGAACGTCGGCCGGCTCTCGGCGGGGACCCTCGAGGCGGACCTTCGCCTGGGCAAGGCATGGGGGGTGACCCTCGGGGGCCGGTACCTGGACGGGCGCGGCGTTGTCGACACGAACTACGGTCTCTTCAGCGATCTCTTCGATTGCCTTCGCCTCGGGGTCGAGCGCCGGTCGGGGAACGTCTGGGTCTACGTCTCCATCCTTGCCTTCCCCGAAGCG
>CAYHBG010000021.1:0-18573 GCA_964354815.1 uncultured Thermotogae bacterium
TCCCGCCGGACGTGACGATCGAGTGCCACCATGCGCCAACTCCCTCGACAACCGGGCGGGCGACCGCAACGACGGACTGCGGCGCGACACCGGCGGTCAGCTACTCCGACATCTCCTCGCTCACGGGCTGCGACGGCACGGGAACAATCACCCGCACCTGGAAGGCCGTGGACAGCTGTGGCGAGGTGTCGACAGGCGTTCAGACGATCACCCTCGTCGACACGACCCCGCCGGTGCTCGCGATCCCGCCGGATGTGACGGTCCAGTGCCACTACGCAGCAACTCCCTCCGTCGCCGGGCAGGCGACGGCGACCACGGACTGCGGGGCAGTGGCGGCCGTGACCTACACGGACGTTTCCGCGCTAGCAAGCCCCGATGGCACCGGAACGATCGCCCGCACCTGGCGGGCCGTAGACGGGTGTGGGAACGTGGCCACCGGGGTCCAGACGATCACGGTGGTGGACACGACCACGCCGGTCCTCGTGGTTCCGCCCGATCTCGTCGTGCAGTGCGGCCAGCCGACCGATCCGTCAGCAACTGGGCAGGCAACAGCCGCGGACGACTGCGACCCAGCTCCCGCGACAAGCTACAGCGACGTTCCCTCCGTCGCAGACTGCCCAGGCACGATCACCCGGACGTGGCGAGCCGTAGATGCGTCCGGGAACGTGACGACGGGCGCCCAAACCATCACGGTTCAAGAAGCGCCGCCGCCTGTCACGCTTCAGCTCACCGTTCCGCCGGACGTCACACTGGAGCCCGGAAGCGACACGAGCCCCTCAGGGACCGGCTTGGCGACGGCGGCAGGCAGCTGCGGTGGGCCCATCGCCATCACGTACGCCGACGTCGCGTCGCTCACAGGGTGCATTGGCACCGGCACGATCGCCCGCACCTGGCGGGCAGAGGATCTCTGCGGAAACGTGAAGACCGGCGTTCAGACGATCGCCGTCGTCCACAAGACGTCGCCGCTTCTGGTTGTCCCTCCGGACGTGACGATCGAGTGCGGGCACGTCGTCGATCCCTCGGCGACCGGCACGGCGAGCGCGGTTGATGCATCTCGGGGCACCCTGCCGGTCACGTTCACCGACAGTTCCCCCTCCCCCGCTGCCAGTGGGACGGTCACGATCGTCCGAACGTGGCGCTCGGTCGATGCCTGCGGCAACGTCGCGACGGGAGATCAGCGGATCACGCTCGTCCTGTGCCCTCCTGCGCGCGTCGTCATCTCGGAGGTCGCGTGGGCAGGGACGCTCGCGAGTCCAGACGGAGAGTGGATCGAGCTCGCGAACCTCGAGGAGGGGCCGGTCGATCTTGGCGGGTGGACCCTCCGCTGGGAGCGAAAGCAGATCAAGACCCCATCCGACGGGATCTGGCGCGAGGTTCCCCTGCACGGATTGATCGACGCCCGGCAGGTTGGAGAGCCGATCCGGTTCGAGGCGAGTCCGGAGAACCCGGGCGCCTGGTGGGTGCGCTGGGACGAGGCGTCGGATAGCGGGTTCTACCTCTTGGAGCGAGGGGCAGACAGCACCGTCTCAGACGTCGTCGCGGATCTCGCCTACGACACGTCCGAGCCACTCGACCCGCGGCTCGCCCTGGATGACGCGGGAGACATCCTCGAACTCGTGGATCCCTACGGGCGGATCGTCGACACGGCCAACGCCGACCACCCTGAGCGCGACGGCTGGCCCGCGGGCGACCTCCAGACCACCGGAACAACGGAGCGAACGGATCCCCTGCGTGACGATCTCGACGAGAACTGGCATACGAACCTCGGCCTCTGGACCTGGGGCACGGACTCCGAGGGCAAGCTGCTCCTCGGCACGGCCCGCAGGCAGAACTCGCCCCTCCTGGCGGACGTGGCGCAGTCGCTGACCGCGGGACCGATCCAGCTCGCCCGAGGAGCGCCCTTGCGCGTCTTCCTTCCCGGGGCACCCCAAGGCGAACGCGTCCCGGCCGGCCTGAGGGCCTTCGTCTCCAGGCCCGGCGAGGCTGAGATCGCCAGCCTCGCCGCCGTCGTGACCGCGACGGCAGACGACATCACCGTGCAGGTTGATACCTCGACCCTGCCTCTCGGACGGTCGTTCCTCTGGCTGCGCTATGCAGGAGGAGACGTCCTCCTCGTGCCGTTGGAGCTGACTCTGTAGGGCACCGATCGAGGGGCAACTCGCGGTAGCGGGCGCAGGCTGTGGCAAGACCGGATCTGGCGCTTGCGAGTGCGTACTCGCGGTGCGGCAAGAGTGCCTGCGCTCCGAAGCTGACTACGGACTGGCTCCGGACGCTTCGAAGAGACCGCCGCACAGCTCCTGCGGAGGGCTGCGTACGCTCTGTCTTGGCGCGACGGGGGCCGCTCGCCGGGAAGAAGAAAGGGCGCAAGGTGTTCGCCGAGACCGGGGTCTCGCGCACCTTCTGCACTCCCTCGGGGATCGGCTTCCGCGTGCGCCGGAGCCCGATCGCTCACCTTCGCCCTGCCCCACGTCGCCGGACCCACGGGACTCACCCATCTTCTCATCGCCGGCCCCGCCGTGCCGGCCGAGTGGCAGAACGAGGCTTGCGGAACGTGGATCGATCCTACCGGCCACCTACGTCTTGTCCGCACCACGCTCGGGAGCGAGTAGAACGGGCTTGACTCCGATCCGATGTTTCCGATATTGTGAGCCGCGTGACGGAGTAGCACAGTGACGTCCGTGCCACGCACATGGGTGGAGTGCCCATAGGGAGGTGAACCATGAAGCGAATCGCCATCGTCCTTAGCGTCGTCGCGGTGCTCGCCGGCGGGGGCGCCCTGGCCCTTGTCCTCTCTGGAGCCCAGCAAAGCCCAGCGCCGGTGACCCTGGAGAGCCTGTACGCCCTCCTCATGACCGCGGAGGGGCAGAACCGGCTTGATCTGATCGACCAGAAGATCGAGGACCTGGACAAGGAGGTCGACTACCTGTACCAGCTCCAGCTCTCGGTGCAGCAGGACATCGCCTCAGGAGCGGAGAAGCAGGAGTGGACCCTGTCCGACATCGTCTTCCTCCTCCAGGAGATCAAGGCGAAGCTGAACGACATCGACGCCCAGGTCCAGCCCTAGCGTCCCAGACCCTTTCCTGTCCCGTCCTCAACGGACAACCGCGGCGGGGGCACGGAGGGAGTGTCCCCGCCGAAAGGGGGCGCCTGGACTCTGTCGAGCCACGAGGTGTGGGGTAGATATGGATCGTGATACTCAAGACTGCCCCACGCCTTGTAGCGCGAGCGGTGATCGTGCTTGCTCTCCTGCTTCCTGCGTTCCCGGGAGTGGCAGGAGACGTCGGAACGTTCTCCGGATCGAACTCCCTCTCCATCTCGCTTGCTGACATGGACTTCGCAACCTTCTCCCTGTCTGACGTCCTGAGCATCTCCTGGCGCTACGGCCGTCTGGGGTTCACGTCCACGACGGCCTTCTCCTCTGCTCAAGGCCCGGTGAGCCAGGACTTCCGGGCGAGCCTGCCCCTGGGCGAGACCTTGATCCAAGGAGGGGCCTTCTTCTCACAGAGCGTCTTCTCCCGCGCGAGCCTGAACGGCTCGGGCGCCGTGGGCGACGGGATCAATCTGGCGGCCACCTTGCTCCTCGCGAACGTGGGGAGCGTCCAGACACCTGACTACGGCTTCGGGACGACGTTCCGCGTCTCGGGCGCGATCCCCGACCTCTTGCGCTGGATGGTGCAGGCGGGGATCGGTGCAACACCGGGCGGGCAGGCGCTTGCGGACTTCTGCTTCGGAGGAGCTCGCCTGTCCCTGACGGACGTCCCCTTCTGCAGTGGAAGGCTCTCGCTCGACCTCGTCATCCCGCCCACAGCCCCCTTTGCAGACGATGCCACAGGGGAATTCCTGACCTGGACGTCGGACCTCCCTCTTGGTGACTTCAAGCTCCGCGCCAGCGTGAGCTGCACCGGCCTCCTCGACTATCAGAGCACTGTGGTCAGCGTCGCTGGGACCCTGGGCGGCATGAGCGTCTACGGAAACGTCTCCTTCGACGACGCCTTCGCCTTCACCCGCGGTGGATGGCAGGCTTCGGGGCCACTCTTCGACGGAGACGTCAGTTCCTCCGTGAGCCTCGACCCCTCCGGGATCGTCGGGATCTCCTTGTCGTACACCTTCCCCTTCCTCGGGACCACCGTCACCCTACAACCAGAGATCACCTTCCCGCTCCTCGTCTTCGGTCCTTTGGGGGGCGAATTCGAGATTCCTTCCCTCCGGGTTGACCTGCGCTACCCGGTCACCTGTTGCGGCGGGATCAGTCTGGGGGACCTCTCGGCGAGCGCCACGGTGTCCAAGACTTCGATCGACTCCGTCTCGATTACGTACGTCTACCGATTCTAAGCCTGTTCGGAGGGCTGAGGGAGGAAGGATGAGACTCGTCCGTCTTGAGCCGAGGGCTGGAGGGGGGGCGGAACAGGGGCGCCTCGAGGGAGATACGGTCGTCTCCCGCAGTGGGAGGCACCCCCTCTCGGAGGTCCGACTCCTCGCCCCGTGTGTCCCGACGAAGATCATCTGTCTCGGCCGCAACTACGCGGCCCACGCCAAGGAACTCGGAAACGAGGCCCCGGAGCGGCCGATGCTCTTCCTCAAGCCGCCGTCTTCCGTGATCGGCCCGGGAGAGGCGATCGTCCTCCCCAAGAGCGCGCGGGTGGACTACGAGGCCGAGCTGGCCCTGGTCATCGGCCGGCGCTGCCGAAACGTCTCCTCCTGCGAGGCCATGGAGGTCATCCTGGGCTACACCTGCCTGAACGACGTCTCGGATCGCGAGGCGCAGGGGTGGGAGAAGAACTGGGTGCGTGCGAAGGGGTTCGACACGTCGGCGCCTCTGGGTCCGGTGATCGTCACGAAGGACGAGATCAGTGAACCGTTCCACGTCGTGCTGCGTCTGAACGGCGAGGTACGCCAGGACGGAACAACGCGCGACCTCCTCTTCCCGATCCCGCGTCTGATTGAGGAGATCTCCTCGGTCATGACGCTCGAAGAGGGGGACGTCATCGCAACCGGAACCCCGGCCGGGGTCGGTCCCCTCTCTCCCGGAGACATCGTCGAGGTCGAGATCGAGGGAATCGGCATCCTGAGGAACCCGGTCCGCTAGTGGACCCGCGGCGCCCCGCGCGGTTGACAGGAACGTCCCTCGCTTCTATCCTCGCCAACGCGGCGCCTCCGCACCGGAGACGGGAGAGGGGGAGATGGACAAGGAACGAACGAGAGCCCTGTGGCAGCACTACGGGTGGATCCCCCTCGTCCTCCTCGGCCTGGCTGCTGTGTCCGTGGTCGCCTCCTTCCTTGTCCTCCGACACCCTGACCCCACGGACGTCGTGCCGGTCGCGGCCGCACCGGCCACCTCTGCCCCGGTCGCTCCCGCCCCGAGCCCCCCTCTCGAGAGCGCCCCGCTCCCCTCGGCGGCTCCCGTTCCTGAGGAGACGGCATCCGATGGAATCCCCGTGGGGATCGGGGTCGGGATGAGGGCACCGAGCTTCACCGTTGACGCCCTAGCAGGCGGGAGGGCCGCTCTGTCCGACTACCGAGGCAAAGTCGTCGTCCTCGACTTCTGGGCCAGCTGGTGCGGCCCGTGCAAGACCTCGATGCCGGTCCTGGAAAGCCTAGCAAAGCGCTACAAGGGCCGCGGCCTCGTCCTCCTGGGACTGAGCGTCGACCGGAACCCCGACACGGCTCGCCAGTTCCTTGCCGACAACGGCTACACCGACCTCGTCGCCCTGTGGGAGTCCCCGGCCGCTGCGCCCACGGCGGCGCACACGCTCTACCGGATCAGCGGGATCCCGCACACCTTCGTCATCGATCGGGAGGGGATTGTCCTCTTCGCCGGGCACCCCGCGCTCCTCTCCGTAGCCGACCTGGAGCGCTGGCTGTAGGGTTCCGTCGGCCCCCGTATAATCCCAGCACATCCCGCCGCATCGATGTTGCCAAGGAGGACGCGTGGACGAACTCAAGGCCTACAAGGCGCACCTGCACGAAATGGGGAAGCTCGACTCCGCCCTCGCACTCCTCGCGTGGGACCAGCGGACCTACCTCCCCAGGAAGGGACAGGAGACCCGCGCCGAGGCGATCGGGAAGCTGACCAAGCTCTCCTTCCAGATGGCGACCTCCCCCAGGTTGGGCCGCCTCCTCGACGCGCTCGGAGCGCGGGACGGCCTCTCTCTCGGGGACCGGGCGAGTCTCCGCGTCGTCGGCAAGGACTACGGCCGTCGGAAGGCGATCCCAGCCCGGGTGGTGGAGCGCTTCGCCATCGCCCGCTCCAAGAGCGAGACGGCGTGGGAAAGGGCGAAGGAGACCTCCGACTTCAAGGCCTTCCTCCCTCACCTTGAGGGAATGGTCGACTTCTCGCGAAGGTTCGCCGACTACTACGGGTACAAGGAGTCTCCCTACGATGCCCTGATCGAGGACTACGAGCCGGGGATGACGGCGCGCGAGCTCCGAACGATCATCCGCCCCCTGCGCGAGGACCTCGTCCCGTTCATCCGGCACCTGACGGCAGAGGGAAGACGACCGGACACCGACGTCCTCAGCGGGCACTTTCCCGTGGAGGCGCAGCGGGACCTTGCCCTGCGCGCGCTGCGCGCGATCGGCTACGACTTCGACGCGGGCCGGCTCGACACGAGCGTGCACCCGTTCACGATCGCGATCGGCCCGGGGGATGCTCGCGTCACGACCCGCTTCCTCGACACGCAGGTCCTGTCGAACCTATTCAGCTCTCTCCACGAGGGGGGACACGCCCTGTACGACCAGGGGATCCCCGAGGCGCTTCGGTGGAGCGGCCTCGACCAGGCCGCGTCGTTCGGGATCCACGAGTCGCAGTCGCGGACGTGGGAGAACTGCGTCGGACGAAGCCGGACGTTCTGGGTCTTCTTCCAGCCCATTCTGGCCGAGGTGTTCCCCCAGTTCCGCTCCGTCAGCGCCGAGGCTCTCTTCCGCGCGGCGAACGTCGTGGAGCCCTCTCTCATCCGCGTTGAGGCGGACGAGGTGACCTACAGCCTCCACATCATGCTCCGCTTCGAGATCGAGGAGGGCCTGATCAACGGGACGACCCAGGCGAGGGACCTTCCCGACCTGTGGCGGGAGGCGATGCGGGAGTACCTTGGCGTCGTCCCGAAGACCGACGCCGAGGGCGTCCTGCAGGACGTCCACTGGTCCGCCGGCCTGTTCGGCTACTTCCCGTCCTACATGCTCGGGAACCTGTACGGGGCCCAGATCTACGCCAAGGCCAAAGAGGAGATCCCCGACCTGGAGGAGGGGTTCGCCCGCGGCGACTTCGCCCCGCTCCTTCGCTTCCTGCGAGAGAAGATCCACCAGGACGGGAGGACGTACGAGCCCAAGGACCTCGTCCGCCGCGCCACGGGCGAGGAGCCGGACTCGAGGTACTTCGTGCGCTATGTGAAAGAGAAGTACGGGGAAGTCTACGGCCTGCGCTAGCCGGCGCGCGGTCCTCTGCGGCGGCGGGGCCTGCGGGTCGAGGCGTCCTCGGGCTCGGGCCGCGCCGAGGTCGCCTGAGCCTCGCGCCCGGAGGTCACGAGCGACGTGAGGGCGTCGTGGATGGTCTCCAACTGGTACTCCCGCGTCCTTTGGGTGACCGGGATCGCGTCGACCAGATCCGCCCCGAGGTCGGAGAGAACCCGTTCCATGTCGTAGAGACAGGAGAGAGTCCCGGCCCCCGAGCCGCCGGCGGCGGCGACGCAAACGGTCGGCTTTCCAGCGAAGACGCTGTCCCCGGCGCCCTTCGTCGCCTCGCAGCGCCGGAGCCTGTCGAAGAGAGCCTTCAACGGCTCGGAGGCAAGTCCGAAGTAGACGGGGGTGACGAATACGTATCCCTCGGCCCGACCGATCGTCTCGTGCAGTTCCTGAAAGCTGTCCTGCACTTGGCAGACGTGCTCGTCCCGGCAGGTTCCCCAGCCGTCGCCGCACACGGCGCAGCGGCCGAGATCGAGGTCGTTCAGGTCGACGACGCGCGCCGGGCTGCGCCCGTCCACAACCCCTTGGCGCGCCGCTTCGGCGCAGGCCGCGGTGAGGCCGGCCGCATTCGGAGTGCTTGACACGATGAGGACCTTCATCCTTCTCCTTCCCCTGTTTCAGAATCTCTTGCTGGGGATTGTACTGCCGGCCCTGCGCGCTGTCGATCCGGCCGAGGCCTCAGGGTCAGTAGAAGACGGTCCGCGTTCGGTGCCGGGGGTGCGTCTTGTACACTTCTCCCTGTCCGCGATTCCACAGGACGGCGTCCAGGGCCACCGCCGTTGCCGGCTCCCCGGCGTCGCGCTTTGCCTCAACGATCCACTCGCAGGCCTCGACGGCGCAGGCCCGGATCTCCACCTCTTCCCGCGAGCCCGCGGGGATAAGCTCCTCACGTGTGATCCGCGCAACGAGGCCCGGCTCGTAGAGGAGGATCCCGTCGAGTCGCAGGACGTGCGGGACGAGGTTGTCGGCAAAGACCGTCAGGCAGTCCAGGTCTCCGAATCGCCCGGCTCCTTGACCGTCGAAAGCGAGGGAGAGGTCGGCCGCAAGGAGCTGGGCTCTCTTGTAGAACGGAACGTCGAGGCCCCCGTGGCGCGCCACATCGTTGAAGAGCGGCATCTCGAGTAGGAGGTCGACGAGGCGCTCGGCGCTCCCGTCTGCCTCCTCGACGAGGGCCGCGAAGCTCCCGCCGAACCGCCGATGGAGGAGGAGCCCCAGATCCCGAAGGGACTGGGCGAAGAGCTCCATCAGTTCTCGGATCGGGGCACTTCCGATGTCCTGGTCGAAGACCTCCGCGCACCGCTCGGCCGTCATCGTCGCGAGGTCGTCGGCCGAGAGTGGACCCTCCCGGCGGGAGAGATCGGCGAGGGCAGAGGCGATCGTGAAGTAGCCGGACTTTCCCGCACGCTTGCGGAGCTTCGGGAAGTATCCTGAGCCGAAGTTGACCGCGCCGAGCGTGACGAAGTAGGCGAGGGTCTCCTCGCCGCGTCCGAGAAGATGCGCGGCGGGATCGTGCCCCGGCCGAGGCGCGGCTAGCGTTGGAAGGGACGCAGCGTACGCAGCGATTCCCTCGCGGCAGACTCTGACGTGTCTCGCGGCGTGGGCGACGCGACGGCAGGCGGTCCGGACGCTATCGAGGGTTCGCTCTGACGACCGTCCCTCGCCCACGTGCCCACCTCCCGCTGCCGACGATCTTAGCGCGCCTCCGCGGATCCCTCAGGCCCGTTGCGTGCGCCCTGCCCAGGGAGATCCCCACGTCGCTGCGGAGCAGGAGGGCGGCACTCCGAGCAGGTCTGGAGTCCCTGGCACGCGGAACGCGCGGGGATCGGCCCGTGTCTCGCCCGAAGTCTCGAAACCGACCTGGAGCACGGCCCCGCGCAAAACCTGCACGAACGGCTCGTGCCGCGGTACCGGGATGGGGCGCGCCTGACGGATGAATGCCTGCTCGGCCTCGCCCGCCGTGAGCCCATCAAGGCTTCGGCGGAAGGGACGCCACGAGGGCCCTGAGGGCGCGAACGCCCCCCAGGGCGGGCGCATCCTCCGCGCGCCCGAGGGCGGCGGAGAGGAAGGCGAACGCCCTGCGCATGGAGAGGGCGGCTCCCTCGGGCCGACGGGAGCGCAGACCCGCGAGCGCCTCTTCCAGGGCGAGGTCGAGGAATCGAACGATCTCCTTCGCCGCGAGGGCGGCTTCCTCCCTTCCCCCCTGGTTCGGCGCGAGGCGCGAGAGGTGGAACGCGATCGCGCGTGCCTCCGGAAGGAGGCCGACGACCTTCCCTTCGGGCGAGAACCGCTCCGCGAAGTGCTCCCCTCCTGTCCCTTCCAGCAGGTTGACCACGCGCTGCGCGTGGAGATGCTGATCAGAGACGGTGGGGGAGAAGACGGCGAGGGTAGCGAAGGTCCTCGCCAGCTCGAGCCGGTCCGCCATCGTCGCCAGGCGCACATCGATGGGCGGCTCCTCCCCGGCGGGTGTTGACATCTGCTGTGCCGCCAGGCCCAAAGCCACAGCAAGCCCAAGGAGAACCGCCGTTCCGAGAACCTTCTCCGATCGTCTCACGCTACCTCCTGCCCCCATCCTAGAAGAGCACCGGGCCTCCGCCCATCATCCCTCGGTCAACTCCGGGTCATCCGGGAGGGCGAGGCGGTAGCCGAACCCGGGGACGTTCTGCACCACATTCGTCCCGATCGGGTCCTCTTCCCCCATCCGCCGACGGAGGAGGTAGACGCACTGCTTCACGTCCTTGGCGTCGGCGTAGCCTGACTCAGGCCAGACCTCCCTCAGGATCTCCTTGTCGGAGAAGACCCGTCCGGGTGACGAAGAGAGGAGCCGGAGCAGGGCGTACTGCTTCGGCGTCAGCGAGATCAACCTCCCTCGGATCCGGACCTCCTTCCTCTCCTCGTCGACCGTGAGGGGACTCGCGCCCCCCGGGTCGCCACGTTCTACGCCTTGCCCTTCCGCCAGCTTCCCCCTGCCCACCCCTGACGCTCCCCTACTAAGCGGCCTCCGCCGGGCGACGACGACCAGCGCGACGAGGAGGGCGACGTCGAAGGCCACCGCGACGCCCACTGCGGTGAGGGTGGCGCTCCTCGCGCGCAGGGCCACGGGAGAGAGATCCATCCCCAGTCGGACGTACCCGGCGCCGTCTCGTTCGGGGACGACGATGTCCAGATAGTCAGGGACGCCGTCTCCGCTCCCCCGGGCCAGGCTGCGGTTCCCCCCCGACAGGTTGGGCGCCGGGAGGGCAAGACGGTCCGCGGACGGCATGCGCTCATCGACCACGACGGCTCCGTCCGCGGCGATCTGAACGTAGAGGGCACTCCCCAGGAGAAGGAAGCGGGCGGCGCTTCTTGCTGCCTCAACGTCTCCGCGAGCGAGCCAGGCGTGAGCCGCGTCGGCGAAGGCCAGGACGTAGGCGGCGCTCCTTTCCTGGAACGCCTCATCGAGGACGCGCCGGTAGGCGTGGAGGAAGACGGCGCTCGCGAGGACGGTCACGAGGACGACCCCCGCAGACACACCGATCACGATCCGACTCCCACGCCACGCCCATCCGGCCATCCTGCTGGAGAAGGTAGGGCGAAGACCGCCTCGGGGCAACCTGGTCAAGACCGACTTGGTGGTCCCTTGACCGCCGCGCGGTTCCCGCGTGGCCGGCGGACCTCTACCCTCCGGACGTCTCGGGTGGTCCGGGTGGCCCATCCGAAAGGAGGACACAAGATGAGACGCACGCTAGGAATCTGGATCGTTGGGCTCGCCGTCGCCCTCGTGGCCTTCCCGCCTGCCGTCCACGCGGACGAGGGCAGGCCGGACGGGGCCGGGCCGCTCCCCATTCTGACGAACCTCCTGGAGAAGCTAGACGAGGAGCTCGTCGGCCTTCAGGGTCGTGTTGCGGAGGAGGACCGCCCGCTGGTCGAGAAGGAACTTGCCCAAGCGATCGAGCTCCTGGAGAAGCTCCTGAACGAACTGGGAACTCCGCCGCAGAGCGACGAGCAGAAGCCCTCTCTCAAGGAGGAACTGGGCCAGCTCGACCGCGTCCTGCACCGTCTGTTGGAGGTCTTGGAGACGATCGTCGCGCCGGCTGGGCCCTCTCCGGCGAAGGAGGCGGCTAGCGAGCTTCGGACCTGGGTCGACGGGTACGTCGCCGGCGTCACGACGCGGATGGACCCGCGCGAGGCGAGGGAGTTCGAGGCGATGACTCGCACCCTTCTCGGGAAGGTCGCCGAGACGCTGACCCGGGGTCTTCATCCGACTCGACCCGCGGACCCGAGCCCTCTCGAGGTCCTCCTGCACCGCTTGGAGGGGCTCGTCGCACGCTTGGACCAGGCCCTCGTCCGGACCTTCGGCCCTCGACCGGTCGTGTCCCCGAAGCCGTAGCCTACTGCGTTCTCAAGAGCGACGCTCGCCGGGCCCCGGGCCCGGCGAGCGTTTCCGTCCTCGAGAGGGAAGGTTCTCTACGGGACGACATGGTAGTTCGTCGCCGCGGACAGGACCTGCCCTCCCGCGTTAACGACCAGGACGAGGGTGCTCGTCCCGGTCGTCATCCCGATGGGAGCGGTCAGGTTCTGGGTCACGGAGGGAGTGATCGGGGCAGTCGTGACGACCACGACGTTCCCCTCTCGATTCACGTGGTACAGGGTCGCCGTCCCGGCGACGGCGCTCCTCAGGGTGACCGTCGTCGTCTCGCCGTAGCGGTACGTCCCTCCAGGGCCGCGGTCGACGGAGACGTCGACGAGCGACGGCGAGACCCCGCCAACGGAGAAAGTGCAGGCGCTGGAGACCCAGACGCCCAAGGAGGTCCGGGCGACCAGGACCACGGTCTCCAGGCCCGCCGGGCCAGAGACGGTCCCGATCGTGGTGCGGGTCGCCCCAGAGGCGACCACGCCGGCGGCCATCTGCTTCAGGGTCCCCGTGTTCTCGAAGTCGAGGAGCTTGAAGGTCGCGGTCTCGCTCGCGCCGTAGGAGAGGGTGAGCGGGTCTCCCTCGTTGTAGGTCGCTCCGCAGCCGCGGTCGATCGAAAGGAACGCGGTCGGAAGACTCGGCCAGACCGGGGGCGGGCCGAGGATGCCCCCAAGGACCAGGCGGCCAACCGAGTTCCCCCGCTCGTTCGTGAACCAGACAGCCCCCGCCGCATCGAGCGCGATGGAGAGGGGGTTCGTGTTCGGCGCGAGGGCGTACTCGGTGAGCACGTTCGTCGACGGGTCGAGGTGACCGATCCGGCTCCCTTCCCGCTTGGTGAACCAGACGGTCCCGTCCGAGGCGACGACGAGTGAGAGAGGCTGGCTTCCGGGCGCGAGGGGCCACAGCGCCACGTCACCGGTCACCGGATCGAGGCGCCCGATCTGGTCCGACCAGCTCCCGGTGAACCAGATCCGGCCCGCGCTGTCACGGGCGAGCTTGAGGGAGGCGCTCCCTGCGGGGAGGTCGTGGTAGAGGACCGTGTCGCTCGCCGGGTCTAGTTCGAGGAGGCTCGTCGTCTCGGTCGAGATCCAGACCTTCCCTCCGGCGTCCACAAGGAGGTCGCGCAGCCGGAACCCACCGGCCGGGATCGTCCACTCCGCGTACGGCCAGGAGCCCGTCCGCGGCGCAAGGGCGATCGCCGGGGGAAGGAACGGGTTCCCTGGGGCGAGAGTTGGGAAGACGGTCCTGGTCGTAGGGGAAAGGGCGATCGTCTCCGGAGGCACGATCCGGGAGGCCGGCACCTTGGGGATGAGGACGTCGAACAGAAGCCCACCGACCGTGAGCTGCCCCACCTTCCCGGCGGAGAGCTCGCTCCACCAGAGGGTCGTCCCGGCGGATGGGCTGATGGCGAGTCCGAGCGGCTCGCTCCCGCTCGCCGCGATCGACTCGGAGGCGTAGAACCCCGCCGCCGGATAGATCCGGCCGATCCGGTCGCTCCAGCGCTCGGTGAAGTAGATCCCATCTCCAAGGCCGACGATGAGGCCCTCGGGCCCGTCGCCGACGCCCCACTCCGTGATCCGGTTGGTCGCTGGCTCGAGCCTCCCGATCCGGTCCGAACCGGCCTCGGCGAAGACGACCGCCCCGTCGGAGAGAACGGCGATCCCGGCCGGGAGGCTGTTCGGCGTCGGGATGGTCCATGTCGTCAGGATGCCCGGTTCGCCGCTCCCGAGAGCCGTCCCGCCCAGAAGAAGGCAAAGGGCCGCCAAGGCGCCGGCCCATCGAGTCCATCGCCCAATGCGATCGCGCATGGTGCACCTCCTTGATCCGTACGCGATGGGATTATAGGCACGGGGCCCTGCGCGCCAAGAACGCCTACTTCTCGGAACGCCGGAGCGTGGCGAGGACGAGGCCGACCAGGACCCCGGCCGCCCCGAGGGCCGTCCACCATCCCAGCCTCTCTCCGAGCACGACGGCCCCGAGAAGCACGGCGATGAGCGTGGAGACGAGAGGGATGAGCTGGACCTGCGTCACGGGGATCCGCCGGATCAGCCAGTAGTAAAGGACGAACGGAAGGGCCGACCCCACGAAGGCGAGGTAAAGGAGAGAGGCCACCGCCTTCGGTGTCCAGCGGAAGGAGAGAGGACTCCCTTCGAGCGGGATCCCGATCGCGAGGAGGAACACAAGCCCGGCGACCATCTGCACGGCGGTCAAGAGAGAGAGGTCGAGGTGCCCGGCGCGGCGCTTCACCGCGGTCGCAGCGACCGCCGAGGCCAACGACGAGCCGAGGATCCCCAGGCTTCCCCAGATCGCCAGGGGGTCTTCCGAGACGAGCTCACGAGAGAAGACAAGGACGACGCCGACGATCCCGAGCAGGATCCCGCCCAGCCTCCGGAACGTCATCGGCTCGCCCTGAACGAAGAAGTGCGCCAGGACCAGGCCGAAGAGGGGCATCGTGGTGTACAGAATCGAGGTCAGGCCGGAGGAGACGTGCTGCTCGCCCCAGAAGACAAGGCCGTAGGCCACGGTGAAGGTCAGGATCCCGGTCCAGATCATGAGCCACCAGTCGGCGGCTCGTCGCGGCAGGGGCGGCCGGCGCACAGCCAGAACAACCAGGAGAGGCAAGACCGCGATGACAAAGCGGATCCCGGCAAAGGTGAACGGAGGAAGGTCGGCGAGGCCGAGCTTGATGAATAGCCAAGTCGACCCCCAGACGGCCGACAGGAAGAGAAAGACGAGGAAGGGCGTGCTCATGGGACCAGGACAGGGACAGTCTACCCGATCCCGCGCCGAAGTCCTACTCAGGCCCCGCTTGCACGCCGGTCGGGATCGCCCTAGAGTGGCAGTCGAAGGAGGTTGCGGTGACCGACGCGAAGAGGTTCTGCGATCCGGCAGCCGCCCCGTCGGTGGAGGCGCGCGGCCTCATCAAGGTCTACCTCTTCGGCCGCGAGGAGGTGCATGCCCTGCGCGGGGTCGACTTCCGCGTCGATCCCGGAGACTTCACCGTGGTCAACGGGCCGTCGGGGAGCGGGAAGACGACCCTCCTCAACCTCATTGCGTTGATCGACCGGCCGACCCAGGGGGAGGTCCTAATCGACGGCGAGCCGACGAACGCGCTCTCGGAGGGGGCTCTCGCCGACCTCCGCCGCCGGAAGATTGGGCTCATCTTCCAGACGTTCAACCTGATTCCGGTCCTTTCCGCGTATGAAAACGTGGAGTACCCTCTCCTGATCCAGCGCGTCGGACGCGCGGAGCGCCGGGAGAGGGTCCAATCGCTCCTCGAAGGAGTCGGGCTGACGGACCTCACTCGGCGGCGCCCAGATGAGCTCTCCGGTGGGCAACGGCAGCGTGTAGCGATCGCCAGGGCGCTCGTTTCGAAGCCGCAGCTCGTCCTCGCGGACGAACCGACAGCGAACCTCGACTCGGAGACCGCAGCGCAGGTGATGGCGATGATGCGCCACCTGAACGAGGAGCGGTGCGTGGCGTTCGTCGTCGTGACGCATGATCCAGCGGTCACCCAATACGCGCGCCGAGCCGTCCGAATCCACGACGGGCGCCTCGCGGAAGGAGGCACGCGTGTGGCTCCGGCTTCCGCTGCGTAGCCTTGTCCGCAACCGGCGGCGGACCGGCCTCTCACTCGGGATCATTGCCCTGGGCACCGCCCTCTCGTTCGTCGTCGGCGGGTTCTTCGGCTCGTCGAGCGAGGTGATCAAGGAGACGACGGTCGCCGAGTACGGGAACCTGCAGATCGCGACCCAGGCTCTGTGGGATGGGGAAAGCGGGGCGGCGACCCTCATCCCCGAGGAGCGGGCAACGCGCCTGCGCGCGCTGCTGGCAAGGGAACCGGAGGTTGCGAGCTCCTCGGCCCAACTCTCTTTCTCTGGCCTCGCCGTCGTCGGCAGGACGAGTCGCGTCGTGAAGGGGACGGCCCTTGTCCCCGGGAACGCCACCCTGGACTACAACGACCTCGTTGTCGAGGGACGCGGCCTCCTGCCCACAGATCGGGGGCACGCTCTCGTCGGGAGGACGCTCGCCGACGAGCTCAGCCTGAAGGTAGGGAACGCCGTCACCCTGACCGCGACCACCCTTGACGGAGCGTACAACGTGAGCCCAGTTGAAGTCGTCGGGATCTACCGGTTCACGAGCAGCGAGTTCGAGCTGCGCCAGGTCTTCGTGCCGCTCGAGTTCGGTCAGGCGCTCCTCGATACGCAGGGTGTGGACAAGCTTGTCGTCCGCCTCTCCGACATCGAGGCCACGGACGGGGTCGCCACGTCGCTCCGGCGAGCCCTGCAGAAGGAGGGACTCGCCCTCGTCCCGCGGACGTGGGACGACCTCGCGGGCTTCTACCGGCAGCTCAAGGGCCTGTTCGACCTTCTCGCAACCTTCGTTACCCTGGTGGTGGGGGTCCTTGTCTTCGTCATCATCCTTCAAGTGCTGACGATGTCCTTCCTAGAGCGGACGCGAGAAGTGGGGACGATCCGCGCGCTCGGGACGCGACGCAGCGAGGTCTTCCGCTTCTTCCTCGTCGAAGGGGCCCTGCTCGGGCTCCTGGGCGGGGGCGCGGGCCTCATCCTAGGGGGGCTGCTCGGCCTGGGCTTCAACGCCCTGGGCGTCGCTTGGCAGCCGCCTGGCGCGGTCGCGGACGTCACCCTCACGGTCGCCCTCACGCTCCGGCAAGCGGGGTCGTCCTTCCTGGCGGCCATTCTGGCCACGGTCCTCTCTGCGCTCTATCCCGCCCTGCGCACGTCCCGGATCCGCGTGGTCGAGGCGCTCCGTGTCTCCTGAGGGGCGGCCGTGATCTTCCGCATCGCGATCCGGAACGTCTTTCGCAACCCGCGGCGCACGGGATTCAGCCTCGCGGTGATCGCCCTCGGGGTGGCGATCCTCATCTTCATCCTGGGCTTCATCGGGGGAACGCTCGAGGGGACCAAGCGCTCGCTCGCCTGTGAGTCCGGAGCGGTGCAGGTCGCGGACCCGGAGACGTTTCGCAACCCTGGCGTGGCAAGCGAGCATCTCCTCTCTCCTGTCGACCTTTCGAGGATCCTGGCGATCGTGAAGGAGCGGCCGGGGGTGATCGACGCCACGTGGCAGATCAGCTTCGCCGGGCTCATCGGGGTGGGGAAGAAGAGCACGCTCCTCCTGGGTCGGGGGATCATCCCCTGCAACTGCGTGCAGGACTACGCTTGCCTGGTGACCGAGGGCGCCGCGCTTCCGACCGACGCCTCGCGGGAGATCCTCCTTGGGAAGAGGCTTGCCCTGCGCCTCGGCGTCGGGGAGGGGGACACGGTGAACCTGGCGACAGCGACCGTGGCGGGCAACTTCAACGCCGCGTCGGCGCAGGTGATCGGCACGGTGACCTACCCGGTCGCGGAGCTCGAGGAGCAGTTGGGTTTCGTCTCCGTCCCGTTCGCCCAGCGCCTCCTGAAGACGGACGGTGTCGAGCGCGTCCTCATCGGACTCGTCAACCTGGACGCCGCGCCGGCGTTCGCTCTCGACCTGCAGAAGCGCTTCGACCAGGAGGGTCTCCGCGTGCGGACGCGGTCGTGGCAAGAGGCCTCGAGCTTCTACGAATCCCTAAGCACATTCTGGTCGGCCTTCTCAGGCCTCGCCCAGGTCGGCGTCTTCGTCTTCGTCCTCGCGAGCATCCTGGAGGTGCTCACCATGTCCTTCCTCGAGCGGACGCGGGAAATCGGCACGGTGCGAGCGTTTGGGACGACCCGCGCTCGCGTCTTCGCGACGTTCCTCCTCGAAGGAGCCTGTCTCGGAGCGATCGGGGCGGGTTTGGGGGCCCTCCTCGGAACGGGGATCGGCCTTGTCTTCAACGCTCTTCCGATCACCTCGACCCCCCCGGCGGGGGCCATCCCGCAGCCTGTCGAGGTTCAGCTAGGTCTTTCGGTGATTCTGTCGCCCATGGCCGCCGCCGTTCTGGCAACGGCCGTAGGCGCGCTCGTTCCCTCGTGGAGGACGTCACGAAAGCGGATCGTGGATGCGCTGCGCAGCGTATGAGAAGGAGGTCTCATGAGCTCGAGAGTAACGATCTGGATTGCCCTGCTCTGGGTCGTCGCGGCGGGCGCCCTTGCGCTTGCTCAGGCGTCGCCGACCGACGCGGAGCTTCTTTCGGCGTTCGATAGCGCCCGTTTCCTCGAGCGACCGACGGTCGGGATCACGGTGCGCGTCACCTCCGCGACCGCAAGCAGTTCGAACGAGGCGATCCTCCGGCTCCTGTTCAAGACGATCGACGGACAGGAGCGCACGCGGATCGAGTTCCTCGCGCCTGCGGACCTGGCCGGGCAGGTCTACCTCATCACGCCGGATGTGACGTACTTCTGGCAGCCGGATCTGGCCGCACCGCTTGCGATCAGCTCGCGCCAATCGCTGTTCGGGGACTCGGCGGTCGCTCAGACGAGCGGGATCCGCTTCGCGGACGACTACGGCGTCGCGAGCCGAGAGGCAATCGTCCTCGAGGACGGCAAGAACGTCCTTCGGGTCACGCTCTCTGCGCTTCGCCCCTCGGTCGCCTTCCCCCAGGCGGTCGTGACCGCGGACGCTGCGACCCTCGAGCCTCTCTCGTTCACCCTGTTCGCTCTGAGTGGGGCGGCGCTCTACGACGTCCGCATTGAGGAGTACGCGGCGGTCGAGGGGGACCGGTACGCGAAGACCCAGGTGATCACGAACCTCCTCATCGAGGGGAACGTCACGCGCTCGGAGATCCTGGTCATCGAGTCGGG
>CAYHBG010000022.1:0-18372 GCA_964354815.1 uncultured Thermotogae bacterium
CTCTTCCCAAACAACGACCCGATCATGGCGGTGACGCTCCCCTACGCGAAGAGGGGGCGCCTCGCTGCCGTGGCGTTCCCTGTCCTCGCGATCGTCCTGTTCGACCTCCTCTCGAAGAAGGTTGGAGTCTGGACGCTCGTCACGGCCGGGATCTACGGAGCCCTCGGCCTCGGGTTCTCCGCTCTCTACGCCGCCCGTGCCGAGCGCGGGCGCCCCGTCGGCCGAGGCGTCTTCTTCCTCTCCGGGGTCGCCGGCGTTCTTGTCTACGATTTCCTGACCGGTCCCTTGATGTCGAGCGCCCTCTTTCGCATCTCGTTTGTCGAGGCCTTCGTCGGGCAGATCCCCTTCACCCTCAAGCACCTGGCGAGCGTCTCCCTCTACACCCTCGCTGTGAGCCCGCTGGTCGATGGGGCCATCGAGGGCATAGAGCGCTCGAAGGGGAGACTGCTCCTGCGGCTGGATGAGAGGGATCGACTAAGCGAGGTCACAGGGCGCTAGGTCGGTTGACAGCACGTCCTACGTCGCGGCATCGTCAGCCTGCGAGATGGGGCACGCAGCCAGATTCCGACCTCCTGCGCCTGGGAGGACTCGGACCTCCGGCCTACGGTTTAGGAAACCGTCGCTCTATCCTGACTGAGCTACAGGCGCGCTCTTCTAAAACTCCTCGAGCATCAAGTATAGCTGCTTCGCTGCCGCCTGCTCGGCCTCCTTCTTCGTCCTCCCGCGGCCGATGCCGCGGTGCCCGGCGACGGAGACGCCGACGGCGAAATCCTTCTTGTGATCCTTCCCTCCCTCGGCGAGGTCGGTGTAGTTGGGACGGCAGTCGAACAGGCGTTGCGCCGCCTCCTGGAGGAGGCTCTTGTAGTCCCCGGTCGTCGACTGCTCGGCCAGGAAGCGCTCGATGTCTGCGGTCAGGTAGCGCAGGATGAACTCCGCGGCCGGTTCATAGCCCCGCTCCAAGAAGAGGACGGCGACGATCGCCTCGAAGGCGTTCCCGAGGTTGGAGGCCCGGTTCCTGCCGTTGTTGGCCTCCTCTCCTCGCCCGAGGCGAAGGTAGGGGGCGACCCCCATCTCGACGGCCTTCTCGGTCAACATCGGCCGGCTGACGGCGACCGACTTGGCCTTGGTCAGGCGCCCCTCGTCCGCGTCTGGGTACGTGTTGTACAGATGCGCGGTCACGGCGAGGTCGATCACCGCATCGCCGAGGAACTCCAGCCGTTCGTTCGACCCACGCGGGTCGCCCCGCTCGTTGACGTAGGAGCTGTGAAGGAGGGCGAGCTCGAGCGCCTTGGGGGAGATCTTGATCCGGAGCTTGTTCGCGAGCTCAGCCACCGGGCGCTCCCTTCCGGCCGGGGCTGCCTCTGGGATCGGCCGGGGCGGGCGCCCCTTCATTGGGGCTTGTCTGGGAACCGGTCGCTCCGGCTTCCCGGGGGGCGTTCTCCCCTCGCGGACCTTCTTGACAGGCGGGCGGGTCTCTCTTCGGGTTGGGACCGGAGCGGGCCTCTTCTCCGGTCGCTTCGCAGGGGTAGGGGGCTTCCGGCCGCTCTCTGGCGGAGTCCCCTTGGCAGGGGCACGAGGTGTTCCTCCCGGGCGTGGGCGAGCCCGCTCCTGTTCGGGAGGCCGTCGCCCTTCTTCCCGGTCCGATTTCATCGGAGGGCGGCGCCCTCCCTCGCGGCCTTGTCGGCCTTGTGCTGGTTGGCCTCTGGGTGATCGAGGCTCAAGCATGTCTCTCATCGCCCCGCGCTCGGGTCCCCTGGACAGACGGGTCGACGGGAGGGAACTCCTCTCGGGCGGCCCATCTGAGCACGGGTCCTCGGGCTCTCCGTGTGGTCTTGAGCGGCGACCCTCTCGGGGCGCCTGTCTCTCGGACGCGGGGTCCGGGCTAGGGCGGGAGGATTCGAACCTCCGATGACGGCTCCAAAGGCCGCTGCCTTACCGCTTGGCGACGCCCTAAAACGTCACATCCTCCGTGGGGAGGTCGGTGGCGAGGGGCGCCTCGCTCCCGTTTCCGTCCTCTCCCACGACTTCACGATACCGGGCGAGGATCGTCTCGTCCATTCTCATGCGGAACTCGTTCGAGATCGGGTGCGCGGTGTCGCGGAACTCGCCCGTCTTCACTTCCCGGCTGGGCATGGCGACGAAGAGCGACTCCTTCCCCTGGATGATCTTCACGCTGTGGACGATGAAGACGTCATCGAAGACGATCGAGCAGAACGCTTTCAGGTTCCCCTCATTCCGCATCGGCCGGATCTCGACCTTCGTGATCTCCATTCCGTGCGTCCTCTCCCTTCGGTCGATCTGGTGCGGATCTTACAGGATGGGGGCTCGGCCTTTCAACGCTCAGGCTTCCTCTCCGATCTCGAAAAGGGTCACCCCGTCTCCGCCCTCCTGGGCTGGGGCGGAGCGGAACGCCTGCACGGAGCGGGAGGAGGCGAGGTAGCTTCGCACGGCCTCCCGCAGGGCGCCGGTTCCCTTCCCGTGGAGGACACTCGCCGCGCGGATGTCGGCGCGCAGGAGCCGATCGAGGTAGGCCTCGACCTCGCGTAGGGCCTCGCTGACGGTCATCCCGCGGACGTTCAACTGTAGGCTGACGGGCTCGGGCGAGGGAAGGGGGACGCGCGGCCGCTCCCTCTCCGGCCGAGCGAGGGAGCGCGGTGCCGTCAAGTCCGCTGCCTCGGTCTGGACGCGGATCCCGCCCAGGTCGACCGTCACCTTGTCGGGAGGCGAGAGTTGAAGGATGCGCCCGTCCGCCCTGAGGCTTCTCACGTGGACCGCCTTCCCGACCACGATCTCCTCCGCGGGGAGAGGGCGCTCATCCTCTGCCCTCTCCACAGCGCGCTCTTCGGCGCGGGTTGCCTCGCGCAGGGCGGAGACCTCACGGTATGCCCTCCGCGCCTCCTCTAGCTCCGTGCGCTCGTTCAGGCGGGAGAGGAGTTCCTCGACGCGTCCTTGGCTCTCCCGGAGGAAGCGCTCCAGGGACTTCAGCCGCGCACGGAGGTCCTTCTCTCGCGTCTCCTCAAACCGGGCGAGGCGTGCCTCGTACTGCGTCCTCGCGACCTCCGCCCGCGAGCGCTCGATCTCCGTCTCGCGGCGGAGGTGGACGATCGCCTGCCTCTCCCGCTCTAGGTCCTCGAGGATGTCCTCGGCGCGGATCTCCCCTTGAGAGAGGAGGGCGCGCGCTCGCTCGACGAGCGGCGAAGGGAGACCGAGGCGCTCGGCAATCACGAAGGCGTTGCTCTTTCCTGGGACCCCTTCCACGACGCGGAAGGTGGGGGAGAGGGTTGCGAGGTCGAACTCCATCGACGCGGTCTTCACGCCCGGGTGACGGACGGCGAAGTACTTGAGCGGCGTCAGGTGCGTCGAGGCGAGGACAAGGGCCCTCGTCTCCAGGAGGCGCTCGAGGATGGAGAGCCCGAGAGCGGCTCCCTCCTGGGGATCCGTCCCTGCCCCCAGCTCGTCGAGGAGGAGGAGGGAGTCGGGATCCGCCTCGCCAAGGATCAGGACGAGGTTCTTCATGTGGGCGGAGAAGGTGGAGAGGTTCTGCTCGATCGACTGCTCGTCCCCGATGTCGCTCCGCACGGTTCGGAGGACGGTGAGCGTGCTCTCCGGCGAGGCGGGGATGGGGATCCCGGACTGGACCATCAGCGTGAGGAGGCCGGCCGTCTTCAGGGTCACGGTCTTCCCGCCGGTGTTCGGTCCGGTGAGGACGACCATTCGCGGACCCCTTCCGATGGAGAGGGAGACCGGGACGACGCGGTCGCGCGGGAGAAGCGGGTGGCGGGCCTCGACGAGGGCGATCGCGTCACCCAGGCGGGGAAACGCCGCCTCGTGGGCCAGGGCGTACCCGGCGCGGGCCGCGAGGGAGTCTAGACGTTCGAGGGTCTCGCGGTCGCGCAGGAGGGCCGGCTCGGCGTGGACGAGGAGGGAGGCCACCTCACGCAGGACGCGGAGACGCTCTTCACGGATCTCGGCCTCCAACTCCGCAGCGCGGTTGTTCTCCGCGACGAGGGAGGCTGGCTCGGCGTACAGGGTCTGCCCGGTTGCCGATCGGTCGTGGACGATGAAGTCCATCGCCCCGAGCGCCCCGCTCTTGATGGCGACGACGAGGCGCCCCAGGCGGCGGGTGACGACGGGCTCGGAGACGAGGTCGGGATGGCGCTCGATCAGAGAGCGGAGGCGTTCCTCGATTCGCCCCTCGAGGGCCCTGCGTCTTCTCGAGAGGTCGACGAGGGCAGGCGAGGCATCGTCGCGAACCTCTCCGCGTTCGTCGACCGTCCGCCGGATCGCCCGCACGATCCCCTCTGCGTCCGAAAGGCGCTCCCCGAGCCGGCGTAGAAGAGGGAGCGTCTCCTGGCGAAGAAGGAGAGCGCGGACCTCCTGCGTCGCATCGAGGGTGGAGAGGACGATGAGGAGCTCCTCGCCGAGAAGGAGGCCGTGCTCCTTCGCGCGCTCCAAGAGAGGGGCGAGGTCCTGTGCTCCGGCGAGCGGGAGGCGCCCGTGGCCGGCGAGGAGGGTCGTCGCTTCGTTCACCAGGGCGATCTCCGCCTCGATCGCCTGGCGATCGGCTACCGGCTCGAGCTTGAGGACGGCCTCTCTTCCAAGGGAGGAGGCAGCGAAGTCGCCGACGAGGGCCTTCAGCCGGTCGAACTCGAGGTCGCGGAGGGTCTTTGGGTTTGCGACGGTCATCTAGTCGAGCGCCCCCTCGGGGAGGAGGGCCCTGGCCTCGGCCATCATCCGCTCGAGGATCACCGCCACGGGTTCGATCGCCGAGACGAGCCCGGCGATCTGCCCGGCCATGAGGGAGCCGGTCTCGACGTCCCCGTCGCAGACAGCGCGGCGGAGTCCGCCCACGGCCACCTTCTCCACTTCCTCCCGCGGCGCTCCCTCTCTCTCCAGGCGGATGAACTCCCGGCACAGGGCATTCTCGATGGCGCGGACGGGAGCCCCTAGGCTGCGGCCGGTGACGACGGTGGACCGATCGGTCGCCCGGACGACCGCCTCCTTGTAGCGTGGGTGGACGGGGGCCTCGACGGATGCAAGAAACCGCGTTCCCATCTGGACTCCGGACGCCCCGAGGACAATCGCCGCCGCGAGGCCTCTCCCGTCGGCGATCCCGCCGGCGGCGACGATGGGGACCTTGACCGCGTCCACGACCTGCGGAACGAGGACGAGGGTGGTCACCTCTCCCACGTGGCCCCCGGACTCCGTTCCCTCCGCGATGACCGCGTCGACGCCGGAACGCTCCACCCGTCGGGCGAGGGCGGTCGCCGGGACCACTGCCAGGATCCTCGCACCGGCGCTCTTGAGCCGGTCGATGAAACGGCCTGGATTTCCCGCGCCGGTGGTCACGACCGGGACCCGCTCGCGGACGACGACCTCGACTTGCTCATCGATTCGCGGGTCGAGGAGCATCAGGTTGACCCCGAAGGGACGGTCGGTCGCCCGGCGGACGAGGGAGATCTCCTCCGCGAGGACCTCCGCGGGCATCCCCCCAGAGCCGAGGATCCCCAGACCTCCGGCCGCCGAGACAGCGGCGACAAGGGGAGAGCGCGCGACGTGCGCCATCCCTCCCTGGAGGATCGGGTAGCGAATCCCGAGCAACGCGCAGAGCCTGTTCATGCTTGACCTCGCTCTCGTGAGGGTTAGCGAAGATGATAGCGCCCGGCGTGGCAGGGAGACAGAGCCGCTAGGGGAGACGGGCGAGGACCTCGCCCAGACGCGCCGGGTCGTCGGTGACAATCCCGGCCACGGACGGCTCACGCGCGAGGCGCGCCATCCCTTCCTCGGTGTTAACGGTCCAGACGAGGGTTCCCACTCCCGCCCGTCCCAGGGCCTCCGCGGTCTCAGCACGGAAGGCCTCCGGCGGAATGGCGACGGCGTTCACCGGAACGGCGGCGCGGGCCCCCACCAAAGCCGCGACCGGCTCCTCAGGAAGGGAGACGAGAAGCAGGGAACAGGGGACCTCGGGCGTGATCCGTTTCACGTGGCGGAGGAGGGCCGGGTCGAAGGAGGAGACGATCGCGCGTGGCAGGATCTCAAAGGAGCGAAGGAGGGAGACCGTTCGCTCGGCGAGGCGCCGCCCGCGGCGGGAGAGGAAGGTCGTGCGGGACGTCCCTTTCAGCTCGACGTCGACGCCGAGCCCAGTTGCGACCGTCCAGCGGAGGGCCTCCTCCAGGGTGGGGACTCGCTCTCCGGAGAACGGACGACTTCCGTTTGGAAGGGAGAACCAGGACCCTGCGTCGAGGGTGCGGACCTCCTCCATCGTGAAGGCGTCGGCCCGCCATGGGGCGCGGTCGGGGAAGCGCGCCGCAGCGTCGGTCGTGCGCTCGAGGGTCTCGTCGTGGAGGAGAATCGGCACCGCATCCCGTGTCAGTTGGACGTCGAACTCCCATAGATCCGCGCCGGCGGCGAGGGCGCACCGGGCGGCGGCAAGGGTGTTCTCCGGGGCGAGGGTCCGTCCGCCTCGGTGAGCGATGACAAGAGGGCCCCCGTCCCGATGGTGCAGGCGTTCCGCGAGGGAGACGGGGGGAAAGACAAGACGCGCTGCCCCGCGGCTCACGCCGTGTGGAGCACCTCCACGAGGTCCGTGCCCCTTTCCTCCATCGAGCCCCACCCCCAGCCGCCGATTATACCCGCGGCGCTTCCCGCAAGGCGCGGCGATGCGACGGGAAGAGCGGAGGAGATCGCAGGGAGAGCGGCTCGCCCCGGAGTCCCAGATGTCATCTTGCGCCATGACACGCCGCCCTCGACGGGAGAGGGGCGTCCGCTATCCTCACCGCAACTCGTCAAGGAGTGATCGCTGATTGACCCGATCGTGCAAACTGAACGTCGTCTTCGGGGTATTGGTGGCCAGCATCGTCTCTCTCTCCCTCTGCGCCGGGGGGCCGGCGCCGACGTTCCGGTTCACGGTCGTCATCGATCCGGGACACGGGGGAAAGGATCCTGGGGCGAGCGGGCCGGGCGGGGCGTGTGAGAAGGAGATCACCCTTGCCATCGCGCAGATGGTCTACCTCAAGTCCCTCTCCACGCCAGACCTCCAGGTCGTCCTCGCTCGCCGGGGCGACGAGTACATCTTCCCCACGGATCGCGTCCTGGAGGCGAACCGAGTGGGAGCGGACCTCTACGTGAGTGTCCACGCGAACGCCCACGCCTCGGCGAAGGTGAGCGGAATCGAGACGTTCGTCGACGTGGGGGAGAGCACAGGGGGTCGGAGTTGGCGCCTGGCCGAGGCGGTGCAGCGTCGCCTTGTCTTGCAGACCGGCGCCGACGACCGGGGCGTGAAACAGGCCGAGCTCTTCATCCGCCACGCGGACATGCCCGCCGTCGTCGCCGAGGTGGGCTTCCTGACGAACCGCCTCGAGGCGAGCCTCCTTCAATCCCTCCCCTATGAGGAGAGGGTCGCCGATGCCCTCCTCGCCGCCGTCCTCGACTACGCTGGCGCGAGGTAGGAAGAGGAAACACTTCCTCGCCGTCTACGAGCGGCTTCTCTCTGCCTACGGACCGCAGGGCTGGTGGCCCGGGGCGACGCCGTTCGAGGTGATTGTGGGGGCGATCCTCACGCAGCGCGTCGCGTGGTCGAACGTGGAGCGGGCGATCGCGGCCCTGAAGGAGGGGGGGCTCCTGGAGCCAGAGGCCCTGCGGCGCGCGCCTCTCGCGAGAGTCGCCCGTCTCATCCGCCCCTCGGTCTACTTCAACGACAAGGCGCGGAAGCTCAGGGCGTTCCTCAATTTCCTCCACGGGCGCCACGGAGGAAGCCTCGATCGCCTCCTTTCCCTCTCCGCGGAAGGCTTGCGCGAGGAGCTCCTTTCGGTGCGAGGAATCGGGGAGGAGACGGCGGACGCAATCGTCCTCTACGCGGCCGGGAAGCCAAGTTTCGTCGTCGACGCCTACACGCGGCGGATCCTCTCCCGTCTCGGCTTGGACGAAGGGAAGGCGCGCTACGGGGTCCTCCGCGCGCTGTTCATGGAGAGCCTCCCGCGGAACCCGAGGCTCTACAACGAGTACCACGCCCTCTTCGTCCGGCACGGGAAGGAGCGCTGCCGTCCACGTCGCCCCGCTTGCTCCGGTTGTCCGCTTGCGGACCTCTGCTCGTTCCCTGGGGAGGGAGGATGAACGGCGCCCGCTTCGACCGGGCCGTCCTGCGCGACGTTCTCCGCCGCGAGGGGATCCTCTTGCTGCTCGAGGAGGTCCTTCGCGCCCTCCACCCGGCCGTTCTGCTGCCGGCCGCCGTCGGGCGGTCTGGCGACCGGCTGGACGTCGGGGGACGAGGGCACGCGCTTGCCGGGAGGAGGATCCTCGCGGTTGGCGCGGGCAAGGCGAGTGCGGAGATGGCTCTGGCGTTGGAGCGGATCCTCCGCGATCGTCTCGCCGACGGGGTCGTCGTCACCCGTTACGGGCACGCCGTTGCGACGGAGCGGATTCGAGTCCTTGAGGCGGGACACCCGATCCCGGACGAAAGCGGCCTCGCGGCGAGTCGGGAGGTCCTCTTCCTTGCCGAGAGCGCGCAGAAGGACGACCTCGTCATCGGGCTCTTCTCCGGCGGCGGGTCGGCCCTCCTGCCTCTCCCCGCGGGAAAGGTGACGCTTGCCGACCTGGCGGAGACAACACGCCTCCTTCTCCTCTCCGGCGCGCCGATCGAAGCGGTGAACGCCGTCCGCCGTCACCTGTCACGCCTCCAAGGAGGGCAGCTCGCGCGAGCCCTGTACCCGGCCACGGTCGTCTCTCTCCTCCTCTCCGACGTATCCGGTGACCGGATCGAGGCGATCGCCTCGGGACCGACGGCGCCGGACCCGACCACGTTCGCTGGCGCGCGGGATGCGCTCCTTCGGTACGACGTATGGGAGCGGGTTTCGGACCCGGTCCGCGAGCATCTGCGGAGGGGTGCGTCGGGAGAGGTCCCGGAGACTCCGAAGCCGGGAGATCCGATCTTCTCCGGCGTCGAACACGTACTCCTTGCGGGCGTGGCGAGCTCAGCGCAGATCGCTCGCCGGAAGGGAGAACGTCAGGGTTTCCGCGTCGGCTCTCTTCCCTTCGCCGTCGAGGGGGAGGCGCGCGACCTCGGGGCGAGGCTCGCCCATGCCGCGCGGGACCTGGCCGAGAAGGGCGAGAAGGCGCTCCTCGTCGGGAGTGGGGAGACCACGGTGACCGTCCGTGGAGGAGGACTCGGGGGGAGGAACCAGGAGGCGGCCCTCGCCGCTGCCGTGAGCCTCGAGGGAGTGCGCGGGGTCCTCGTCGTCTGCCTCGCCACCGACGGGAGCGACGGCCCGACGGACGCCGCAGGGGCGATCGTCGACGGGGAGACCTCAGCCAGGGCAGGGTCGCTCAGCCTTTCCTCGGAGCGCGCCCTCGCCGAGAACGATGCCCACCCCCTTCTGCGCGCGACCGGCGACCTCCTCTTCACCGGGCCGACGGGGACGAACGTCGCCGACCTCGTCCTCGTCGGGTTTGATCCCGGCCGCTAGAAGAGCGCTACGGGTAGAGCCGATTCAGCTGGCGCGGGAAGGGGATCGTCTCCCGGATGTGGGGAACCCCGGTGATCCAGGCGACGAGGCGTGCCAGACCGAGGCCGAACCCTGCGTGGGGGACCGACCCGTACCGGCGCAGGTCGAGGTACCACTCGTAGGGGGCGGTGGGGAGCTTCGCCTCGGCGAGCTGGGCGACGAGCTCCTCCAGGCTATCGACCCGTTGGCTCCCGCCGATGATCTCCCCGTACCCCTCTGGGGCGATCAGGTCGGCGGCGAGGACGCGGGAGGGGTCTGCGGGATCGCGCTTCATGTAGAACGGTTTCATCGATTTGGGGAAGAACTCGATGAAGACCGGCTTCTGGAAGCGTTCCCCCAGGGCCGCCTCCTGCGGGGCGCCGAAGTCGTCGCCCGCCGAGACCTCGTGCCCAGCCTCTTGGAGGAGGGTCACTGCGTCGGCGTAGGAGACGCGCGGGAAGGGGCGCTTCACCTCCTCGAGGAGGAGGTCGGTGTCGCGTTCCAGCTCTCCCAGTTCCTTCTTTCGCTCCGAAACGACGGCCTCGACGACGTAGCCGACGAGGTCCTCCTGGAGGCGGGTGTTCGCGGCGTGGTCGTAGAACGCCATCTCGCCTTCCGCCAACCAGAACTCCGTCAGGTGCTTGCGTGTCTTCGACTTCTCAGCGCGGAAGACCGGGCCGATCCAGTACACCTTCCCGAGGGCCATCGCCGTCGCTTCGAGGTAGAGCTGGCCGCTCTGCGTGAGGTACGCCTTCTCCCCGAAGTAGTCGACCTCAAACAGGGTCGTCGTCCCCTCGACCGAGGTCCCGGTGAGGATGGGGGCCTCCGTCGAGACGAAGCCGCGCTCGTGGAAGAAAGCGCGCACCGCGCGGAAGACGGCGTCGCTCACACGCAGGATCGGGACCTGTTTTCCCGTCCGCATCCACAGATGGCGGTGGTCGAGGAGGAACCCCGGCGTCTGCTCCTTCAGTTCGATGGGGAAAGGCTCGGTGGGCTCGTGGATGACGCGGAGCGTGCGGATCCCGAGCTCACATCCGCCCGGGGCTCGGCGGTCGGCGCGCAGGATCCCCGAGACCTCGAGGGAGGTCTCGCGGGGGAGGCGATCGACCAGGGCGAAGAGGTCGGGGTTCTCCGGCTGGGCGAGCGTTCCCTGCAGGACCCCTGTCCCGTCGCGGACCTCGAGGAAGAGGAGCTTCCCGCTCGAGCGCTTGTTGTACAGCCACCCCTGAAGGGTGACCTCCTCCCCGACGGACTTCCCTGCCTCGTCGATCGCGATCGTCCGCATCCGTGCTCCTTTCGTGCGCAAGGGGAGAGATTAGGCAGGGCGCACGACGTTTGCAAGCGCGAGGGAGAGTGTTGACAGATGTCAACACCCCACGTAGACTCGCCGACGTGGTCAAGGCGCGGTTCGGGGAGCTGGTCCGAGGAGCGAGGACCGGAGCGGGCTTGAGCCTGCGCGGCCTCGCGGCCCGGACCGGCGTCGACTTTTCTCGCCTGGCGCGGATCGAGGCCGGGACGCGCCCTGCCCCTGGGCTCCCCGAGGTGCGGCGCCTGGCAGACACCCTCGGACTCGACATGGCCGACCTCCTCGTTGCGGCCGGGACGGCGCGCGAGGTGGTCGAGCACCTCCTGTGGGAGGAGCGGCTCCGCGCGGGAGAGGAGGTTCCAGACCTGCGCGGCTACCGGCCGGAGGGGTCGCCCCTCCGGGCGAAGAACGCCTTCCGCGTCCGGGTCCTCGCACGGGACGGAGCGCTCTGCCGCGTTCGTCTCGGGAAGGAGCGGGTCACGGTCCTCTCCTTCGCTCCGGGCGGGGAGCTTGAGATCGAGATCCCGCCCGAGGCGGTGCTCGTGGCACGCGCGGGTGAGGGCGACCTGGAGACGACGGCGGAGAACGCGCTTCCGGTCCGGGTGAAGAAGGTCCGACGGATGGGGCAGGTGACGAACCTCGTCCTTTCCGGGAGGGGCTTTGAGCTGAGTACGCTCCACGGCGCGCCGCGCGCCCGGGAGTTAGACCTTGCGGAGGGCGATCCGGCGGTCGCCCTGTTCCAGTCGACGGCTGTCAGGACACGACCGATGAAGGAGTAAAGATGAGATTCATGCGGAAGTGGCTCTGGATTGTTCTGGTGACGTTGTTGGCTCTCCCTGCCCTGGCCGAGCCGGGGGCGGTCCTCGTGAAGAGCGGAGAGACGGTCGTCTCTCTGTCCCTTGCTTCCCTCTCGACCGTCCAGGGGACGGTCGCCTATCAGGGGCCGGTCTTCGACGCCGCGAACCCGAACTGGAAGGATCCGCGAACGTACGTCGGGGTCCTGCTCTCCGACCTCGTTGCCCGAGTGGGCGGGGTGAAGACAGGGGACGTCGTCTCGGTCATCGCGAGCGACGGGTACCGGAAGGACCTCCCGGCGGCGGTCCTCCTCGGGGAGACGCCGGCCGGTCGGCCGATCCTGGCGATCGGCGAGATCGGGGCGGACCCCGCGACGTGGGCGAACGGGGCGATGCTCGTCTTCCTTGCTCCAGACGAACGGTTCTCCAATGACGATATGCTGGCTTCCTTCGGGCCGACTCTTGCCCACTACTACTCAGGAACGACGCCGTCGACGACCGGGTTCCTGGTGAAGAACGTTGCCTACCTCGTCGTGAACTACGACGGCGGGGTGCTCCCCACCGCGGAGGAAGCCTCGTCGCCTCCCACCACGGCCCCTGAGGGGGTGATCCTCACCCTGGTCCAGGGCGGGGTGGAGCGTTCCCTGACGCTCGCCGACCTTCGCACCTTCGATCAGATCACCGCGCCAGGGACATTCACCAACTCCGCGGGGGTGGATGACACCGCGACCTACACCGGGGTCACCTTCTCAACTCTGCTAGGCAGCGCCCCGGCAGACGCCACCGTCCTCGTCACGGCGACGGACGGCTACTCGATGAACTACCTGGCGAGCCAGCTTCTCGACCGTTCGACCGGGACCTGGATCCTCGCCTACGAGGAGAACGGAGCCCCCTTGGCTGAGGGTGTCGGACCCCTGCGCGTCGTCCAGGTCGGGGAGAACAACCCGCGCTTTCAAGGCGCGATCTCGGCGAGGATGGTCACGCGGATCGAGGTCCTCGGCCAGTACGTCGACTACACCCTCGTCGTCCGGGGCGCCGTGACGAGGACCTTCACTCGCGCCGAGCTCGAGGCCGGGATCGGCTGTCCCTGCCATGCGGTGACGGTAACCGCGACGATGAAGGGGGAGACGCACACCTACACCGGCTTGCCTCTCTGGCGTCTCGTCTCCTACGTCGATGACGAGCTCTACCCGGGGCCGGAGGAGGGAATCCACTACGACGAAGCTGACTTCAACGACGCCCTTGCCCAAGCCGGATACACGATCACCCTTGCCGCGTCGGACGGATATGCCCAGACCGTCTCCTCGGCGCTCGTCGCTCGGGACGACCGGTTCATCGTCGCCCTGAAGAAGGACGGCGCCTTCCTTGACCCGGTCGTCGATGGCTACCTGCGCTTCGTCTACGACGATTCGGTGAAGCTTCCGCAGGGCACGAGCCTGAAGAGCGTGAAGTTCCTGGTCGAGATCCGGATCGGCCTCTAGAAAAGGGGGATGAGCGCTCAGGGAGGGCGGCGGGGCCTCGAGGTGCGCGACCTCGTCCTCGTCGCCCTCCTCGCCTCGATCGGCGGGGTCCTCTCGACCTACGTCGGGTACCTTGGGAACCTCGTCAACCGTTTCGTTGGGGTTCCGTTCGGGGCCGGGCAGATTGTCGCCGGCCTCCACGTTCTGTGGCCCCTCCTCGCTCGCCTCGCGACCGGCCGGTTTGGGTCAGGGACCCTGACTGGGGTCACGAAGGGCGTGGTCGAGCTCCTCTCCGGGGGGACGCACGGGGCCGTGATCGTCCTCGTCTCCGCCGTCGAGGGGCTCCTCGTCGACCTGGGGATGGGGATCGCCCCTGGCGGGCCTCTCGCCCTTGTCCTCCTGGTCGGGGCGGCGGCCTCGGCGTCGAACGTCCTCGTCTTCCAGGCCCTCTACTTCTCCGGGGTCCCAGCCGTCCTTCTCCTCGTCATGCTCGGGCTCTCCCTCCTCTCCGGGGCGTTCTTCGGCGGCTACCTTGCCTGGGACCTCCGGCGCTCCCTCATCGCGGCGCGGATCCTCCGTCGCCCCACCGGAGAGGAATGTCCCCGCTCTGGGCGGTGGTGGCGCTACCTCGTCACGGCGCCGATCGTCCTCGCCCTCCTCGGTGGAGGGGTGGCGTACTACGCTCTTGTGTACGACACCTCTTCGCCTGAGGAGGCTTCGGTTCAGGGCGCTGTGGAGCACCCGTTCGCCTTCCGCTCCGAAGAGTGGGCGGACGAGACGGTGACGGTGACCGCGGAGCTTCGGGGGAGCGTGACGTACGTCCCTTCCCGCGACTATGTCGGCGTTCCCCTCGCTCTCCTCCTCGAGCGGGCCGTTCCGAAGGCCGGGGCGTCCTCGGTCCGTGTGGTCGCGGACGACGGGTACGAGGTGACGTTCGACCTCGCCTCCGTCCTCACGGATCGAGGCCTCCTCCTCACCCGCGAGGACGGGCGGCTCCGCCTCGTCGCCGCCGGCCGCGACGGGTCCCTGTGGGTGCGGGGGGTGAGGCGCATTGTCGTGGGCTAGTCCGATCGCTCTCGCAGCCTCCGGGCTCGGTGTTCGCTATCCGGAGGAGAGGGTGCCATCCCTCGTCGGGGTGAGCGAGCGGGTCGCACCGGGCGAGGCGGTCGTCGTCGCCGGGCCTTCCGGGTGCGGGAAGTCGACCCTTCTTCGTTCCTTTGCTGGTGTCATTCCCTCGCTCGTCCCGGCCGAGGTGACGGGCGAGGTCCGTGTGGAGGGCTCCCGCGTCGGCCTTGTCCAACAGGACCCGGACGCCCAGATCTGCACCCTCTCCGTGAGGGAGGAGGTCGCCTTCGGCCCGGAGAACCTCGGCCTCCCGGTCGGCGAGGTGGATCGGCGGGTCGAGGACGCCCTCGCGCGGACCGGGCTCTCACACCTTGCCTCCCGCGGCACCCTCACCCTGTCCGGCGGCGAGAAGCAGCGCCTGGCGATTGCCTCGGTCCTCGCGCTCCGGCCGGGCGCCCTCCTCCTCGACGAGCCGACGGCGCACCTCGACCCGCCTGGGGCTCAGGCGCTCTTCTCCCTCCTCGCGGACCTTCGGGAGAAGGAAGGGCTGATCCTCGTCGTCGCCGAGCACCGCCTCGTCCCCCTCCTCCCCCTTCGGCCGCGCCTCCTTCTTCTCGAAGGAGGACGGGTCGTCGCCCGTCGCTCTCCCCTCCGGAGGGAAGACCTTTCCGACCTCGGCCTGCGCGACCGATGGTCGATCCTTCGCTCGCCCCTCCTCCGGCGCGAGGCCTCCGCACTTGTCCTCGATCGCGTGTCCTTCCGTTACGGAGCTGATCTGCTCTTCCAGCCTCTCTCTCTTCTCCTCTCACCCGGAGAGATCCTCGGGGTGATCGGAAGGAACGGGTCGGGGAAGACGACCCTTCTTCGCCTGATCGCGGGCCTGGAGCGCCCGAGCGAGGGAGGCATCGTCCGGAGAGGGAAGGGACGCCTCGGCTTCCTCTTCCAGTTTCCGCATCAGCAGATCTTCGAGCGGACGGTCCGCCGAGAGGTGGAGATCGAGGGGCGACTCGACGACGAGACCCTCCGGGCTCGTCTTGCCGCGGCGCGCCTGACGGGTCTCGAGGAGAGGCCGCCGTTCTCCCTCAGCCTGGGGGAGGAGCGCCGGCTCGCTCTCTCGACGGCCCTTGCCCGCGCGCCGGACATTCTCCTCCTGGACGAGCCGTTCGTGGGGCAGGACCGCGCGAATGCAGAGTGGGTCATCGACCAGATCCTCGCCCGCCGCGCGCGAGGCGGCGTGGCGGTCGTCGTCTCGCACGACGTTCCCCTTCTCGCGGCCCTGTGCGACCGCCTCCTCTACCTGGGAGACGATCCGATCGTTGGGGATCCGGGCGAGGTCTTCGCGCAACTTGCGACGAGAGGGGAGACGGCGTTCCTCCCCTCGTTCTGGGACGGGGAGGAACCATGAGCGGACGGTTCCTCCACCGGGCCTCCCCGGCGACGGGCCTCCTTCTTCTCGGGGCGTTCCTCGCTGTCGCCCTCGCCTCCGGAGGACTCATCGTCCGCGCGGGGTCCCTCCTCCTCGTCCCCGCCCTTGCCCTCCTCTCGGGGGAGTCGCCGCGCGCCCTCCTCCGCCGGGGGCGCTTCCTCCTCCTGTTCGCCCTCGTGCTCGTTCTCGCTCAGGCGCTCTTCGTCCGGGAGGGGCAGCCGCTCTTCTCGTTCTGGTCACGCCCTACCGCGAGAGGGATCGAGATCGGCGCGGCGATGGCCCTGCGCTTTCTCTTGATCGTCTCGTCGAGCCTCCTCTTTGTTTCCACCACGGCCGCCGACCGACTGGGGTCCTGGATCGCTCGCTCTGGCCTCCCCCACCGGTACGGGACCGTCGTCGTCCTCGCCCTGCGCTTCGCCCCGTTCTTCCAGCAGGAGTTGCGCGCGGTGCGGGACGCCCAACGGGTGCGGGGGATCGACGCCTCCCTCAGGACTCCGCGAGGACTTCTGCGGGCCGTTCGCTACACGTTCGTTCCGGTGCTCGTCGCCGGGCTCTCGCGCGCGGACGCCCTGGCCATCTCCATGGTCAGCCGCGGGTTCGGGCTCTCCCTTCGGCGGACGGCGCGGCGGGGTCCGCCGTTGGGATGGAGCGACCTGGTGGGCGTCCTCCTTGCCTTCCTGCTCGTGGCAGCCGCGGTCGTCTCACGTCAGGAGGGGTGGCCGTGAGCCCTCGCGTCCGGCGCGGCCCGCTCTTCGCCTTCGTCTTCGTGCTCGCGGCGCTCCTCGTCTCGTTCCTCCTGCGCGTCGCTCAAATGCCTGAGGGCCCGGCGCTGACGGTGGTCGCGGCGGACGGCCGCGCGCGCACCCTACGTCTTGCGGACCTCCGCCGGATGCCGAGCCTCACCCGTGCTGGCTCCTACCAGAATCAGTACGGGAACTGGGGCGGCGCCGGGGTCTATACTGGGGTTCTCCTCGTTGATCTTCTCGGCTCGATGGAGGACGGAGACGAAGTCGTCGTCCGCGGCGCGGACGGGTACGAGGTGGCCCTCGACCGCGCGCGGGTGGGGGATTCGGAGTACCCGGTCGTCGTCGCCTATGCCGTCGACGGGATTCTGGTTCCCTCCTGGAAGGACGGGTTTCGCCTCGTCGTCCTCCCCGAGGACGGAGGGGTGTCCAACGCGGAGTATGGTGCTGCCTCCGCGGGGAGCTTCTGGGTGACCTGCATTGTTCGGATCTCACTCCTGAGGGAGGCCGAGGCGGCGCCTGCGAGCGAGCCGCTATAATGAGTCCCTGCCCAAGATAGGGGGGAGGAGATGGCGCTCCTGCGCGGGGAGACGGTACGGCTGACGGCGCTTGGTGAGGGCGACCTCGAGGTCCTCGAACGCTGGCACGAGGACGACGAGTTTCTTCGCCTCTTCGACTCCAACCCCGCTGCACCTCGGCCGAAGGCTTCCCTCAAGAAGTGGATCGAAGAGGCCGAGGAGGCCTCCGACACCTTCCTGTTTGCCATCCGTTCTCTGGCGGACGACGCGCTCCTTGGGATCGCCTTGATCGAGGACATCGAGTGGTCCAACCAACAAGGCTGGCTCTCCATCGGTCTCGGGAACCGGTCGACGTGGGGCAAGGGGTACGGGAAGGACGCGACCCGCCTGCTCGTCGGGTTCGCGTTCCGGGAGTTGAACCTCTACCGCCTCTCCCTGACGGTCTTCGACTACAACGTCCGTGCCATCTCCCTCTACGAGGGGATCGGCTTCCGTCGCGAGGGGGTGTTCCGCGAGTTCGGGAACCGAGATGGGAAGCGGTACGATCTCGTCCTGTACGGCCTTCTCCGGACAGAGTGGGAAGGGCACAGCGGAGAGCCGCCGGGGCGGTGATGCTCCGCCCTTTCGTCCCGAAGCCTTCTTTTGAGCCACCCTCTCGATGGAACTGTGTGGATCAGCTCTCTGGTCATCGTGCGACGCATGTCCCCCTCTCGCATTTGGACGTGAGGTGCATCCGATCTCGGGCCAAGCATCTCATTCGCAGGGGACGAAGTTCCTTCGGCACCCTCTTGACTCCCTGGGGGTCTATCTCTACGTTAGGGGCGACCGCAGTGTGATAACCGCGGTGGAGGGGGTGAGCCAGATGGCAAAGAAGCCAGCCAAGCCGGACAAGGGGAAGAAGAAGTAAGTGAAGCGTGCGGGGGACGTGCAAGATGGCGTCCCCCGCACCCTTTTTGAGGCCGCGCTGAACCGGACCGTGATCCATGCGGCGCCGCGGCGACCGGAGCTGTCCAGGAGCGAACTGCGCGCAGGCCTTGACTTGCGCGGGAGGGAGGGCTTACTCTCTTCCTCCCGTGATAGGAATCCTCGACGGAGGAGGGGGTGAGCACCGTGTGCGGAGGTTGCGGAGGGACAAAGAAACCCAGCGAGCCGAAGAGGCCCGCGAAGAAGTAGCGTACAGGACGAAAAGAGGGGGCGGTCGATCGCCCCCTCTGTCTTCGCCCCGTCTCTCCGTGGCGCCCCGCAAGAGAGAGGATGAAGGTGCCACCCGAGGAGGGAAGCCACTTGTGGGAGGCGAGAGGAAAGCCGGACCCATAGAGGAAGAGCCTGCATCCTCCAGGAATGGCGTCCAGAAGAAGAAAACGGGCACGCGGTTTCACCCGACGGGAACGGCGTTGTGGAGTGTAGTGCCGGGTAACCGATGTCTCGTCGGCTTCTCTTGACTTCTCCAGAGGACGACACTATGCTGCGTTCTGCTGTCGCCGACCGGCGACGGTAGGGGGTGTGAGCAGTCATGGCCAAGAAGCCGGCGAAGCCGAAGAAGGTCGGGAAGAAGTAGCACCGACCGGACTGGCAAGGGGG
>CAYHBG010000023.1:0-4142 GCA_964354815.1 uncultured Thermotogae bacterium
CCTGCCGCTGTATCGGCGGATGCTGGACCTCTAGCCAGCGCGCCTCGGACTGGGATTGACGAAGAGAGGCCGCTTGGTGTAGGATGCCTCATCGGTTCTGCGCAGAGCGGGGTGGTCCACGAGGGGGGATGGATCGCCCCGGTCTTTTTTGGCGCGGACCCAGGGTCAAGGAGGTTGAGGCGCATGAACGACACGTCGTGGTTGTGGATCATGGGGGCAGTCCTCGCGGGGGCAGCTCTGCTCCTCGTCCTGGGCGGAGGCCCGGCCGAGGCGCCGGTTGCGACCCCTTCCCTCTCCGAGGGCTCCACCGTGCAGGTGTCCGGAGCACTCGGGATCGCTCCGGCCGCGGAGGCGACGGTGGCGCCGGCGAGCGCGCCGGCTGTCCTTCCAGCAAGGGGATGCGGCTGTCAAGGAAGCCTGCCCGTCGCGCCGGCCGCGGGCGAGGTGCGCTGGGTCTACGGCGGACAGCCGACGCCCTGCGGAAAGCCGGCGTGCGGCTGCGAGGCGTGCGCGAACCGGCCCGCGCCGCGCCCGGCGTGCGCCCCGGACCCGAAGCCCTGCGACTCCCCGTGCGTCGCACGAGTGGCCCCCGCGGAGCCAGCCGGCCCGCTCGCCGTCCCGTGCGCCTGCCAGGGACCGTGTGCCCGGAACGAGGACCCGTACTGGCCGAGCGACCAGCCGCCTTGGCCGGTCCCGGCTCCCAGTCCGATCGTCTGGCCGCTTGGGACAGGATCGTCCTGTCCTGGCCTAGGTCGCCCCGGCCCGCTGATCGACCGGCACTACCCGGCGATCGTCGATGAGGGGGCGACGGCAGAGCTCCGCGCGAGAATCGGGGGTCCCTCCTGCGCGACGGTCTGCTACACCTGGTCGGCGGACAAGGGCTACTTCGAGAACGCGGGCTCCCTCACCCCGATCTACCACGCTCCGGAGACCGACCGCTTCGAGGGGGAGGACGTCTGCATCACGCTCTCCTCTCGCGACCCGTGCGGAGGAACCGGTTACGACCAGATCCGCCTCCACATCCGGAACTTGAACCCGTGGAGAGTCCCGAAGTAGAACACGGTTCCCCGTTCGGCGCCTCGATCCTTGCAGAGGAAGCGCAGGAGAGGGTGGGCATCGCTCGCCCTCTCCTTTGGTCTTGGCTTTCGCTCCGGTCCTTGGGCGGCCGCCTGACCGCGCGGCCGACGAGGTGCGCGGTTCCTTCCTCCGCCTGAGGACCCGGTATCATCCCTGTGCTCGGAGGGGAGGCAAAGGAGACAGGATGGAGGTCGAGACCCTGAGGCGAAAGGCGAACGCCCTACGCGGGGACGTCCTCGAGATGGTGACGCGGGCCAACTCCGGACATCCCGGGGGCGCGCTCGGGATGGCCGACGTCCTCACCGTCCTCTTCTACGACGTCCTGCGGCACGATCCGCGGCGTCCCGCCGCTCCGGAGCGCGACCGTTTCGTCCTCTCCAATGGCCACACCTGCCCGATCCTGTACGCCATCCTCGCTGACCAGGGGTACTTCCTGCGCGAGGAGCTGTGGCGCTTCCGGAGAATGGGAGCCCTCCTCCAAGGGCACCCGTCGACGGCGTGGCGGATCCCGGGTGTCGAGATGTCGAGCGGCTCTCTGGGGAACGGCCTCTCGGTCGCCCTGGGGATGGCGCTCGCTGCGCGCCTCGCCGGGCGCGAGAGCCTGATCTACTGCGAGATATCCGACGGCGAGTGCCAGGAGGGACAGCCCTGGGAGGCGGCGACGGCCGCCGTGCATCACGGCGCGGGGAACCTGTGTGCGCTCATCGACTGGAACGGCTGCCAGATCGACGGCCGCACCGTGGACGTCATGGATGTCGGTGACCTCGCGGGGAAGTTCCGCGCCTTTGGGTGGACCGTCCATGAAATCGACGGGCACGACTACGGCGAGATCTCCGCGGCGTTCGATGCCTTCGTCGCCGGCTCCAGCGCCGGGCGGCCCACCCTCCTCGCCTGCCGCACCATTCTCGGGAAGGGCGTCTCGTTCATGGAGGACGACCCGAAGTGGCACCACGGTGCCCTGTCTCTGGCCGAACTTGACCAGGCCCTCACCGAGCTCGGTCTTGACCCGAAGCGGACAGGGCCCTAGCGTCCGGTTGCGTCCCGGTCGGCTCCCTGCTTGCGGATGACGAGGGCGTCGGCCATGGCGGCCGCGTCGATGATGACCGAGTCCCCGTCCTTGATCTCGCCCGCGATGATCTTCATTGCCAGGGGGTTCTCCACCAGGCGCTTCATCGCCCGCTCCAGGGGGCGCGCCCCGTAGTGCGGATCGTAGCCCTCCTTCGCCAGGACGCGCTTCGCCTCTGGGGTCAGGGTGAGGGTGATTCGCTGCTCGGCCAAGCGTTCGTTCAGGGCCCTCGCCTTCAGGTCGACGATCTTCAGGATCGCGTCCTGGGAGAGGGGCTGGAAGACGATCGTCTCGTCGATCCGGTTCAGGAACTCGGGCCGGAACGTCCTCCGCAGCTCGTCCTTGACCTTCTCTCGGATCCGGTCCTGGGGGAGGTCGGACGCGAAGTGCTCGCTCCCGACGTTCGAGGTCATGATGAGGATGGTGTGCCGGAAGTCCACCGTCCGGCCGTGACCGTCTGTCAGGCGTCCCTCGTCGAGGAGCTGGAGGAGGAGGTTCATCACTTGAGGGTGGGCCTTCTCGACCTCGTCGAACAGAATGACCTGGTAGGGCCGGCGCCGGACGGCCTCGGTCAGCTGCCCGCCCTCCTCGTAGCCGACGTAGCCGGGCGGGGAGCCGATCAGGCGGGCGACGGTGTGCTGCTCCATGTACTCGGACATGTCGATTCGCTGGACGGCGGTGTCGCTCCCGAAGAGGAAGGCCGCAAGGGCCTTCGCGAGCTCCGTCTTCCCCACCCCGGTCGGCCCGAGGAAAAGGAAGGTTCCGATCGGCTTGCGCGGGTCGGCAAGGCCGGCGCGCGAGTGGCGGACCGCCTCCGCGACGGCGTGCACACCCTCTTCCTGGTCGATCAGGCGCTGGTGCAGGGCGTCCTCCATCTGCGCAAGGCGCGTTCGCTCCTCCGTGAGCATCCGCTCGGCCGGGATCCCGGTCCACTGAGAGACGATCGCCGCGATCTCGCCTTCTGTGACGGGCCGGCTCACGCCGTCCACGCGGATCCGGCTTGCGGCCTCGTCCACGAGGTCGATCGCCTTGTCGGGGAGGAAGCGGTCCGAGAGGTAGCGCTCGGAGAGCTTGGCCGCGGCCAGGATCGCCCCCTCTTCAATCTTCACCCGGTGATGTGCTTCGAGCTTCGGACGCAAGCCTCGGAGGATCGCGACCGTCTCCTCGACCGTGGGTTCGCGGACGAAGACCTGTTGGAACCGGCGCTCCAGCGCGGAGTCCTTCTCGATGTGCTCCCGGTACTCGTCGAGGGTCGTCGACCCGATGAGCTGGAACCTCCCGCGAGAGAGAGGCTCCTTCAGCATGTTCGAGGCGTCGATCGCGCCCTCCGCGGCTCCGGCGCCGACGACCGTGTGCACCTCGTCAATGAAGACGATCGTTCGGCCGGCCTGCGCCTCGATCTCCTTGATCACCGCCTTGAGCCGGTCCTCAAACTCACCGCGGAACTTCGACCCAGCGACCATCGCCGCGATGTCCAGGGAGACGATCTCCTTCCCCTTGAGGGGTTCCGCCACCTTCCCGCTCGCGATCCGCTGGGCGAGCCCCTCGACGAGCGCCGTCTTCCCCACCCCCGGCTCCCCGATCAGGACGGGGTTGTTCTTCCGGCGGCGGGAGAGGATCTGCTCCATCCTTCGGATCTCCTCGTCCCGGCCGACGACCGGGTCGAGCTCGCCTCGCGCCGCCATCTGCGTGAGGTTTGTCGAGTACTTCTTGAGGACCTGGTACCGTTCCTCCGAGTCGCGGTCGGTCACGCGCTGCTCCCCGCGCACGGACTTCATCGCGGCGTAGATCGCCTCGGGAGTGACCTGGTGTTGGTCGAGGATGCGCTTCAGCCCGGGCTCGATCGTCCGGCTGAGGGAGAGAAGGAGATGCTCGACCCCGACAAACTCGTCGCGCAGGCGCTCGGCCTCCATCTGCGCCCCCGTCACGACCGAGTCGAGACGCGGGGTGATGTAGATCTGGGTCCCGACCGGCCCGGAGACCGTCGGTTTCCCCTTCA
>CAYHBG010000023.1:4242-10984 GCA_964354815.1 uncultured Thermotogae bacterium
CCGTGTTGGAGGGCGGCGACCGCGGCCGAGGGGGCCATCACGAACAGGCTCGTGGCGACTGCGGTCCGGATGTCGACGCCGAGGAGGAACGTGAGGGCCGGGACCATCACCGTTCCGCCGCCGATCCCAAATAGGCCGGCGGCGATCCCGGCGAGGAGCCCGAGCGGGGCGGCGATCGCGATCAGGCGGGCGCCGGCGCGCGACGGGCGCTGGCCTTCCCTTGCCTCCTCGGAGTGGGCGAGGAGGAGCGTCGCCGCGGGATAGAGAAGAAAGACGGCGAAGGCCACGGCGAGCCAGCGTGCGGAGAAGAGCCGGGTGAGGTAGGCCCCGAGCCAGGCTCCCGCAGCCGTGGTGGGCATCAGCAGGAGGCCCATCCGGATGTCGATCGCGCGCCGGCGGGCGTAGACAATCGAGCTCGACAGGCTAGTGAAGACGATCGCCGCGCTGCTCGTGCCGACCGCTTGCTGCGTCGTGGCGGCGAACCCGGCCAGGGTGAGAAGGGGCACAATGAAGCTCCCCCCGCCGATCCCGAGGAGGCTCGCCAGGGTGCCGATCCCGACGGCGGCGCCAAAGAGGAGAAGGAAGGGACCTAGCTCCACACGTCTCCTTTACTTTCGAGGACTATACGGGTCGCGGAGGGGGAAGTCACGTCGATGGCCTGGACGGGCCTCCGCCCGGCGGCTAGAGTGGGGCTCGTGCGCAAGGAGGGAGGATGACGACGCGGATGCCGAGCCGGACGGAGGCGCTGGACCTCCTCCGCCAGTGGAACCAGAACGAGAGCCTGATCAAGCACGCCCTTGCCGTGGAAGGCGTGATGCGTCTCATGGCGCGCCGCCGAGGGGAAGACGAGGAAGCGTGGGGGATCGTCGGCCTCGTCCACGACCTCGACTACGAGCGCCATCCGGAGGCGCACTGTGCGAAGTCGCGGGAGATCCTGACCGAAAGAGGGTGGCCCGAGTCGCTCGTGCGGGCGGTCGTCTCGCACGGCTGGGGGATCTGCAGTGACGTCGAGCCCGTGAGCGCGATGGAGAGGACCCTCTACGCCGTGGACGAACTCGTCGGCCTCGTGACCGCGGCCGCCCTCGTCCGTCCTTCCCGCAGCGTCCTTGACCTTGAGCCGAGCTCGGTAGCGAAGAAGTGGAAGGACAAGCGATTCGCCGCCGGGGCGAACCGTGACGTGATCGAAAGGGGCGCCCAGATGCTCGGGCTCCCGCTCGCCGACCTCACGGCCGAGGTGATTGCCGGGATGCGCGAGGTGGCGGACGCGATCGACCTGCGCGGGACGCTGTAGCCCCCGCCTCATCACTCCACGCGGATGTCCGCGACGACGGCGCCTGTGACACGGATGAGGTCGGGGGTTGCGAGCCGGACGAGGGTTCCGCGCGCCCCGGCGTTGATCGCGACGTCCGGGTGCGCGGCGGCGCCCCGATCGAGGACGACGGGGAGAGGCTTCTTTGCCCCGAGGGGGCTGATCCCTCCTACCTCGTAGCCCGTGACGCGCTCCGCATCGCGAGGGAGCGCGGGGCTCACCCTCCGGCATCCAGCCACGCGGGCCAGCTTCTTCTCGCTCACCGTCCCGTCGCTCGCCATGAGGGCGAAGAGATAGGAACGGTCGTCTGCCTGGAAGACGAGGCTCTTGACCGTGATCTCTTCAGGGAGAGCGAGGGCACCGGCCGCGGCGCGCGCCCCCTTCGCGTCGTTGGCGGCGTAGGTGAGGACCTGGAAGGGGATCCGCTCCTCCTTCAACTTCTCGATCCCGCGCGTGGTCACGGCTCGACTGTAGCGGAGGGTCCCTCGAAGGAGCAAGAGGGTATCATCCACGCGTGGAACGCCCTCTGTCTCCACAGGGAGAGGCGGGGACACCCTCCACGAAGAGGGCGGCCGCCCCGCTGTGGCTCTTTCCGTCCACTCTCGCCCTGCTCGGCATCGTCCTTGCTGTCGGCCGCCTCGATCTCGTGCGAGCCGTCGCCGTCTGCGCGGAGTGCGGCCTCTTCCTCGTTTACCTCGGTGTGCGTCTCCGACGCGGGAGAAGGAAGGGGCACGGCATCATGAACGCGCTTGGCCTCTTCCCGGGCCACCTCGTCCTTCTGTTGGCCGCTTCCCTCCTCTCGCCGCCGGTCCCCTGGCTCGTCGACCTGTGGTTGGCCGTCCCGCCCCTCTGCGTCCTCTACGACGCGGTGGCCCTCCGCGCCGGCATGGGAAGCCGCCTGCGGATGTCGACCTTGGCAGGGGTTTACTGTATACTGTGGGCCGTTCTGTTCGCTCTTGCGGAGCGACTGATCGTGATCGGCCGTCAACTGACCGGGACTGCCGAGAAGGCCACCGGAGGAGCGTTTCTTCTGGTCGGCGTCTTGTTCCTGTCCCTCGGCGTCTACCGGCACTGGGCAGCCAGAAACGTCAAGGAGTGAGAGCATGAGTCGTGGAGCCTTCCTCGTCGCGTTGGGGGTCCTCCTGTTCGGGGCGGCGGCGTTCGCCCAGGACGCGGGGGCCGCGTCCGGATCGGGAACGCAGTCGCTCGTCACGCTCGTCGTGATGCTGGTCGTCTTCGCCGGGGTCTTCTACTTCATGCTTATCCGACCTCAGCGCAAACGCCAGCAGCAGCACAACCAACTCCTCTCCGCCCTCAAGAAGGGGGACCAGGTCATCACGGCGGGCGGCATGTACGGGGAGATCGACTCGATCGGCGACACGTCCGTGGTCCTCACCCTCGAGGATGGCGGCAAGGTTCGACTCGCTCGGTCGAGCATCATCGAGAAACGGGTGAAGTGATCTTCGAGAACGGGGGGCGTTCGGAATGGCACACAGCTCAATGACGCGAAACGACTGGATCCGCTTCGGGACGGTGATCGTCGTCCTCTTCGGCTCGATCTTCCTTCTCCGGCCGTTCTGGCCGCTGAAGGACGTCGTGAGCTTGGGGCTCGACCTGCAAGGAGGCGTGCGCATGGTCCTCCAGGCGCAGGGGATCGAGCAGATGCCTGCGGACAAGCAGCGTGCGACGATGGATCAGATCATCGAGATCCTGACGAACCGGGTTGACCAGTACGGGCTCTCGAACGCCGAGATCAAGCGCCTGGGCACGGACCGTATCCTCGTCAACCTTCCTGGGACGCAGGATCCGGAGGAAGCGCGGCGCCTGATCGGCCAGACTGCCCTCCTCGAGTTCCACAAGGTGCTTGAAGCGGGGTCCACGCGAGAGAGCGAGCTCGTCCCGACCTCTTCGTCTCAGGTCATCCTGCTCGACCGCGACGGGATCCCGTATCTCGTGGGGGAGGACCCGCTCCTGACCGGCGACGCCCTGTCCGACGCCAAGGTGGGGACGTCGCAGCAGCTCTCGACGGCCGGTCAGCTCTTCATTTCCCTCACCTTCAGCGAGGAGGGGGCGCAGAAGTTCGTCGACGCTCTCCGCTCGTTGAAGGTGAACGACCGCCTGGCGATCGTCCTCGACGGGACGGTGTACAGCGCGCCCCGGGTGACGGACTCCATCAAGGAGGCCGCGTCCACCGGGGGGTGGCGCGCCGTCAAGGACACGACCACGATCTCCGGGCAGTTCACCAAGGAGGAGGCCAAGCGCATTGCGACCGTCCTCCGCGCCGGCGCCCTCCCGACCTCGATCCTCCCCATCGAGGAGGAGACGGTCGGCCCGACGCTCGGGAGCGACTCGATCCGGATGGGCATGATCACCGTGGCCATCGGGTTCATCCTCATCCTCGTCTACATGCTCATCTACTATCGCGTGCTGGGGATTGTCGCCGACCTCGCCGTCTTCCTGAACTTCCTGATCATCTTTGCCGCCCTCAAGCTCACCCACTCTACCCTCACGTTGCCGGGGATCGCCGGCGTCGTCCTATCGATCGGCATGTCCGTCGACGCGAACGTGATCATCTTCGAGAGGGTCAAGGAGGAACGGCGGGCGGGGAAGGCGCCGCTTGCGGCGGCGCGCGCCGGGTTCCCGAAGTCCCTCTCCGCGATCGCGGACTCGAACATCGTGACGGCGCTGACCGCCGTCATCCTCCTCTTCCTGGGGACCGGGCCGGTGAAGGGATTCGCGATCACCCTTCTGATCGGGATCGTCGGGAGCTTGTACTCGGCGCTCGTCCTGAGCCGGCTCCTTCTGGAGAAGGCCGGCTTTGCGGAGCGCGTCCCGGTGAAGGTCCCGTCGGGGACGTCAGGCTAAGGACCAACTCCAGGAGGGCGTCGTGCGGCCGCGCGGCGCCCTCTTTCACTTTCAGGTCGAGACCGATCCCCAGACGGACAGCCGACGCGAGCTCCTCTTCCGTGTACCTCTTGCACTGCGCCGCGAGCCGCTGCGCGAGCCAAGGGGCGACGCCCAAGAGAGAGGCGATCTCCTGCGGGAGAGCGCCCGAGGCGAGAAGGGCGCGGACGGCGAGGAGACGCCCCAGGTGACGAAGGAGGGAGGCGGACGTCCTTGCGGGGTCCTCGCGAAGGTCGCGCAGGAGGGCGAGCGCCGGGCGCAGGTTCCTCTCCCCCAACCGGTCGAGGAACGGATAGACGGTCCCCTCTCCGGCGTCGAAGACGAGGCGCGCGGCCGCCTCCGGCGCGTCCCCGCCGGGAGAGAAGGCGGAAAGCTTCTTGGCCTCCTGCTCGATTTCCAGGAGGTCCTCACCGGCTCGTTCGACGATCTCCCGGATCGTCTCGGGCGCCAGCGCGAGGCCGCGCTCGGAGAAGAGGAGGGCCGCGTCGCGCTGCAGATTCGCTCCCGTCGGCTTCGGCAGCACCTCGCGACTCCCGCGGCGTGCGGCCGCGGCAGCGATCGGGCTCGACGCCGGGAGCTCGGAGGCGACCAGGGTGAGGAACGTCCCCGGGGGAGGATCGAGCTCCGCCAGGGCGGCGAGGGACTTCGGTCTCTGCGCGGCCTCGACGTGCCGGAGGACGAGGTGACGAGCGGCAGCGAAGAGCGAGGGCGTGAGGAAGTCCGCCTCGAGGGCCGCCGGGTCGACCTCGTCCGCGAACAGGACGCGGCGCTCGACGTCGGGTGCCTCGCTCCGGATCGCCTCGTCCCGCCGGGCGAGGGCACGCTCGCAGCGGTGGGCGTCCCCGACGAGGAGGACGACCTTTGGTTCGCTCATCGGATCCCCCTTTCGGGGGATGGTAGCCGGGAAGAGGCGGGGGGACAATCCGCGGCCCGGAGTCGACAGGCTCGCCCCGATCGGCTATACCTCACCGCCGTGAAGCGCGTGACGATCTACACCGACGGCGCCTGCCGCGGGAACCCCGGCCCGGGGGGCTGGGCGGCGCTCCTCGTCGCCGGGGCGCATCGCAAGGAGATCTCCGGCGGGGACCCGGAGACGACGAACAACCGCATGGAACTCCAAGCGGCGATCGAGGCCCTGCGGGCTCTGCGCGAGCCGGTCGAGGTCGACCTCTTCACCGACTCGACGTACCTCAAGGCGGGGGTGACCGAGTGGCTCCCGACGTGGAAGGAGGCAGGCTGGCGGAGGCGAAGCGGGAAGCGCCTCTTGCCGGTGAAGAACGAGGACCAGTGGCGCGAACTCGACGAGTTGCTCGGATATCAGAAGGTCTCCTTCCACTGGCTCGCCGGGCACGCCGGGCATGCGGAGAACGAGCGCTGCGACCAGCTTGCCCGCCAGGCGATCCCGAGGAGAGCGAGCGATGGCTAGGGTCTTCGTCACCTGCCGGGTCTTCCCCGACATCCTGGACCGGCTCCGCCAGGCCGGGCACGAGGTGGTTGCCCGCGACGCGCCCGGCCCGATCCCGAGAGAGGAGCTCCTTTGCGGGGTCCGGGGCGCGGACGGCCTCCTCTGCCTCCTCTCGGACCGAATCGACGCTCCCGTGATCCGCGCCGGGACGTCCCTGCGGATCATCGCCAACCTTGGGGTCGGCACCGACAACATCGACGTCCCGGCGGCGAGGGCTGCCGGGATCACGGTCACGAACACGCCGGGTGCCCTGACCGAAGCCACGGCCGACCTCACGTTCGCCCTCCTCCTCGCCGCGGCGCGGAGGCTCGTCGAGGGGGACGCCCACGTCCGCTCCGGCGCCTTCGTCGGCTGGGAGCTCCTCCAGCCGCATCTCGGCCTGGACGTGCGCGGGAAGACGCTCGGGATCGTGGGGCTGGGGCGGATCGGGCGGGCGGTCGCCCGCCGCGGCCGGTTCGGGTTCGATATGTCCATCCTCTACCACAACCGCCGCCCGGACCCGGAGGCCGAGGCGGAGCTCGGGGCGCGCCACGTGCCGTTTCGGACGCTTCTCGCGGAGAGCGACTTCGTCTGCGCCCACGTGCCGCTGACTCCGGAGACGCGGCACCTGTTCAACCGAGAGGCGTTCGACGCCATGAAGCGGACGGCGATCCTGGTGAACGTCGCCCGCGGCCCGGTCGTCGACGAGGAGGCCCTCGTCTGGGCCCTCGAGACCGGGCGGATCGCCGGGGCCGGGCTGGACGTCTACGAGCGCGAGCCGGAGGTCCACCCAGGTCTCCTCGCGCTCCGCGAGAGGGTCGTCCTCGCCCCGCACATCGGGAGCGGTACGGTCAGCACGCGCCGGGCCCTCGCGGAGATGGCCGTCGCGAACGTCCTCGCCGTCCTTGCTGGCGAGCCTCCCCTGAACCCGGTCGGCTAGTCGAAGCAGCCGAGCTGACAGGCGGAGATTCGAATCCCGAGGCTCTCGGCCGCGTTCGCCACCTCGAGGCGGGAGAGGCCGAGGACTTCGGCTGCGTCCCACGCCGTGCGGCAGGGGAGCTTCCCCTCGGCGAGCCGGGAGCGGA
>CAYHBG010000023.1:11084-18175 GCA_964354815.1 uncultured Thermotogae bacterium
GCTGCGTCCCACGCCGTGCGGCAGGGGAGCTTCCCCTCGGCGAGCCGGGAGCGGATCGCGTCCTCAAGGTCACGAGCTACGGCGTCCGCCGACCGGACGATCCGCCCCTTCCCCTCGGCCGCGTGGCCGAACAGGCCGAGCTGGCAGAGGGAGATCTTGATCCCGCGCCTCGTCGCCTCCTCTCCTACACGCCGAGGTTCAAGGCCAAGGCGCAAGGCGACGGCGAACGCACCGGCACAGGGGAGCCTCTCCTCGACCCGGGCCTGCTCGATCGCCTGAGCGAGATCGCCCACGGGCTACCCTCCTGCCCGCGGCGGGGCTCCGGCCGGCCGCGGCGCGACGAGCGGGAAGGCGACCTCGATCCCGGCCGCCTCGAAGCGCCGCTTCGTCTCGAGGTGGATCTCCTCGAGGGCGCGAAGGTAGGGCTCGTAGTCGAGGTGCCTGCACCCGTGCTGCACGAAGACCTCGAGCGAGGCCTCGCCCGGCCCACGGAAGTAGGCGCGGGACATCCCGGTCGAGGGATGGCGAGACAGGACGTCGCGGAGGATCGCGACCGCCTCCTCGACCCTGGCGGTCTGCGTGGAGGGGGCGAGACGGACGACGAACGTGGTGACCCGCATCTCGCGTTCGGCGAGGTTCGTGATGCTCGCCGCGGCGACGGCCCGGTTGGGGATCGTCACGAGCGTCCCCTCCCACGTCCGCAGGCGGGTCGAGCGGAGCCCGATCGCCTCGATCTTCCCCTCGAAGCCCTCCAGGCTGACCGCATCGCCCACCTTGAACGGGCGGTCGGCGAAGATCATCACCGCGCCGAAGAGGTTCGCGATCGCGTCCTGCGCGGCGAAGGCGACGGCAAGCCCTCCGATCCCCAGGCCCGCGAGGAGGCTCGTGATGTCGTAGCGCAGGACGTTCTGCAGGAAGAGAAGGACGCCGATCCCGAAGATGAACCCCTTCAGGCTCCTGCGCACCAGGGGGACGAGCGCGTCGTCCAGGGTCGACTCCGTCCGGCGGGCGCGCGCCTCCCAGGCGATCATCCCGAGGTCGACGAGCTTCATGACGAGGTAGAGGACGAAAACGAGCCAGATTGCCTTGAACGTTCCCTCAAGCACGGCTTGGGCCTGAGAAGGCAGAAGGAAGACGCGGGACGCCGCCCAGAAGACGAGGAGCGGAAGGCTCCCCTGCATCAGGCGAAGGAGGACGCCGCGCGCAGCGGCGCGCCTTCCCACCTCACCAGAGGCCGCGTGGTGTCGGATGAGGCTGCGGATCACGGGGTAGGCGACGAGGACAGAGACGACGACGAACCCGACGGCGAGGTAACGCCAGACCTCGTTCCCCAAGAGACGGTGGTAGAGAAAGCCCTCCCCCATGCGCCTTCCTCCCTCGGGTCCCAGGATACCCACGCGTCCGGGAAGGGGCAAGGACCCGGCAGCGGGGTGCCGAGGAAGGGAACCGTGTCGCTTCCTCCCTCACTCGTAGCGAACCCCGCTCGGTGATGCATGTCCAGCGGGGAGGTCCGCCCTTCCTCTCCTGATCTGCACTCCCGTGCCTACGATCAGGCCATGGAGAAGGTAGAGGTGATCGCGCGCGCCTCGAGCCTGCACGATCGGCAGGCGATCGTGCGCTTGAAGGAGAGGATTCTCGGGGAGATCCGCGCCGCGGCCCCCTTCACCCTGCAGGAGGTCTCCGACCCGTCGGGGAAGGGGCTTCCGGCCGTCCTCGTCCTCACGGGAGGGGTGGAGCGCGAGGTGCTCAAGGTCGTCTCCGAGCTCCCGTCACCGACCCTCCTCATCGCCCACGACGGACACAACTCGCTGCCCGCCTGCCTGGAGATCCTTGCCCGGATACGCCAGGACGGGGGCGAGGGGGAGATCCTGTTCGGATCGCCGCAGGCCATCTCGGCCGGGCTCGATCGCGAGCTGCGGGTCGCCGCGGCGTGGGAGGCCGTCCGCTTCAGCCGGGTCGGCCTGATCGGCGAGCCCTCCGACTGGCTCGTCGCGAGCGACGTCGACCGCTCCTTCCTCAAGGGGCAGCTCGGGATCGAGCTCGTCGAGATCCCGATCGACGAGCTCGTCCGCGCGGTCAAGGAAGCGGATGTCCCGCGCAAGGACGCGGGACGTTTCACCAAGGAGGCGGGGAAGACCGTCGAGCCCGACAAGGACGAGCTGCGCGGGGCGGTCGCCCTGTACACGGCCCTGAAGTCGCTCGTCGAGGCGCATCGCCTCTCCGCTTGCTCCGTGCGGTGCTTCGATCTCATCACCCGCGTCGAGAACACCGGCTGCTACGCCCTCTCCCGGCTGAACGACGAGCGGATCCCAGCGGGCTGTGAGGGGGACCTGCAGGCGCTGTTCACTCTCTTCCTCGGGATCGCCGTCTCGGGCCAGTCGGCGTTCATGGGCAACGTCGCCTCCGTGGATACGGACGCGCGCACGATCGGTCTCGCGCACTGCACCTGCCCCTTGTCCCTGGCGACGAGCTACGCGATCCGCAGCCACTTCGAGTCCGGGATCGGCGTCGCGATTGCCGCCTCGATCCCCGAGGGGCCGTGCACGGTCTTCCGGCTCGGCGGCGGGCGCCTGGACCAGCTCTTCGTGCGGGAGGGGAGAATCCTCTCGGGCTCGTCACGCGAGGACCTCTGCCGGACGCAGGTCCAAGTCGAGGTGACGGAGCCGGTCGAGTCGCTCCTCACCTCCCCGCTCGGGAACCACCACATCCTGGTCCCCGGACACCACGGGGCCGCGATCGAGCGGTTCTTCGCCCGTCACCTCTCTCCCTAGTTGCCCGGCCCTTCATGCGGGGCTATCCTCTCTCGCCGTCGCGGAGGTGACCGGATGGAAGAGCGCCAGATGCGGATCACGGCTGAGAACGAGGGGCGGCGGGGCGTGTACTCGAACCTCGCCCTCATCTCCCACCGCAAGGAGGAGTTCGTCCTCGACTTCCTGTTTGTCGACCCGCAGGCCCAGACGGAGAAGGTCGACCAGGCTCTCCTCGCCTCGCGGGTGATCCTGAACCCCGGACACATGAAGCGCCTCTACCAGGCCCTCGGAGAGAACCTCGCCAAGTACGAGAAGAACTTCGGGAAGATCGTCCTCCCCCCGACCCTGAAGTAGGCGCGGGAGGCCGGAGAGATGATGTCCGAGGCACGGGCTTGCAGGGTCTCTTGTTCGCCCGCCGGGCGGGGCCGGTGATGCCCCTGCGGCTTGACCGAGATCGCGCCCGGATCGACGCCGCCCTGTCCTCTGCCCTGGCCGGGGACTCTCTCCTCTTTGAGATCGCGCGCTACCACGTCGGCGTCGGAGACGACTCGGGGAGTGAGGCGAAGCGCCTCCGGCCCGCCCTCGTCCTCCTCGTGGCGTCGGAACTGGGAGGGGACGACGCGCGCGCCCTCGACGCCGCGGTGGCGATCGAGCTCGTCCACTCCTTCTCTCTCATCCACGACGACATTGAGGACGGCGACAGGGAGCGCCGGGGCCGGGAGACGGTCTGGGCGCGGTACGGGGTCGCGCAGGCGATCAATGTCGGCGACCTCCTCGCGGCCCTCGGTGGTCGACACGCTCTCCGTGCGGGGCGAGAGGAAGCGCGGGTCCTCGTCGAGGCGACGGCCGAGATGGTCGAGGGCCAGGGGAAGGACGTCGCCTGGGAGGGGGTGGAGGTCGGCGTCGAAGACTACCTCGGGATGATCGACCAGAAGACGGGCGCCCTCCTGCGCGCTTCCCTCGACCTCGGGGCGATCGCGGCCGATGCCCCGCGGACTTTGCGGACCGACCTTGCGGCGTTCGGGGCCGACCTCGGCCGGGCGTTCCAGATCAAGGACGACCTCGAGGACACGCGGGGCGGAGGGTCCGACCTTGAGCGGAGGAAGGCGACCCTGCCTTTGTCGATCACCTGGGAGCGCGCGGGCGAGCGCGATCGCGCCCTTCTCCTCCGGAGCGTCGGGAGCGGGCGGGACCTGTCCCTGGAGGAGAGCGAGGAGGTTCGCGACCTCCTCGAGCGCTCCGGCGCACGCGACGCGGCGCAGGCGATCGCCCACGGCCACCTGGACCGCGCGCGCGAGCGGCTGGAGGACCTTCCCTTCTCCGCCGAGGGCAAGGAGGCGCTCTCCGAACTCCTCGCCGAGCTGGGGAGCCTCCGATGACGAGCCGACGCGCGGTGCGGATTGGGGAGGCGACGATCGGTGGGGGCGCGCCCGTCCTCGTCCAGTCGATGACGAACACGGATCCTCACGACGTCGAGGCGACCCTCGACCAGATCGAGCGCCTGGCGAGGGCAGGGTGCGAGATCGTCCGCGTCGCCGTCCCTGATCTCGACGCCGCGGCGGTGCTGCGCGAGATTCGCCGCGAGGTCGCCCTCCCTCTGGTCGCCGACGTCCACTTCGACCACCGGATCGCCCTTGCTGCGATAGACGCCGGCGTGGACAAGCTGCGCCTCAACCCGGGCACGATCGCCGATCCGGCGAAGGTCCGTGACGTCGCCCGCGCCGCGCAGGAGGCGGGGATCGCGATCCGCGTCGGGGCGAACTCCGGCTCGCTGCGCCCGCCCTTCCTCGGACTAGGAGGTCATCCGACGGCGGAGGGCCTCGTGGAGAGCGCCCTCGCGGAGGTCCGTCTCCTCGAGGAGCAGGGCTTCGAGCGGATTGTCGTCTCCGTCAAGGCGACCGACGTCCGGATGACGATCGACGCCTATCGGCGCGTGGCGCGCGAGGTCGACTATCCCTTGCACATCGGGATCACCGAGGCCGGTCCGCCCTTCGAGGGGGCGATCCGCTCCGCGGTCGGTCTCGGGATCCTCCTCGCCGAGGGGATGGGCGACACGCTCCGCGTCTCCCTCGCCGGCGACCCGGTCGAGGAGGTGCGGGCGGGCTACGAGATCCTCCGCTCCCTTGGCCTCCGGACGCGCGGGGTCACCTACCGCGTCTGTCCGACCTGCGGGAGGACCGGGATCGACCTCGCGGCGGTCGCCGAGGCCGTGCGCCAGGACCTGGCCGAGGTGAGCGAGCCGATCACCGTCGCCCTCATGGGGTGCGTGGTCAACGGTCTCGGCGAGGTGCGGGAGGCGGACGTTGGCCTTGTCGGCGGGAAGGGCGAGGGGACGGTCTACGTCCGGGGCGAGGCCGTGCTCTCGCGCGTCCCCGAGGCGCGGCTCGCGGCGGAGGTCGTGAGGGCGGTGCGCGCCTTCCTCGAGGAGAGGGGATGAGGGTCGTCCGCGCCGAGGCCCTCGGGTTCTGCTTCGGTGTGCGCTGCGCGGTCGAGAGGGTCGAGGAGGAACTCTCCCGAGGCCCCCTGTGCACGCTCGGGTCCGTCGTCCACAACGCGCGCGTCGTCGAGTCCTTGGCGCAGCGCGGGGCGACCCCGGTCCGCTCTCTCGACGAGGTCCCGGCCGGGGGCACGGTCGCCATCACCGCCCACGGTGCGGAGCGAGAGGTCGTCCTAGAGGCGGTCCGGCGTGGGCTGCGCGTCGTGGACACGACCTGCCCGATCGTCCGCCGGGCTCAGGAGGTGGCGGAGTCCCTTGCGCAGGACGGGCGCTTCCTCGTCGTCTACGGCGAGGCGGACCACCCCGAGGTGCGCGGGATCCTCTCCTTTGCCGGCGGCTGCGGCGTCGCGGCCCTCGACCCGAGAGAGCCCCTTCCAGAGGCCGAGCGCTACGGCCTCGTCGCCCAGACGACGCAGGGAGAGAAGAGGTTCCGAGCCTTCTCCCGCGCCCTTGCCGCTCGCCTGGGTGAGCGGCTGCAGGTCGTCGACACCACGTGCCGGGAGACGACGCACCGCTACGAGGCGGTGGGGGACCTCGCTCGCGGGGCTCAGGCCCTCGTCGTCGTGGGGAGCAAGACCTCGGCGAACACCCGGCGCCTGGCGGAGGCCTGCCGCGCGACCGGGCTTCCCACGCATGAAGTGGAGGGAGCTTCGGACGTCGACCCGTCCTGGTTCAAGGGCGTCGCGCGCTGCGGGGTGACCGCAGGGACCTCGGCCTCGGACGCCCAGATCGCCGAGGTCGTCCTCCGCCTCCGCACACTCGGTGCGACAGAGCCGGACCGCCACCCCTGACGGCCTTCCAGACCCATCCGCTTGGTCCTTGACTTCCCTTCGCGGAGGGACTAGGATGCTCAGTACTTGGGACGATGTCTCACGCTGTGAGACGCAAGCCGAACGATGCGACAAACGAGGTGATGCGCGTGCCGAAGACGTTGACCGAGAAGATCCTCTCCGAGCACGTCCGTGAGGGGGTTTTGGAGAAGGGCCAAGAGGTCGGGATCAAGATCGACCAGTGCCTGACGCAGGACTCGACCGGGACGATGGCGTGGCTTGAGTTCGAGTCCCTCGGACTGGACAAGGTGAAGGCGGAGGTCGTCGTCTCCTACAGCGACCACACGTCGCTCGGGTTCAAGGGGGAGTCGACCGACGACCACCTCTTCCTGCAGACGATCGCCTCGCACTACGGGGCGAAGTTCTCGAAGAACGGGAACGGGGTCTGCCACCAGCTCCACTACGAGCGGTTCGGGATCCCGGGGAAGACCCTCCTCGGGTCGGACTCCCACACCCCCACCGCTGGGGGCCTCGGGATGCTCGGGATCGGGGCGGGCGGGGCGGACGTCGCCGTCGCCATGGGCGGCGGCCTCTTCTACCTCTCCGTCCCCAAGGTGATGCAGGTCGTGCTCAAGGGGAAGCTCCCCTGGGGAGTGAACGCGAAGGACGTGGCCCTGGAGATCCTGCGGCGGATCTCGGTCAAGGGCGGGGTCGGCTTCTTCCTCGAGTTCTCAGGGCCTGGGGTGAAGACCCTCTCCGTCCCGGAGCGGGCGACGATCACCAACATGTGCACCGAGACCGGGGCGACCTCCTCCATCTTCCCCTCCGATGCCGTGACCCAGAAGTTCATGGAGATGCAGGAGCGCGGGAAGGACTGGGTCGAGCTCGCCCCGGACAAGGGCGCGACCTACGACCAGACCCTCGAGATCGACCTTTCGTCCCTCGTCCCGCTCGTCGCCATGCCGGGAAGCCCGGACAACGTCAAGCCGGTGACCGAGGTTGCCGGGACGAAGATCGATCAGGTCTTCATCGGCTCGTGCACGAACGGCGGCTACCGCGACATCAAGATCGCGG
>CAYHBG010000024.1:0-15340 GCA_964354815.1 uncultured Thermotogae bacterium
GGTCCCGGCTGACCTTGGCCACGACCGACGCCGCGGCGATGGAGAGGGAGAGGGCGTCACCATGGGTGAAGGCCCTCTCGCGGGGGCCGGAGGGGCCGAGGCGGGGGGAGAGGCCGCGGTCGAGGAGGAGGAGGTCCGTCGGCGTGTCGAGTGCGTCGAGGGCGCGGCGGGCGGCGAGGGAGGTCGCCTCGACGATCCCCAGCCGGTCGATCTCCTGGGCGGAGGCGGCCCCGACGCCGGTCGGCGCGACGGCGCCGATCCGGTCGAAGAGGCTCTCCCGAGCGGCCGGGGAGAGGCGCTTGGAGTCGTCCAGGCCGACGAGGGCGTCGAGCAGGAGCTCGGGCCGTGAGAGGTCGAGCCGGGTGCACCCGACGACGACCGGTCCGGCGAGGGCGCCGCGGCCGGCCTCATCCAGACCAGCAGGGCGCACAGCCGCTCCGCCGTGGACCTGGTCGAGGATCTCCAGGTCGAAGGAGAGGAGCGCGGCGGTCCGTTCCCGCTCTCGGGCGGCCCTAGAAGTGGAAGTACCCATTCATCGGGCCGAAGCGCGGGAGGGGCCAGACGCGCAAGTACGGCTCGCCGATGAAGTCGCGGTGGTCCACGAACCCCCAGTAGCGCGAGTCGAAGGAGTCCCTGGAGTTGTCCCCGAGCACAAACCAGTTCCCCTGCGGGACGAGGGTCGGCTCGACCCCGTAGCGCATCCCGGCCAAGTCCGAGACGTAGGTGCGGTCGAAGCGCGCGCCGGTCAAAGGGGCGCCGTTGACGTAGACCCTCCCGTCCCTCACCTGCACGGTCTGGCCGCCGGTCGCGATCAGGCGCTTGACGTAGCGCACGCGGCGCTCGCCCGCGCTCACCCCGAGGTCGGCCAGGGTCGCGGTCCCGTTGGTCCTTACCCCGAGGTCGAGGGGAAGACCGGAGGAGGTCCCGAGGTAGATCCGCGTCCCGAGAGGGAGGGAAGCGAGAAGGGCGTCCGCGGCCTTCGCGGAGAAGACGGGCTCCCGGTTGAGCGAGACGATCTGCGCGCCCTTCTTGAGACCGGCGCGGGCCGCCGGGGAGTTTGCGGTGATCCCGCGCGCGAGGACGGCCTCGGTGTGCCAGAAGACGACGATGTCGCCGGGGCGGGGGTCGCGGAAATAGTAGGAGATCCGGTCGACGAAGAAGCTATCGGCCGCAAACGAGTTGGGATCCCCGTTGATCGTCGGGTACATCGAGTCGGTGGGGACGTGCATGCGGACGGTGACGAAGTTGATGACGAGGAGCGCGAGGGCGGCTGCGACGACCAAGACCTCGACCCATTCGAGGGCCCAGCTCACCCCGCGACTGGGGTTCCAGCCGTAGTGGCGGGCGATGCGCAGGATGACGGCCGGCTTCTTCTCCTTCCTCTCCCGCCGCGCGCGCCGTGTCGTGGCCATGCCCCTACGGGATTCGGCGCAGGCGACGAAGGTAGAACGGCCGCGACTGGCGCGAGTGCATCTTCTTGACGAGCTCGACCTTCTCGATCTTGGGGGACCAGAGGGGGAAGGTCTTTTCGACGCCGATCCCCGAGGAGATCTTGCGCACGGTCACCATCTCCCGCGTCCCTCCCCCGGCGCGCTTGAGGACGATCCCCTCGAAGACCTGGATCCGCTCCTTCGCCCCTTCGGAGACCTTCTCGTGCACCTTGACGACGTCGCCGGGCGCAAACTCGTCCCGGCCGGTCTCCTTCATGTAGTCCTTCTCTACGACGCGCAGAATGTCGTCCATCGCTCCTCCCTATCTGTCCCCGGCGACGCGATCCAGGATGATCGCCGCCGCCGCGCGCACCGACAAGTGGTTAAAGTCGCTCTCTGGCATCACCGGCGGGAGGACAAGATCGCAGGCCTCGACGAGCTCGTCGGCCATCCCCCACCCCGTCCCGAACAGGATGTACACCGGTCCGTCCTCCGTCCGCAACCGCTTCTTCAGCTCGGAGAACCCGATCTCCTTCTTCTCCCGTGGCCGCGCCGACGTCCCGACGAGGAGGGGATCCACTCCCTCGACCTCGCGGACGTAGGCGAGGGTCTCGTCGAGGTCGCAGGCGACCGAGATGAGCTCGAGCGCCTCCCCCCGTCCGCTCTCGTCGTCTTGTCTCTCCCCCTCGGTCCAGAACCCGCGGATCCGCCAGGCGATCGCCTGCTGGGTCGCAAGCGGAGTGACGACAAAGTAGCGCGCCACTCCGTACGTCCGCGCCGTGCGCGCGATGTCGTGCACGTCGACCGAGGTGAGGGCCGTGGCCACGATCTCCCCCGAGCGGTTGCGCATGGGGAAGTGGAAGAGACCGACGTACAGGTTACCCATGCCGGTTTTTCCTGTCAAGAAGAAGACCCAGGAGGTCGGGCCGGTTTCGCGCCGTCTTCTCCCACGCCGCCCTCTCGCGGAACGCCTCGACCTTGCCGTGGTCGCCGGAGAGGAGGACCTCAGGGACGGGGAGGCCGCGGAAGACCGGCGGGCGCGTGTACTGCGGCGGCCCGAGGCGGTCCTTGCGGTAGAAGGAGTCCGTCTCCACCGACTCGTACTTCCCGACCACCCCGGGGAGCATCCGCGCCGTCGCCTCGATGACCGCCGCCGCCGCCACCTCGCCTCCCGTCAAGACGTAGTCGCCGATCGAGACCTCCTCGTCGACGAATGAGAGGACGCGCTCGTCCACGCCCTCGTACCGACCGCAGAGGAGGAGGACGAGGTCGTAGCCTGAGTAGCGCTCTGCGTCTCCCTGTGTGAAGAGTTGCCCCTGGGACGAGAGGAGGACGACGCGTGCCGTCCCTTCCACCCGGTCGCGCAGGGACTCGATCGCTCTCACGAACGGCTCGGCCCGCATTACCATCCCCGCCCCGCCGCCGTACGGGCGGTCGTCGACGGTCCGGTGGGGGTCGTCCGTGTAGTCGCGCAGGTCGTAGAGGTGGACCTCGAGGTGCCCCGCGGCCTGCGCCTGACCGAGGACGCCCGCCTCTACGAACCCGGCGAGGCTTTCCGGGAAGATGGACAGGACGTCGAATCGCATCGGACTACTCGAGGATCTCCAGGACGACTTCCCGGTCGAGGCGCGCGGCGACCCCCTCGAGGAAGGTGCGCAGGGCGCTCACCGTGCGGCCGCCCTTGCCCAGGATCCGGCCGCGGTCCTCCTGGTTCACGTGGAGGAAGAAGATGTCGACCTTCTCGGTCTCGATCCGGTCGATCTTCACGCCGTCCGGAGCGTCGACGAGGGAGGAAACCAGGAAGAGGCAGAGCCGATAGAGCACTAGCCCTCCTGCTGCGGGGCCTCCTCGGAAGGCTTCTGTCCGTGCCGCGTCTCGTCCCACGCCGAGATGACTCCGGCCTTGGAGAGGATGTCGCGGGCGGCCTTCGTCGGCCTCGCTCCGTCCGAGAGCCACTTCAGGGCGAGCGCGTTGTCCACCTGGAACGTCACCGGGTCCGTCCTGGGGTTGTAGTGCCCGAGGTCCGCGACCACCTTGGCGTCGCGCGGCTTCCGCCCGTCGAGGACGACGAGCCGGAACGACGCCTGGCCCTTCCGGCCGACCTTCTTCATTCGGATCTTCGCTGCCATAGACCACCTCTTTCTCGTGATTCTAGGGGGACGCTCTCTCGCGCGATTGGTGCCTAGCGGTCCGTCTTCTGCAAGAGATCGAACGGGGAGCGGCCCTTTCCGCGCCTTCCCCCCACCAGCTTGAGCGCCTTCTTCGTCTCCTCGAAGCTCGCCAGGAGGCGGTTCACGTCGCGCACCTTCGTCCCGCTCCCTTGGGCGATCCGCTTCTTGCGGCTGCCTCCAATTATAGACGGGTTCTCGCGCTCTTCCAGGGTCATCGAGCGGAGAATGGCCAGGGCGCGGTCGAGTTCCTTCTCGTCGACCTCCGGTTTGTTCCGGAGCGCGGCCATCCCGGGGATCTTGTCGAGGACCTGGGAGATCGGGCCGAGCTTCCGCGTCTCCTCGAGCTGGTCCCTGAAATCCTCGAGCGTGAACCGGTTCTTCTTCAGACGGACAGCGAGCTCCTCCGCCTTCTTCCGATCGAGCTTCTCCTCGACGTCCTCGATCAGGGAGAGGACGTCCCCCATCCCCAGGATCCGGTCCGCCATTCGCGACGGGTGGAACGGCTCGAGCTCGGTGACCTTCTCCCCGAGGCCCACGAACTTGATCGGCCGGCCGGTCACGTGGCGGATGGAGAGCGCTGCCCCGCCGCGGGCGTCCCCGTCGAGCTTGGTCAGGATGACCCCGGTGAGGCCGATCCTCTGGTCGAACGCCTGGGCGATCGCCACGGCCTCCTGGCCGGTCATGGCGTCGGCGACGAGGAGGATCTCGTCCGGCGGGGCGGCCGCCTTGATCTCTACCAGCTCCTCCATCATCGCCTCATCGATCTGCAGGCGGCCGGCCGTGTCGAGGATGACCACGTCGCGCAGATTCTCCTGCGTCCAGGCGACGGCGGCGCGGGCGATCTCGACCGGGGAGCGGTCGCGCAGGGCGACGACCGGGATGTCGAGGTCCCGTCCGAGCTTCTCGAGCTGGTCGATCGCCGCGGGGCGGTAGACGTCCGCCGCGGCAAGGACGGGCTTCCGGCCCTGCTTGCGCAGGGTGAGGGCGAGCTTGGCCGCGGTCGTCGTCTTCCCCGACCCCTGCAGGCCGACGAGCATCACCACCGCCGGCCGGTGGTCGAGGGAAAGGGGGGCGCGCTCCGCACCGAGGAGAGAGACGAGCTCGTCGCGGACGATCTTCACGACCTGCTGCCCCGGGGAGAGGCTCTCCAGGACCTCCGCCCCCACGGCGCGCTCGGCGATCCGGGCCAGGAGGTCCTTCACCACACGGTAGTTGACGTCGGCCTCGAGCAGGGCGAGACGAATCTCGCGCAGCGCGAGCCCGACGTCCTCCTCGGACAGGCGTCCCTTCCCGCGCAGCTTGGAGAAGACGGCGTTCAGTCTGGACGTAAGGGCGTCGAACATCCTCCTCCGTGGGGCATGCAAGCGATGGAGTGCCGATGGTAAGCGGCTCTCCGCGGGGTGTCAACCGGCGGAGAAGAGCCGGTCGACAAAGTCGGTCCCGGTCCGCCCCTCACAGAAGGCAGGGTGGGAGACGACCTCCTGGACGAGGGGCCGGGTCGTGGAGACGCCGCTCACCCGGAAGCGTTCGAGCGCCGTCACCATTCTCACCCTGGCCTCCTCGCGGTCCCTGCCCCAGGCGATCACCTTGGCGAGGAGGGAGTCGTAGTGGTGGGAGACGACCATCCCGTGGTGGAGGTGCGTGTCGACGCGGATCCCGTGGCCTCCTGGGAGCTCGGCGACCCGCAGGCGTCCGGAGGAGGGGAGGAAGTGGCGCTTGGGGTCCTCGGCGTTAATCCGGCACTCGATCGCGTGCCCGGAGGGGGAGGCCTCGCTGAGGGCGGGGGCGAGGGGGAGTCCGGCGGCGAGGAGGAGCTGCTCGCGCACCAGGTTCGTCCCGTACAGGACCTCGGTGATTGGGTGCTCGACCTGGATCCTGGCGTTCATCTCCATGAAGTAGAACGTCCCGCGCGAGTCGAGGAGGAACTCCACCGTGCCCAGGTTGGTCAGGCCGACGGCCTGCGCGGAGCGGAGCGCGGCCTCGTGGATCCGCGCGCGGAGGGCCGGTTCGAGGTTCGGGGCTGGGGCCTCCTCGACGAGTTTCTGGTGGCGGCGCTGGATCGAGCAGTCCCGCGTGCCGAGGTGGGCGACCCTCCCCTCTCGGTCGGCGAGGACCTGGACCTCGATGTGCCGGGGGTTCAGGAGGGCGCGCTCGAGGTACAGGCTCCCGTCGCCGAACGCCTTCCTGGCCTCGGTGGCGGCGCTCTGGGCCGCCACCCGCAGCCCGTCGCGGTCCTCCACGAGCCGCATCCCGCGCCCGCCGCCGCCGAAGACGGCCTTCAGAAGCAGGGGGTAGCCGACCCGCTCCGCGGCCGCCTCAAGGTCGTGCTCCCCGTCGGGGAGCCGCTCCCCGGGAAGGACCGGGACCCCGGCCGCGGCAACGGCCGCCCGCGCGGCGAGCTTGTCGCCGACGAGCCGCATCACGTCCCGTCCCGGACCGACGAAGAGGAGGCCGTGCTCCTCCACGACCTCGGCGAACTCCGCGCTCTCAGAGAGGAACCCGTACCCTGGGTGGACGGCTTGGGCCCCGGTCACCTCGGCCGCGCTGATCAGGGCCGGGATGGAGAGGTAGCTCCGCCGCGCGTCGGCCGGCCCGATGCACACGGACTTCGAGGCGAGCTTCAAGTAGGGCATCCGCGCGTCGGCGCGGGAGTAGGCGGCGATCGAGTCCATCCCCAGCTCGCGGCAAGCCTCGATCACGCGGAGCGCGATTTCCCCCCGGTTGGCGACGAGAACCCGTTCCAGGGTCACAGCCGCAGAAAGACGAACAGGACCTGGCCGTACTCGACCGGCGTGCCGTCCTCCACGGCCACGCGAAGGACCCGCCCCGCGCGCTCGGCCTGAATCTCGTTCATCACCTTCATCGCCTCGATGATGCACAGCGTGTCGCCCTGGGCGACCGTCGTCCCCGTCTCAACGAGGGGAGGCTCGTCCGGGGCGCGGCGCCGGTAGAAGGTTCCGACCAGGGGGGCGGTGACGGCGAACGTGCCCTCCTCCGTCGTCGCCTCCTCCCTGCGCGCGGCGGGGCGGCGCGGCGGGGCCGCAAGCTCCTGGCGGACGGTGATCATGCGGCCGCCCGCGGAGAGCGTGATCTCCGAGAGCCCCTCCTCCTTCAGGAGTTGGATCAGCTGCCTCACGTCCGTCAGGTCCACGCGCCCTCCTCTACGGCGGGCATTCTACCGGGAAGGCGCTCCGGGCGCACAACCTGAGGGGGCGTGGTTTGCAGGTGCGGATGGGGTCTCTATAATAGCGCCGTGAGGTGAGTTCGTCCTTGTCGATTGTCGTTCAGATCGCGATTGTTCTCCTCCTCGTCGTCCTCTCCGCTTACGCGGCCTGCGCGGAGACGGCACTCACGTCCCTCTCCGAGGGTCGGCTCGCCCACCTTCGGAACGCCAACCCGCGCAAGAGGCGGGCGTTCTCCCTCCTCCTCGCCGAGCCGAACGCGCCCATCACGACGCTCCTCGTCCTGAACAACGTGGCCGACGTCGGGGCGAGTGCTGTCACGACCCTGCTTGCCCTGCACCTTCTGCCGTCTCGGGCTCCGGACTACGTCGTCGGACTCGTGGCGACCGGGATCGGGACGCTCGTTCTGCTCGTTCTGGGGGAGATCGCCCCGAAGAACTACGCCAAGCACAACGCGGAGCGGGTCACCCTGGCGACGATCGGGCAGGTGTACGTCCTCACCCGCGCCCTGTGGCCGGTCGTCTACGCCTTTCGTGCCGCCGCGGCCGGGCTCCTTCGCCTGGTGGGGGTGAACCTGAGGGAGCGGGAGCCGGAGAAGGTGAGCGACGAGCAGATCGAGACCCTGATCGACGCGGGAGAGGAGAGCGGTCTCCTCGACGAGCGGGACGGGGAGATGATGCGCCGCATCCTCGACTTCGACGAGCGGACGGCGGAACACGTGATGGTCCCGCGGACGGACGTGTCCATGATCGAGGTCCACACCCCGCTCGCGCAGGCGCGGGAGGTCGTCGCCCGGGATGGGCACTCTCGCTTTCCCGTCTACGACCGGGTCCCGGACAATGTAGTCGGGATGCTGTACGCGAAGGACCTTCTCGCGGCGCCGGGAGACCGCGAGGCCTCGCTGCGTTCCTTTCTCCGGCCGGTGCACTACACTCCGACGTCGCGGCCGGTGAACGACCTTCTGCGGGACTTCCAGCGCGGGCGCATCCACCTGGCGGTGGTGATCGACGAGTTCGGCGGGATGGCCGGGATCGTCGCGTTGGAGGACATCCTGGAGGAGATCGTCGGGGAGATCGAGGACGAGTTCGACCGGCCGGCGTCGATGATCGAGCGCCTCTCCCCTGACGAGGCGATCGCGGCCGGCGACACCCAGGTCCACCAACTGAACCGGCTGATGGACCTCGACCTTCCGGAGGACAAGGCGGTGACGGTGGGGGGCCTGCTCCTGGAGCGCCTCGAGGCGATGCCCAAGGCCGGGGACAAGGCGCGGATCGGGCCGGTCCTGCTGACGGTGGAGAAGGCCAGCGCGAAGGGGGTCGACTCGGTCCGGGTGCGGGCCGAGCGTCGCGAGAGAGAGGAAGACGGATCAGGGCGCGTGGGCGCGGCGTAGGGGCGTTGGGGGAGGGTCGGCCGAGGGAGGAAGGATGATGCGGTTTGTCGGGAAGGGGATACTCGTCGTTTCGGTGTTCCTGGCCGCGGGGTGCGCGGCGTTCGGGACGTCGTCTCACCTCGAGGCGACGATCGACCTCGAGGGCCGGAGGATCACCGGAACGGAGGAGGTGGCGTTCGACCCGAGCGTGCGGACGGCGTACTTCCTCCTTCTCCCGAACTTCGATCGAGAGGAGAACCCGTTTCTCGACGAGCGCGTGATGGACGAGCGCTACCCGTTCGGCTTCGAGCCGAGCGAGACCGTGATCGAGAAGGTCGAGCTCGTCCAGAGCGACTCGTCCACGGCCCTCCCCTTCCGCCTCCTGGCGACGCCGCCCGCGCTCCAAACCTACTCCCTTGAGGAGACCGCCCTGGCGGTGGACCTGCCCGGGGCTACGGCCGGAGAGGCCCGCCTGCGGATCTCGTTCGCCACCTCCGTCCCGCGCCGAACGGACGGGGACCAGGGGATGGATCGGGGGATCCTCACCTGGCGCTTCGCCTGGTTCCCGCTCCTCCTCCCGAGCGAGGCAGGATGGCGCGAGGAGGAGGGCGTCCTTCTTCCCCGCTCCGGGAGCTCGCTCCCGCTCGACTTCCCTGCGGTCGACTACTCGGCACGGCTCTCGGCCCCCGAGGACGTCGTCCTCGCCGTCGGGGCGGACCACCTGGAGGAGGAGGGACGCGCAGAGGGCAGGGCGACCTACCGCGTCTGGAGCGAGGGCCCGACCCGCACCGTCGCCCTCGTCGCTGGGAACGGGTACGAACGCTACGTCCTTCAGGGCGAGATCCCGATCGAGGTCCTCTACCTCTCCGGTCACGAGGAAGCAGCGCGCCTCCTCGCCACCCTGGCGCGCGACGTGCTCGTCGACTACGCGGAGCGGTACGGGCCCTGCCCGAGAACGCGGCTCACCATCGTGGAGAACACGAATCGGACGGGCCTGTGCATGACCGCGGACGGGATGGTCCTCCTCTCCTCGCTTCTCTTCACCCACCGGAACGTCACCCTGCCGGGGATCCTCGACCGGGTCCTCGAGTTCACGCTTGCCCACGAGATCGCCCACCTGTGGTGGGGGATCGGGATCGGCGTGGACCTGAACGCCGAGAATTGGCTCTCCGAAGGCCTCTCCCAGTTTCTCTCCATCACCTACTTCGAGGGACGCCACGGGGAGTTCGGGGGGAATCTGATCGTGCCCGCGGGGAAAGGGATCCTGGAGAACGTGATCCAGTCGCAGTTCGGGTTCCTCAACCTGCGGGAGCACGAGGTGGAGTACCCCTACCTGCGGACGGTCTTCCAGGGGTTCGACGAGGCGGTCGTGAAGCCCCTTGCCGAGGTGGAGTACGAGAACGCCGCGGTCGTCCGCCTGTACGACAAGGGGTACCTCGCGGCGCGCGCCCTCGCGGCCGCGGTGGGGCGCGAGGCGTTCGAGACGGGACTCCGCGAGGCGGCGGCACGCTACGCGGGCGGGACGATCCGCGTCCTGGACCTCGAGCGGATCCTCGAGGAGGTCTCGGGGAAGGACTTGGCGGAGGTCTTCCGGGCCCTTCTCTTCGAGGACAACCCGGTCGACTACGCGGTTCGGATCCTCGCCCGCGACCGGGTGGGTGACCGGCACCGGACGACCGTCCGCGCGACGCGCCACGGAGGAGCCGCCCAGCCGGTCGTCGTGGAGGCGACCCTCTCCTCCGGTGAGACCGTGCGCCAGGACTGGGACGGGTCTGCGGAGGAGGCGGAGATGGTCTTTCTGACGGACGATCCGGTTCGCCGGGTGACGATCGATCCGGACCACCTCCTTCCGGACCGGGACCGACTGAACAATCACGATCCCGTGAAGATCGTCGCCGCGACGACCGGGAACGCCTTCCCGCTCGACGGGATTCTCCTTCGTCCCAACGCGCTCTCCCAGGGGCTCACGGTGAGCTACCTCGACCGGTACCGCGTCTCCGTCGCGAATGGGACGTTCGCGGCCGACGTCGTCCAAGGGCGGGAGCACCAGCTCTCCCTGCGCGGGACTCGGTCTCGAGAGGGGCTCGCGTTGGGCGCTGCCTACACCTTCACCGCCTTCGCCCAACCGAAGGTCGGCTCTCCCGGCACCTACTGGGAGGAGGCCTCGACCCTCACGCTCGCGGGGTTCTACGTTCCCGCGGAGGACCGGTCGCTTGCCTTCGTGCGCGGCGTCGTCGCGCTCCTTCCCTCCGTGACGCGGAGCCGGGCGACCTCATTGGGCCTTGACCTGACGCCGAGCGGGGCAGGCAGGATCGCGATCTCGGCGTCGGACGAGGTCCGGCTCGTGCCGCAGGTCTACTTCCAGGGGACCCTGGGCCTCGGGATGGGGTTCGGCGACGTCCCGGAGGCGCTCTGGTTTGGACTCCCGGAGCTCAAGAGCTTCGGGACCATCGTGGGCGGCCGGTGGATCCCGGCTCAATTCCGAGGGACGGACAGGGTCTACGCCCGTCTGGCCCTGGACGTCCCCGCCGGGACCGGCGAACCCTACAACCTGGCGAACCTCCTCATGCTCGACAAGGCCCGGGGCCGGGTCTACCTTGCGGCGGGGTCGGCGTGGACCGGTCTTGAGGAATGGGGTAGAGCTTTGCCCAGCGTGGAGTTCGGCGTCGAGGCGTCGCTCGACCTCTCGGCCCTCGGCGGCCTTCTCGGGCTCCGCGTCACCCTGGGATACGCCGCGCCGATCCTCGGGGAAGGCGCGGGGATCCTGTATTTGGGGCTTGGATCGTAGGGGGAATGGATGAAGGTCCCGTGTCGCTGGCTCGCGGAGTACGTGGACATCGAGTGCTCTCCGGCCGCCCTGGAGCGGCTGGCGGAACGGCTGACCCTGGCGGGCCTCGAGGTGGAGGAGATGACGCGGACGGGGAGCCTGCGCGGCGCGGTCGTGGGGAAGGTTCTCGAACGGCGCGACCATCCCAAGTCGGATCACCTCTCCGTCTGCCGCGTGGACCTCGGCGCCGAGACGCTCGAGGTGGTTTGTGGGGCGACGAACGTCGAAGCCGGCCAGGTCGTCCCGGTCATCACCGTGGGGGGGGAACTCCCCGGGGGCCTGCGCGTCGAGGAGCGGAAGCTGCGGGGCGTCACCTCGCGCGGGATGATCTGCTCGAAGGAGGAGTTGGGCCTCGAGCCGCGCTCGGCGGGGATCTGGGCCTTCGAGGAGGCGCTCGGCCTTGCGATCGGGACCGACCTCGGCGGTCTCTTCGAGTTCGACGACGTCGTCTTCGACCTCAAGATCACCTCCAACCGCCCGGACTGCGCTGGGATCTACGGGATTGCGCGCGAGGTGGCGGCCCTCACCGGGCGGCCGCTTCGACCTCTCTCGCTCGACCTAGAGGAGTCCGACCCTCCCGCTTCCTCCGGGTTCGCGGTGGAGATCGACAAGACGACGGCGACGCTGCGCTACGGGGCGCGGCTCATGGAAGGAGTCCGCGTCGGACCGTCCCCGCTTGTCGTCCAGCACCGGCTTCTCAAGGCCGGGATGCGGCCGCTCTCGAACGTCGTCGATGCGACGAACTACGTGATGCTCGAGCTCGGGCACCCGCTTCACCCCTTCGACGCGGACCTCATCAAGAGTCCCGTCAGCGTTCGCCGCGCCCGAGGCGGAGAGGTCTTCCGTACCCTGGACGGGGCAGAGCGGCCCCTCGGGGAGGAGGTCCTCCTGATCGCCGACCCGGACGGGGGCATCGCCATCGCCGGCGTGATGGGCGGCGAGCGCAGCGAGATCAGGCAGGCAACGACGCGGGTCTTTCTCGAGGTCGCGGCGTTTGACCCGGTCGCGGTCCGTCGCGCGTCGCGCGCGCTGGGCATGCGGACCGAGGCCTCCGTGCGCTTCGAGCGCGGCGTCGACCCGGAGGCCGTCCCGGTCGTCGCAGCGCGCGCGGCGCACCTCCTGAAGAAGCTCTCCAGCTGCGACGTGCGGCGCGGCCTCCTCGACGCTTACCCGCGCCCGCGTCGGCCGCAGACGATCCGCCTCCGCCCCGCGCGGGCCTCCGCGCTCCTGGGGATGGACCTGGATGGAAAGCAGGTTGCCGACGCGCTCACCCGCCTGGGGATGGAGCTCGCCACGGACGGCGACGCCCTTTCGGTGAAGGTGCCCACCTTCCGCGCCGACCTCGAGCGGGAGGTCGACCTGGTGGAAGAGGTGGGACGGATCGTCGGCTACGACCGGCTCCTCCCCGTCGCCCCCAAGGGCGTCCTTCACCTGGGGGTCCGCGATCCGCTCGAGGAGACGAAGGATCGCGCCCGCGCCGTCCTTGTCGGCCTTGGCCTCTCCGAGGTCGTCACCGATGGGTTCGAGAAGACGAGCTGGCGAGAGGTCCTTCGCCTGCCCGAGGAGGACCTCGTGGCCGTGGAGAACCCGATGACCGCCGGCCAGCGCCTCCTGCGGGGCGCCCTCCTTCCTGGCCTCCTCTCTGCCGTTGAGGCGAACCTGAACCAGCGTCGAGACGGGGGGATGCTGTTTGAGGTGGGGCGGGTCTTCTCGAGGGCTCGCGGCGAGCGGGACGCCCTCGCGGTGGCCGTCTTCGGCCGGACCGGGGTCCCTCTCTCCGGCAAGGGGGAGGTCGGCGTGGGGGAGGCGAAGGGGATCCTGCTCGGCCTGCTCTCTGGTCTCGGGGTCGGGGAGGCGCGGATCGCCTCGGACGAGGTCCCGCCCTTCCTCCACCCCGGACGCGGCGGGCAGGTCCAGGTCGGCGACGAGACGATCGGCCTGTTCGGGGAGGTTGGCCCGGCGGTCGTCTCCCGGCTTCCGGCGCCCCTTCGGGTCGTCGTGTTCGAGCTTGACCTCGAGCGGCTTCACGCTCTGCAGGGGCGACGGCGGGCGTTCGCCCCCCTGCCGCGCTTCCCGGTTGCCAAGCGCGACCTCTCGCTCCTCGTCCCGGGCGACCTCCCAGAGGAAGTCGTACGGGCAGCGATCGCGGTGGAGAAGGAAGTGGAGGGGATCCTCCTCTACGATCTCTACCAGGGAGGGCAGGTGGCCGCGGGGGAGAAGAGCCTGACCTACGACGTCTCCCTGCGCGCCCCGGACCGAACCCTCACCGACGAGGAGACGGAGGCGGTCCTCTCCCGGATCGAGGCGCGCTTGGCCGGCCTCGGCGTTCGCCTGAGGCGCTAGTGGACAAGGTCGCGATCGCGCACACGGCGGCCGAGACGGAGGAGATCGGGATCGACCTCGCCTCGATCCTCCGCGACGGGACGGTCGTCTCCCTCGTCGGTCCCCTGGGCGCAGGGAAGACGACCCTGGTCAAGGGGATCGCTAAGGGCCTCCTCATCACCGAGGTCGTCGTCTCCCCCACCTTCCTCCTCGCTCGGGAGTACCGGGGAAGGCTCGCCCTCCATCACCTCGACGCCTACCGCCTCTCCTCGGCGAGCGAGCTCGCCGAGGTCGGTCTGGACGCCCTCCTTCCCCCTGCGGAGGGGGTGACGGCGGTCGAGTGGCCGGAGCGGGTGGCGGGAATCCTCGACGTGAGCGACCTCGTGGTTCGGATCGAGCCCCTGGCGAGCGGCGCGCGCCGGGTGTCGATCACGCAGCGGGGTTAGAGAAGACCCCGGCCGTCTCCCGCCCGCAGGAGGGGCAGGCCCCGTCGGAGAGGCGGTTCTGGCGGACGAGGAGCCCGATGCGCTTGATGAGGAGCGTCCCGCAGGACGGACAGCGCGTGTCCTCCCCCTCCCCCGGGACGTTTCCCACGTAGACGTGCTCCAGGCCGGCCTCGTGCCCGATCCGTTGCGCGGCCTCAAGCGTCGCGACCGGGGTCGGGGGGAGGCTGGAGAGCTTGTAGGCGGGGTGGAAGCGGGTGACGTGCCAGGGGATCGAGGGGGAGATCCCCACGAGCGCCTCCGCTGTCCAGCGCAGGGCGTCCGCGCTGTCGTTCTTCCCTGGAATGACGAGGGTGGTCACCTCCACCCAGACTCCGGCCCTGTGAAGGCGGTGGATCGAGTCGAGGACCGGCCGGAGGTTCGCCCCGCACAGCTCACGGTAGAACGTCTCGCTCATTCCCTTCAGGTCGACGTTCGCCGCGTTGACTACCCGAACGATCTCCTCGGTGGCCTCCTGGGTCATGTAGCCGTTCGTGACGAGCACGTTGGCCAGGCCCTCCTCCCTCGCTAGGTGCGCCACGTCCAGGGCGTACTCGAGGTAGACCGTCGGCTCGGTGTACGTGTAGGCGATCGACTCGCAGCCGCTCTCGACCGCTCCGGCGACGAGCTCCACCGGCGTCACATCGTCGCCGAGGATCCGCCCGCCGTGCTCGCGCGGGTATTGGGAGATGTAGTGGTTCTGGCAGTTGCCGCAGGTGAAGTTGCACCCCACCGTGGCGACCGAGTAGGCGCAGGAGCCGGGCAGGAAGTGGAAGAGGGGCTTCTTCTCGATCGGGTCACGGTCGCGGGAGACGACCTTTCCGTAGACCAGGGAGAAGAGGGTCCCGCCCTGGTTCTCGCGCACGGCACAGATCCCGCGGCGCCCGTCCTCCATCTGGCAGCGGTGCGCGCACAGGGCGCACCGCACCCGATTCCTCCCGATCTTCTCGTAGAAGCGCGCTTCCACGGGCGGTTCCACGCCCTATCCTAGCACAGCGGGAGGCTGCGGAGAAGGGGAAGGCCCTTCCAGGCTTGCGTCCTGGCCTTCTCCGCGCCCTTCCCTTACTATCCGCACGATGTCCCTCCTCCAGGTGGATCAGGTCGGAAAGTCGTTCGGGGCGCAGGTCTTGTTTGCGCCGTTCTCGGCCCAGGTGGCGCGCGCGGACCGGATCGCCCTCGTCGGGGACAACGGCGTCGGGAAGTCGACCCTCCTCTCGATCCTCGCCGGGGTCGAGGAGCCGTCGAGCGGGAAGATCCACCGCTCAAGCGGGCTCCGCGTCGGCTACCTCCCGCAGGTCGCCCGTCTCTCTGGGGAGGGGACGCTCCTCCAGGCGATGCGACGCGCGTTCGCCGACCTCTTTGCCACGGAGGAGGAACTCCGCCGGCTGGAGAAGGGGATGGCCAAAGCGGGAGCGGAGGACCTCGAGCGCTACGACGCGCTCTTGCACAGCTTCGAGCGGGAGGGCGGATACGAAGCCGAAGCCAAGGTGCGGGCTGTCCTCGCCGGGGTCGGGTTCGCTGCGGAGGAGTTCGAGCGACCCGTTGCGATCCTCTCCG
>CAYHBG010000024.1:15440-17796 GCA_964354815.1 uncultured Thermotogae bacterium
GCCTTCTCCGAGGTGACCCTCTTCCGCGGCGGGTACACGCAGTCCCGCGTCCAGCGCGAGGCGGAGCGCGCCCGGCGCCTTGAGGTGTACGAAGAGCAGGAGGCGACGGTCGACCGCTACCGGGACTTCATCCGCCGCCACCACGCCGGCCAGAAGCACGGCCAGGCGAAGGACCGGGAGAAGAAGCTCGAGCGGCTGGAGAAGGGGCGGGTGGAGCGCCCGCGCGACGCCGATCGGATCACCCTCTCGATCCCCATGGGCGCCGCGAGCGGGAAGCGCGTCCTCGTGACGGAGGCCCTGGAGATCGGGTTCTCGCGAGCGCTGTTCTCCTGCGAGGATCTCGTCCTCTACCGCGGGGAGAAGGTGGCTGTGATCGGGGAGAACGGGTGCGGGAAGACGACCCTCCTGCGGACGATCACCGGGCAGGTGGCGCCGATCGCGGGCAAGGCCGCGCTCGGCCACGGGGTCCGGCCGGCCGCCTTCAGCCAGACCCAGGAAGGGCTCGACGGGAACGGGACGGTCCTCGACCTCCTCCTCACACGCTCCGGCCTCTCGATCAGCCAGGCGCGGGGCCTACTCGGGCGGTTCCTCTTCTCGGGGGATGATGCCCTGAAGCGGATGAGGGCTCTCTCCGGCGGGGAGCGGAGCCGGATCGCCCTCGCGCTCCTCTCCCTGATCGAGGGGAACCTCCTCCTCCTCGACGAGCCGACGAACCACCTCGACCTCGCGAGCCAGGAGATCCTCGAGCAGGCCCTCGCCGCCTACGAGGGGACGGTCCTCCTCGTCTCCCACGACCGCGCCCTCCTCGAGGCGGTGACGACGCAAGTGTGGGAGGTGCACGACGGGCGGCTTCGCGTCGTCCCGCGCGGCTATCGCGCGTACCGGGAACGAGCGGCCGACACGCCCGAGCCGCCGCCTCCGGTGAGGATCGAACGGAGGCTGCCTCCGCCACGCAAGGTCCTGCCGCGGCCGGAGAAAGCGGATCGCTACCAGGAGCGCAGGAAGGAGGAGGCGCGGCGGGCCCTCGAAGCGGAGATCGAGGGGCTCGAGGAGCGCCTCGTGGACCTCGAGCGCTCCCTGGCCGAGGCGAGCGAGGAAGGGGACGGCCTGCGGGTCGGCGAGCTGGGTGCGAACCACGCCCAGGCGAGGGCGGCCCTCGAGGAGAGGGTCGCCGCCTGGGAGCGCCTCGCCGGAGGGGAAGCCTGATGGGAGCGATCGAGAGGAACGTGAAGGCCCTCCTGCGGGAGGTCCCGGCGGGGGTGGCCGTCGTCGCTGCGGCAAAGACGAGGGCGCCGGAGGAGGTCCTGGAGGCGGTCGAGGCCGGGATCGGGATCGTGGGGGAGAACTACGTCCAGGAAGCCGAGCGGGCGATCGGGGCCGTCGGCCGCCGCTGTCGTTGGCATCTTATTGGACACCTCCAGCGGAACAAGGCTGCTCGCGCTGCCGCGCTGTTCGACCTTGTGGAGACGGTGGATTCTCTCTCGCTCGGGGAGGCCCTCGACCGCGCGTGCGGGAGGCTCGGAAAGACCCTCCCCGTCCTCGTTGAAGTGAACTGCGCCCGCGAGCCGGAGAAGAGCGGCGTCGTTCCGGAGGAGGTCGAGGGGCTCGTCCGCGCCCTGGCCGGGCTCCCCCACCTCGAGGTCCTCGGACTGATGACGATGGGGCCGGAGACGAGCGACCCGGAGGACCTCCGGCCGGCCTTTTGCGAGACGCGGCGTCTGTTCGACGACGTCGGCGCCCTCGCGGTCCCGCGCGTCCGGATGGAGGTCCTCTCCATGGGGATGACCGGTTCCTGGCGGGTCGCGGTCGACGAGGGGTCGACGATGATCCGCATTGGGACCGGCGTTTTCGGGAGAAGGCCCTAGGCTTGACCGCCGGCCCTGTCGCGGAGAGGATGGGGGAAGAAGGAGGGGGGATGCTTCTGAAGTTCATCGGGATCTCGGTTCTCGATCACCTGCCCCTGGGCGTCGACCACGTCGAGGCGCCGGCGCGCCACTGCGCCTTCGTGGGGCAGGCACGCCAGGGGAGGGCGGTCTGGGCGGCGGGAGAAGAGATAGACTGCCCGATGGCGCGGTTCAACCTCGGGATCGATCCGCCGGACGCCGCGACCCTCGACCGGCTCGCCGAGAAGTTCGTGTCATGGGAGCGCGCGAAGGACGTCGGTAGCGCGCGCCGCTTCATCTTGCAGCTCCGTCCCCTTCCGTTCGGGGAGCGAGTCTTTGTGTACTTCCCGCTCGGCGCGGCGCCCTTCCCGCCCGACATCGTCGTCCACGTCTTGAGCCCGCTTGAGGCGATGCTGACCGTCCGCGAGATCTCGGTCGCGACGGGCGGTTTCTGCGAGGCGCGAACCGCCGGG
>CAYHBG010000025.1:0-5845 GCA_964354815.1 uncultured Thermotogae bacterium
GGCCCTGCTCGTGGTCTCCGCGAACCCGATCGCCTGCGCGCTCCTCGAGCCGCCGGGGGCGTTCGGAGCGGACATCGTCGTCGGGGAGGGTCAGCCGCTCGGGCTCTCGCCCTCGTTCGGCGGGCCGCTCCTCGGCCTGTTCGCGAGCCGGGAAGCGTACCTCCGGCAGATGCCCGGCCGCCTCGTCAGCCGGACCGTGGACGCCGCCGGCCAGACCGGGTACGTCCTCGCCGCGCAGACGCGCGAGCAGCACATCCGAAGAGAGAAGGCGACGTCGAACATCTGCACGAACGCCGCCCTGTGCGCGCTTTCGGCAACGGTCTACATGGCGAGCCTGGGAGCGCAGGGTTTGCGCGACCTCGCCCTCCTGAACTGGGAGCGCGCGCACGACCTCGCAACGAAGATCGCGGCCTTCCCAGGCTACTCCCTCGCCTTCAAGGCCCCGTTCTTTAACGAGGTCACCGTCCGCGTGCCCGGGGACGCGGAGAGAACGCGCCTCCGCCTGAAAGAGGCGGGTTTCCTCGTCGGCTCCTCCAAGCCGCTTGCCGCCCTCGGCGTCCCGAATGCCCTTCGGTTCGCGGTGACGGAGAAGAGGACCCGAGAGGAGATCGACCGGCTCGTCTCGGCCCTGGGAGGTGCGCGATGAGGACGATCTTCGAGGTCGAGCGGAGCGGATCCTCGGACGCCGGGCTGGTCCCTCTTCCGCGCTCGGTGGGAGCCGACGGCCTTCCGCCCTCCCTCGCTCGAAAGCGAGCGCTTCGGATCCCTTCGCTCTCCGAACCGGAGCTCGTCCGGCACTACACCTGGCTCTCCACGCTCAACTTCGGGGTCGACAGCGGCTTCTACCCCCTAGGCTCCTGCACCATGAAGTACAACCCGAAGGTGGACGAGGACTTGGCGCGCCTTCCCTCCTTCGCCGGGGCGCACCCCGAGGCGGACGCCGACCTCGTCCAGGGGACCCTCGCCTTCCTCTTCGAGATGACGCGCCTCCTGCGCGAGATGGCGGGCATGGCCGAGGTCACGCTCCAGCCGGCGGCCGGAGCGCACGGGGAGCTGACCGGGATGTTCCTCGTCAAGCGCTACTTCGAGGAGCGAGGCGAGGAGAGGCGGACCCGGATCCTGCTCCCCGACTCGGCGCACGGGACGAACCCCTCGTCGGCCGCGATCGCCGGCTTCTCGGTGACCCAGCTTCCCTCCGGGAAGGACGGGATGGTCGACCTCGCCGCGCTGCGCGGCGCCCTGGACGACACGGTCGCCGCGATCATGCTCACCGTGCCGAACACCCTCGGCCTCTTCGAGGAGCGGATCCTCGAGGTGACGCAGGCCGTCCACCGGGCGGGCGCTCTCTCCTACTTCGACGGGGCGAACCTGAACGCCTACGTCGGACGGGCGCGGCCAGGGGACATGGGGGCCGACGTCTTCCACTTCAACCTGCACAAGACCCTCTCCACGCCGCATGGAGGCGGAGGTCCGGGGGCGGGCCCGGTCGCGGTGAGTGAACCGCTCGTCGAGCTGCTTCCTGCGCCGCGGATCGTGAAGGATTCTTCCGGCTTCCGCCTTGACGGGGATCTCCCGCGCTCGATCGGGTCGGTCCACTCCTTCTACGGGAACGTCGGTGTCGCCCTCAAGGCGTACGCCTACCTCTTGTCCCTCGGGGACGATGGCCTGCGCGAGGTGAGTGACAACGCCGTCCTGAACGCGAACTACCTCCAGGAGCGCCTCAAGCGAACGTTCCGTCTTCCCTACGACCGCCTCTGCAAGCACGAGTTCGTCCTTTCGGGCGAGGGAATCGCCGAAGGGATCGCCACGCTCGACATCGCCAAGCGTCTGATCGACTACGGGGTTCACCCGCCGACGGTCTACTTCCCGCTCATCGTCCACGAGGCACTGATGATCGAGCCGACGGAGTCGGAGTCGAAGGAGACGCTCGATCGGTTCGCGGCCACGATGGAGACGATCGCCGCTGAGGCCAGACGGAGTCCGGAGCTGCTGCAAGACGCCCCGCAGAAGGCCCCGGTCCGGAGGCTCGACCAGACGCGCGCCGCACGTCAGCCCGTCTTGACGCACCCGTTCAAGGAGAGGGGCGCCTAGTCACCCGGTCCGCGATCGCGGAGCGCCTCGAGGGCGCAGACGATTCGCCGCCCGATCGCGTCGATCTCGGCCTTGTCCTCCCCCTCGACCAGGACGCGGACGACGGCCTGCGTCCCGGAAGGGCGGACGAGGACCCGCCCACGCAAGCCCAGGAGCCGTTCCTCCTCACCGATCGCCGCCCGGACGGCAGGACGCTCGGCGAACGCCTCTGGCCGCTCGACCGCGACGTTGCAGAGACATTGCGGGTAGAGGGGGATCTCCGCGGCAAGGTGGGCCAGGTCCTCCCCCCGCTCCTGGGCGATCTCCAGGAGCTTGACCACGGTCAGGATCCCGTCTCCGGTCACGCTGTGGTCGGCGAAGATGACGTGGCCCGACTGCTCGCCGCCGACCTTCGCGCCCCGCTCGAGCATGGCCAGGGCGACGTTGCGGTCGCCGACCGGCGTCCGCAGGAGGGAGATCCCCTCCCGCGCCAGGGCTTGCTCTAGGCCGAGGTTCGTCATCACCGTCGCCACGACAAGCGGCGGACGAAGCGTCCCCTTGCGATGGAAGTGGAGGGCGGAGACTCCCATCATCTGGTCGCCGTCGATCGTCGCCCCCGACGAAGAGACGAGGAGGACGCGATCCCCGTCCCCGTCGAAGGCGATCCCCAGGTCCGCTCGGTGCGTGACCACAGCGGCCCGCAGGGGCTCCAGGTGCGTCGAGCCGCACTCGACGTTGATTCGCGCTCCGTCGCAGGCGGTGTGCAGCTCGAGGACGCGCGCTCCGAAGTGGCGGAGCACGCGCGGGGCGATCGTCCCGGTCGCCCCGTAGGCGCAGTCGACGACGATCGTCCTTCCGGAGAGGTCGATCTCTTCTCCTTCGATCGCACCGACGAGGAAAGCGGCGTAGCGGCTCGCCGCCGCCTCCAGCGCCTCGATCCGCCCGACCGGCCCTCCGAGCGGCGGAGGCTCGGAAAGGCCGCTCTCGATCCCCTCCTCCGCCTCGACGGAGAGCTTCATCCCCCGCCGGTCGAAGAACTTGATCCCGTTGTCTTCGGGCGGGTTGTGCGAGGCAGAGATCACCGCTCCCAGGTCCGCGCGCTCGTCCTTGATCAGATAGGAAATCGCGGGGGTGGGAATGATCCCTGCGAGCAGGGCGTCGATCCCAGAAGCGGCGAAACCCGCGGCGAGAGCTCCCTCGAGCATCGGTCCGCTCGTCCTCGTGTCGCGGCCGATAATGGCGCGCCCGCCCAGGGGCGCGAGCCGCGACGCTGCCCGGCCGAGAGAGAGGGCAAGCTCCGGGGTCAGCTCCTCGTTCGCCCGACCGCGGACCCCGTCGGTCCCGAAGAGCCGCGCTACCACGAAGCCAATCCTCCTTCCAGGCTGAAGAAGGGCGGGCCGAACGCCGTGGGATAGAGGAGCTCCCCCGTCAGGTTAATCCGCAGCGCGCTCGCCGGCGGATGCAGGGTGACGAGCATCCCTCCCCCGCCCACCAGGCCCGGCAGGAAGTCTCCCGCACGGTGGGAGAACCCCGCCGTGAGGCGCACGAGGGTCGCCGCCCAGCCCAGTTGCTCCCCGATTGGGATGTCGACGCTGCCAAGGAGGAGCGTGCGGCCGCCCGGCGCGAAGAGGAGAGAGACGAACGCGTGCCCGAACGCAATCTCCTTCCCCAACTCGATCCCGTAGTAGGAGGAAAGCTCGCCGATCGGGAGGGAGATGCGAAGGCCGATGTAGTCGATCGCTGAGTCCGATAGAGCCAAGGCACCGAGAAGAAGGAGCAAGGCACAAGCCAGGACAAGAGCTCGAGATCGCGTCCGCATCGAGCGCTAGTCTAGCCGATCCCGACGACGGAGGCTACCGCCGCCCTACGGAGAGGAGCGGCGGACGATGTCTCCGACGGCAATCGGGAAGTCGGTCGTGCGAACGGCGATGGACGCGCGCTCCCGAGCCTCGCTCACGACGACCTCGCCCTTCACCCCCAAGACGTCGTAGGAGAGGATCGCACCGGAGACCGCGTCCTGGACGACGTTAGCCGTGTCGAGCACCTGGAGGAACTCCCCCTTGGCGACCCCGTCTTCCGTCCCGAGGTTGACCGCGACCCGGCCGTCGGGAAGGATGCCGGCCACCTGTCCCTCCACCGAACGGTCGGCCGCTTTCGCCGTGGCCGCCTCTTCCCCGGCCCTCGTCACCCGCGAGGAGATGAGCAACGAGGCGCTGGCATCGAGCTCGCGGATCACGCCAGAGGCCAGCTGGTTCAGGACACTCGCAACGGCTCCTCCGATCAGGCTGTCCGTGAACGCGGTGCTCCCGACGGTGATCGCGCCGAAGGGGACGGGCCCCATGACGCCTGGCGAGACCTGGAAAGTGGCCGCGGCGATGAATGAGCTTCCGTCCCACAGCTTCGCGACGAACGTCCCGGGAGCGACCGGAAGCAAGAAGGCATCGCGCTGGTCCCAGGTCCATTCCTCGCACGCCCCGGGTGAGACGAAGTGTCCGCCAAGGAGCCGGACGAACGACCCGGCGAAGGTGTCGATCTCGACCCAGTACCAGCCTGCCGGCCCAGCGTTCAGATAGCCGACGCGGACCGCCTCGCCAGGAGCGTACGAGGCGCGGTTGGTCAGGAGCCCCCCAGAGCAGAGCGCCCCCGTCGTCGGCGGCTGGAGGAGGGTGACGAGCTTCCCCAGGTCGAGCCACTCCGGAGTCGCTCCCTGCTCTTGGTCGGCTGCGCTGACGGAGCCGAACGCTTCGCCCGTGTAGGCGCTGACAAGCTGCGCCGTGGCCGACACGGCGGCCGTGGCCGATCGGAAACCCGCGAAGCCGATGCTGAGCGTGGCCTGCTGGACGTTCAGTTCGGTCACGGTGCCCGCCACCAGGACATCGGCTCCGATAGCCCCCGCCGCGACGACGAGATCGCTCGCCCGGGAAGGATCAAGACCCTGAGCGCGCATCTGGGCCTCAAGCTCCCCCCGCTCCAGGACGTGGAGCCCGCTCGCAGCCAGGCGCGCGGAGAGCTCGTCCGACATCCCTTCGCCCACGTCGAGGAATCCGGAGCCCGTCCGGTCCTGGAATCGCGCCACCGCGACCCTCAGCTCGGCCAGGGCCGGGGAGGTCACGGCGCTGATTTCGACCGTGACCGTCGCCACGAGGGAGTTGTTCGACTCGTTCGACTCGTCGACCCTGTCGAAGGGCTGATCGGCGGTAACCTCTATCTGGTGCGGACCCAGAGTTGCCTGCCAGACAACGGACACGGCCTTGGAGCTACCTGCCTCGAGACCCACAGGGACGAGGGGAGTTTCGAGAGGCATTCCGTCGACCACGAAGCGGACGCTGAACGCCCGATTGACCCTCTCGGTGCCCACGTTCCTCACCGTCGCCGTCAGGGCCACGCGGTCGCCGGCGCGCGGTGCCTGCGGTTCGAAGCCAAGCGACGTCACGACCAGGTCCGGCTGAGCGTGCGCCACGCCAGAGACGGACAGGACGAAGAGAAGACAAAGGACTCCGAGGCGCTTCACAATCCCCTCCTTAGCCGCGCACGTCTCGGCAGACTTACACGAGGAGCCCCGTCCAGGTTTCGTCCGGCGCTCTCCGTGCACTCCCGTCCCGCGATGGTAAGCCCAGTTCCTGCCTGGTGACTCCTGGGGCAGGCGACGTACCGGTGCTGCGCATCATGCGGCCCTCCTCCCCCTCCGGATGCGCGGGTCGAGCGACCCGCTAGGTCCAGGGCCATCATCGCGCACGAGAAGAAGAGCGTGGATGGAAAGGATCCCCGACGCGAG
>CAYHBG010000025.1:5945-12921 GCA_964354815.1 uncultured Thermotogae bacterium
TCGAACAGGAGCTCATCGTGGATCTGGAGGAGCATCCGTGCCTTGAGGTCTCCCGCCTCGGCAGCGCGGTCGATCGCGAGCATGGCAAGCTTGATCAGGTCAGCCGCACTCCCCTGAATCGGCGTGTTGATGGCGTTGCGCCGGTCAAAGTTGCGAAGTCCGACGTTCCTCGACGTGAGGTTGGGGAGGGGCCGGCGCCGGCCGAGGAGGGTCTTTGCGTAGCCGCGTTGGGTCGCCTCCTCGACCATGAGGTCCATCGTCTCCTTGGCCTTGGGGAAGGCGGAGAAGAACCTCTCGATGTATGCCCTGGCCTCCTCCTGGGGGATCCCCAGTTCGCGGGCGAGGCCGTACGGGCTGATCCCGTAGAGGATCCCGAAGTTGATCCGCTTGGCGGCGTCGCGCAGCTTCGGAGTCACCGCGTCCTCGGGAAGGCCGAAGATCCGGGCGGCCGTCATCCGGTGGAGGTCCTTCCCGGCGCGGAAGGTCTCGATCAGCGCCTCGTCCTGGGAGAGGTGTCCGAGGACGCGAAGCTCGATCTGCGAGTAGTCCGCCCCGACCAGGCACCAACCGTCCGGGGCGACGAAGGCACGGCGGATCCTCTCCCCCACCTCGGTGCGGATCGGGATGTTCTGCAGATTGGGATCGGACGAGGAGAGGCGGCCCGTCGCGGTCGAGGTCTGGTGGAAGGACGTATGAACCCGGCCGGTCGCCGGGTTGATCGCCTCGGGAAGGCGCTCGATGTACGTGTTCAGGAGCTTCTCTAGCTCCCGGTGCTCGAGGAGCTTCCCCGGCAGCGGGTGTTGAGCGGCAAGCTCGGAGAGGACGGAGGCACTCGTCGACGGGCCCGTCTTGGTCCGCTCAAGGACCGGAAGCTTCAGGTGGTCGAACAGGACGAGGGCGACCTGCTTGGGCGAGCTGGGGTTGAAGCGCTCTCCGGCGATGTCGTACAGGTCCTCCTCAATCCGGTGGAGCTTGGCCCGGATCTCCTCCCCTTGCGCGGCAAGGACCTTACGGTCGACGAAGATCCCGGCCTCCTCCATCCGGGCAAGGACGCTCACCAGTGGGACCTCCACGTCCTGGAAGAGCTTGGCCGCTCCGACCTCCGCCAGGGCGCGGCGCAGAGGGGCCACCAGGCGATGGGCGATCTCCGCGTCCTCCGCAGCGTAGAAGGTCGCCTTCTCAACCGAAACGGACGCGATCTGCCCGCCCTTCCCGGCAAGCTCCTCGTAGGTCTGGACGCGGTAGCCGAGGTAGACGCGCGCCACCTCGGCCAGGCTGTGGCTCCGCGCGTCCGGCCGCGCGAGGTGGGAGGCGATCATCGTGTCGAAGGAGATCCCCCGCGGCCGAAGGCCGTGGCGCCGGAGGACGACGAGATCGTACTTCAGGTTCTGGCCGATCAGGCGCGGCGGCTCTGCCTCAATGAGCGGACGGAGGGCAAGGACGACGTCGGAGAGGGGAAGCTGGGCCGGCGCCCCGAGGTAGTCGTGTCCGACCGGGATGTAGTACCCCTCGCCCGGGCGAGACGACAGGGCGATCCCCACGATCTCTGCCCGGATCGGGTCGAGGCTCGTCGTCTCGAGGTCGATCGCGAACGCCTCCACCTTCTCGAGGTCGGCGACGAGGCGCTCGAGATCCGAGCGCTCGAGGACGGGCCGGTAGTCCGCCCTGTCCCCCTCCGGCTGGTCCGTTGCCGTCGGGGAGAGCTCCTCCAACTTCAACTCCTTCAGGAGCGACTGAAACTCGACATCCCGCAGGAAGGACGCCAGGCGCGGCAGGTCGACACCTCTCAGACGGCAGGCCTCGAGAGGATCCCCGACCGACGTCTCCTCGTCGAGGGTGACAAGGCGGCGAGCCAGGTGCGCCGCCTCGGCGTGCGCCTTCAGGCTGTCCCGCACGCGGACGTTCCGCACCTCGTGAGCGTGCTCCAGCACGGCATCCAGCGTCCCGAACTCCCCGAGCAGCTTCGCCGCCGTCTTCTCGCCCACGCCGGGGACGCCAGGGACGTTGTCCGAGGTGTCGCCGACCAGGGCGAGAAAATCCGCGATGCGCTCCGGCAAGACGCCGAACTTCGCCTCGACCCCTGCGGTGTCCAGGACCTCGACCTCCCCCTCCGCACCGCGCCCCGAAGGCCGGAGAAGGGCGATGCGCTCCTCGACGAGCTGGGCGAGGTCCTTGTCTGAGGTAGCAATGAGCACCGTCTTGCCGCTTCGGGCCGCCCCACGGGCGAGGGCTGCCAGGAGGTCGTCCGCCTCCACTCCCTCCTTCTCCGTGACCGGGATGCCGAGGCTCCCGAGGAGGCTACGAATCAGCGGCATTTGAGCCGCGAGATCCTCCGGCATCTCCCGCCGCGTCGCCTTGTACGCCGAGAGGAGCTCATGGCGGAACGTCCTTCCCCCGGCGTCGAACGCGACGCCGACGTAGGCGGAGGGGAAGGAGCGCACGATCCGTTGGAAGAGCTTCCAGAAGCCAAACAGCGCGTTCACCGGCCGCCCATCGCGCGTCGAAAGGTCCGAAACGGCGTAGAACGCGCGATAGGCGAAGGAGTTCCCATCGAATAGGAGGACGCGCCCCTCGTCCGGTTCGCCCTCCCACCTGAAGAGGTCCCTATAGGTCGTGTCCACTCGCCTCCCTCGGGACGCCCTGCGCGTCGAGCAGGGCGCACAGAGCGAGGGCAAGTCCGTCGGCGACGTCGTCCGGCCGCGGGGCCTCCCGCAGAGAGAGGAGCTGCTTCACCATCGCCTGCACCTGGGCCTTCCCCGCCTTGCCGTACCCTGTGATCCGCTTCTTCACCTGGAGGGGCGTGTAGCCGCAGACCGGGAGTCCTTCCAGCGCGACGAGGAGCGCCCCGCGTGTCTCGGCCGTCAGCATCGCCGTCCGCGCGTTCGTCGCCAGGTACACCTCCTCGATCCCCACCCGATCCGGCCGAAACGAGCGCACGAGGTCGAGCGCCTCGTCGTGGATCTCCTTCAGGCGGGTCGAGCGTGGGACACCCTTCTTCGTCTCGATGACTCCGCCCGCGAGGACTTCCCAGCCGCGAGGCCCAGCGCGGACGACCCCGTAGCCCGTCGTGGCGAGCCCAGGGTCAAGGCCAAGGGCGACGAGACCCGCCCTCACCCGAGAAGATCCCCCAACCGTCGGCCGTCCTCCCTGCGCCCCCGGCAGCGGTGGCTTGCCTCCGCATTCAGGTCGGCCCCACACCTCGGGCACAGGCCGCGACAGTCGGCACGGCAGAGGGGGTGAGAGACCAGAGAGGAAAGGATCACCGCGAGGGTCTGCGGGAGGAGGTCGATCTCGTCGGCTCCGAGCGGAATGGCTGCCTCGAAGGTCTCCTGCCGGCAGACCGGCGCGCGGACCGTCTCCAGGCACCGGCCGCACGGGCGCTCGACCGTGGTCGCGACCTCGGCCTCCACGTACAGGGTTCCCATCTGGGCGAAGGCGTCCCCGCGCACGCCGATCCCCCCCACGAACCGCATGCCCGGCAAGGTCTCCACCTCCTCGACATCCGCGTGGATCTCGAACGGGAAGCGGCTTCCTGGGCTCCCCACGAACTCGCTAATGAAGAGACAGAGGGCGCAGTCGTCGTGCGACATCGGCCGTTCTCCTTCCTTCCTTGACGTCATGCACGCGGAGGACGTCCGCCCCGTTCACGACGGCAACGGCGTTCGCGGCAATCGTTCCCTCCAACCGCTCCTCGACCGCGAGCCCGCCCTGGAGGTCTCCCAGGAAGCGCTTCCGCGACAGGCCGACCACGATCGGGCAGCTCAACGACCTGAGTCGGGGCAGGCCGCGCAAGAGAGCAAGGTTATCCTCGAGCCGCTTCCCGAACCCGATCCCGGGGTCGACGAGGATTCGCGCGCGCGGGATCCCGGCCGCGATCGCCGCCTCCACCCGCGCAGTGAGGAACGCGACCACCTCCGACACGACCTCGGCGTACGACGGGGCGACCTGCATCGTCTCCGGCTCGCCCCGCATGTGCATCAGGATGACCGACGCCCCTCCCTCGGCCACGACCGCAGCAAGCTCCGGATCGAATCGAAGCGCACTCACGTCGTTCACCACCGACGCCCCGCGGGCGAGGGCCTCCCGCGCCACCGCCGCCTTCGTCGTGTCGATCGAGATCGGGATCTCCGACCGGCGGCGGATCGCCTCGATCGCCGGCAGGACACGCTCCATCTCGACCTCTGCCGGCACCGGTCTCGACCCCGGCCGCGTCGACTCCCCGCCGAGGTCGATCACGTCGGCCCCCTCGTCCACCATGCGCAAGGCGCGCTCTAGCACGTCCGTCGACAGGGAGGTCCTCGACCCCCCGTAGAACGAGTCCGGTGTCACGTTCAGGATCCCCATCACGAGGACCCGCTCCTCATCCTGCCCCGCCCGTAGCGCCATCGGCGAGAGCGAGTATAGCACAGGGAGCCCGCGTTTGACCCCGCAAGGGAACCTCACTACAATCTCCCGCCGATAGACTCGAAAGCGGGGTGATGGCGATCGCCAAGGTTCTGCTGACCAAGACCGTCGACGCCCTCGGGCGCGCCGGAGAGATCGTGAATGTCTCAGAGGGACACGCGCGGAACTACCTCTTCCCGCGCCGGCTCGCCGTGGAGCCGACGCCGGGCAACGTCGCGCGCTACACCAAGGCACGCGCGGCAGACGAGGCTCTCGTGGAAGAGAAGAAGGGGCAGGCTCTCCGCCTCCGGGAGCGCCTTGCCGACCAGACGCTCGTCTTCCTGCGGAAGGCGCACGACGACGACCGCCTGTACGGCTCCGTCCGCGCGGAGGACATCGCAGCCTGGATCAAAGCGGAGATCGGAGAGGAGATCGATCCCGAGCGGATCGAACTCCGCCGCCCGATCGACACCGCCGGCGCCCACACCGTCCTCGTCCACCTGCACAAGGACGTCGCAGTCGAGCTTCGCGTCCGGGTGGACAAGGAGGGGAAGGAGGCGTAGCCCACGATGAGGGGGCGGTGGGCGACGGCCTGTCTGGCCGCTTCTCTGTTCCTTGCGCTTGGCGCGCGGGCGGCTTCGCCCCTCGTCCATGAGTTCGTGACCGACCTGGGACGAGGCCCGGTCTGGGTGCGCTACCTGTACGTCGCCGAGTGGCGGGACGACTACCGACTCATCCCCGCGACCCCGGAGAGCGGCGTGGGGACCCTTGCCCCGCTTGAGGAGATGGCGCGGACGCGCGCTGCGACGGCGGCGATCAACGCCAACTTCTTCGACCCAGCGACCGGCCTCCCGGTCGGCCTCCTGATCCGCGATGGGATCGTCGAGCGCGCGAACCACGGTCGGCGCGCCGCCCTCGGGATCGACCTCTTGGGCAGGCTCGTCTTCTTCCATCCCCAGGTCTCGCTCTACGTCCGCTCGGGAGCGGGGAAGGTCGCCGTCGACGACGTCAACCGGCCCATCCGGACAGACGAGCTCGTCCTGTACACGGAGTCGTTCGTCGAGACGATCGCCCCGAGCCCCTCACAGAGGCTCCGTGTCGTGCGAATCCGCAACGGTCACGTTGTGGGGGCGGGCGACGAGAGAGATCCCGTTCCCGACGGCTCGGCAAGCCTCCTTGTCGCCTCCGGCGCGGCCCGGGCGCGCATCGCCTCCCTTTCGGTCGGCGACGAGGCAGCCCCTGGCTACGACCTCGACGAGGGGCCGCTCCTGATCACGGACGCCGTCAGCGCGGGTCCGCTTCTCGTCGACGAGGGCCGGGACGCCCTGGACCTCGCTGCGGAAGGATTCGATCCAGACTCCGCTCTCGCGCGCGGGCTCGCGGCGCGCAGCGTCCTCGCCACGGACTGGACGGGGGGGCTCCTGCTGCTCACCGTGGCCAAGGACGCCACGAGCGTCGGAGCGGACTTCTGGGACCTCGTCGCCATCCTGCAGCGCCTCCCCACCCCCGTGCGGAGCGCGATCGCGTTCGACGGAGGGCACTCGAGCTCCCTAGTCCTGCGGGAGGGAGCAGGCTACCGGGAACTGGGGAGCGGGGGTGAGGTCGCCGTCGGGCTCCTCCTCGTGCCGAAAGCCCGATGAAGCGCCTGGCGCGCGACGTCCTCCTCCTCGCCCTCGCCACGGGGTTTTCCCGACTCTCCGGTCTCTTCCGCGACGCGGCGATCGCCGATCGATTCGGGGCGACCGGGGCCTACGATGCGTTCCTCGTCGCCTTCTTCCTCCCCCACTTCCTCCGCCAACTCCTCGCCGAAGGAGCCCTGTCGACCGCGTTCATCTCCGTCTACACGGAGTCCCTCGTCACCAAGGAAGACGCCGACCGATTCGCGAACAACGTGCTGTCCCTTCTCCTTCTCCTCCTCCCCCTCCTCGTCGGCGTGGGGATCCTCCTCGCCCCGAGCTACCTCCCCTTCCTCGCGAGCGGCTTCCCGCAAGCGAAGCTCTCCCTCACCGCCGGCCTCGCCCAGGTCGTCTTCCCCTTCATCGCCCTGGTCAGCGTAGCCGCGGTGTTCATGGGGATCCTCAACGCCCGCCGCCGATTCCTTATCCCCGCCCTCGCCCCGGTCTGGTTCAACGTGGCGATGGTCGCCGGTGCCCTCTTCCTGTTCCGCCTCTTCCCGGCTCAGCCCATCTACGGCCTCGCCCTGGGGGCGGTCCTCGGCGGGGCGGGCGAGCTCCTGTTCCAACTCCCGGCCCTCCGCCGCGTCGGCTTTCGCTTCCGTCTCACCCTCTTCCCCATTCACCCAGCGGTCCGGAAGATGGCCCGCCTGATGGCGCCGGCGCTGTTCATCCTCGCCGTGGACGAGATCAACCTCCTCGTCGACAACAAGCTCGCCTCACACCTCGCCGAGGGGGCGATCTCCTCCCTCCAGTACGCGATGCGCCTCTTCCAGCTCCCGCTCGGTGTGTTCGCGGTCAGCATCGCGACCGCGCTCCTGCCGCGGCTCTCCGCAGACTGGGCACGCGGAGAGAAGGATCGCTTCGCCGGCCACCTGACAGAGGGGGTCGCGGCGAGCGCCCTCATCCTCCTCCCTGCG
>CAYHBG010000025.1:13021-14437 GCA_964354815.1 uncultured Thermotogae bacterium
GCGCAACTCCTCGTGCCGGTCGCGAAGATGGCCCTGGGGACGGGCCTTGTGTTCCTCGTCGCCTGGGGGAGCGCGCGGCTCGTCGCCGACTCGCGCCTGCTCGCCGTCCTCCTCCCAACAGGCCTTGGAATCGTCGTCTATGCCGTCTACACCCGTCTCGCGGGCCTGTGGGAGCTCATCCGCGCACGCGACGGAGATCGTCCGGCGTCAGGATGAGGCCGCGCTTCGTCCCCTCGTCCCTCCGCGGAAGGGCCGAGTCGAGGTAGTGAGAGAGGCCCTGAAGGAAGGCGCGCGGGGCCGAGGGATCTCTCATGGCAGCAGCGATCTTCGCCAGCCGGCCGAGCCCCTCGCGGAGTCGATCCCGCGAGACCTTCCCTTCGGCGACGAGCGGGCTCAGCTCCTCGACCAGGAGCCGCGTCAGGGGAGAGGGAGCTTGGGTCACGAGGGAGATTGGAGAGAGCTGGGACGACGTCTCATCCAGCGACCGCGCCACATCGCCGTCGGAGAGGCCGGGGATTCTCTCAGTCGCTCGGTGGACCAGGTCCGCCACGGCCAGGAGGAGGCGGAAGTCGTCCTCGCGCTCGCGAAGGTCCGCGTTCTGCAGGGCGAGGATCTCCCGGTAGCGGCCTCCCTGCTTCTTCCGCTGGAACGCCTCGTGAGCCGCGCGGTGTGGGCATGCCGCCGGGCAGGCGATCCGGACGAGCCGGTTCGCCCCGCAGCAACGCGGGCAGATCGGCCCTCCGAGGGCCAGGCAAGGCCGCGGACCCTTCCGGGAGCCGCAGCGCGAGCAGGTGCCCATCATCCGCAGCGGCGGAACCCGAACCGCTCCCTGAGCTCGGGGGACATCCGCTCCGGGGTCCACGGCGGGTCCCATACAAGGTTCACCTCGACCTCGACGCCGTCGAACGCCTCGCGCAGCGCCTGCTCGACACTCCCCGCGAGGAGCCCGGCCATCGGACAGCCAGAGGAGGTCAGCGTCATGTCGACGCTGATCCGTTCTGCATCGATCCGGACGTCGTAGATCAGGCCGAGGTCGACGACGCTCACGCCGATCTCCGGGTCGATCACGCTCTCCAAGCAGGAGGTGACCCTGTCCGTCGTGATCTTCACGCGTTCCTCCTTGGGGGGGCGGGGATGATCGGCCCCCCTGCGCTAGCGGACAAAGACAAGACCCCTTGAGAGCTCGCGCGCCCAGCGGTCCGTCGCGAGACGGGCCGCAAGATCCTCTCCGCCGCTCGAACGTTCCTCCTTCCAGCGGGAGAGGACCTGCGCGAGGCCTTGGGCGATGGCTGGGAACGGGATCTCCCCGGAGAGGAAGCGTTCGACGAGAACCTCGTCCGCCGCATTGACGGCCGCGGGGGCCGTCCCCCCGAGGACGCCGGCTTCCGCGACCACTCCGAACCCCGGGAACCGCTC
>CAYHBG010000025.1:14537-17212 GCA_964354815.1 uncultured Thermotogae bacterium
CGGGGGTCAGCGAGGGAGACAGCCTCCGGGCGAAGGCGTGCGACCTGCGCGGCAAGCCGCTCTGCGTCCCACCTTGCAGCGAGACCGACCACGCGGAGCGCTCCCCCGCGCTCGTTCAAGCGCTCGACGACGTCGAGCGTTTGCGTCCCGATCGACCCCGTCGAGCCGAGGAGGACGACGCGCCGCCCTCGACCGTTCATGCCGTGGCAGGGGCCGTGGAGGGGACGAGCGAGGCGAACAGGACGTCGAGGTCGCCCCCGGAGATCACCTCGCGCCTGAGGACCTCCTCCGCTAGCCGGTCTAGAGCCGAGCGGTACTGCTGAAGAAGGCTTCTCGCCTTCTCATAGGAGCGAGAGAGGAGAAGGCGGATCTCGCCGTCCACCAGGGAGGAGAGCTCCTCGGAGTGCTCGTCGCTCTTGACGATCTCCTCGCCCAGGAAGACATCGACGTGCTCGCGGGCGAGGCTGATCGGTCCGAGCTTCTCGCTCATCCCGAACTCGACGACCATCATCTTCGCGAGCTTCGTCGCCCTCTTGAGATCGTCGCGCGCGCCTGTCGTGAGCTCGTTGAACACAATCTCCTCCGCGGCCCGGCCGCCCATAGCGAAAGTCAGGAAATCGTTCAACTCGGCAGCGCTCGCGTTGTGCTTCTCCTCTTCCGGCAACTGCAGCGTGAAACCGCCCACCCCGTGAGAACGAGGGATAATCGAGATCCGATGGACCGGCTCGGAGTTGGGAAGGAGTCTCGCAACCAGAGCGTGGCCCGACTCGTGGTACGCAGTCCGCTTCCTCTCCTGCTCGGTGATGACGATCCCCTTTCGTTGCACCCCGGCGAGGACCCGGTCCGTCGCCTCCTCGAAGTCGACCATCTCAATCGAGGGCTTGTTGCTCCGCGCCGCGAGGAGGGCCGCCTCGTTGCACAGGTTTCGCAGGTCCGCCCCGACGAAGCCCGGCGTGCGCCGGGCGAGCACCGAGGCGTCGACGTCCGCAGCGAGGCTCTTGTTCCGCAAGTGAACCTTGAGGATCTCCTCCCGCCCCCTGAGTTCAGGGACCGGCACGATGATGCGCCGGTCGAATCGCCCCGGCCGAAGCAGGGCCGCATCCAGCACGTCCGGGCGGTTCGTCGCCGCGAGGATGATGACCCCCTTGTTGGGCTGGAAGCCGTCCATCTCGGCCAGGAGCTGGTTCAGCGTCTGCTCGCGTTCATCGTGTCCGCCGCCGAGGCCGGCGCCCCTCTTGCGCCCCACCGCGTCGATCTCGTCGATGAAGATGATGCAGGGGGCGCTCGCCTTCGCCTTCTCGAACATATCCCGCACGCGCGCCGCGCCGACGCCGACGAACATCTCCACGAAGTCGGACCCACTGATGGAGAAGAACGGGACATGCGCCTCCCCGGCGATCGCCTTGGCGAGAAGGGTCTTCCCGGTCCCGGGCGCCCCCACGAGAAGGATCCCCTTCGGGATCTCGGCACCTAGGCGGGCGAACTTCTTCTGGTCCTTCAGGTACTCCACGACCTCGGCGACTTCCTCCTTCACCTCGTCGATCCCAGCGACGTCGGAGAAGCTGACCTGCGTCGACTCAGGATGGACCAGGCGCGCCTTGGACTGCCCGAAGCTGAGAGCTCCTCCTCCCTGCGTCCGGCGCATGATGTACAACCAGATCACAATCAGGGCCGCGACGGGCAGAAGGGAGACCAAGATCGAGACAAACCAGTTCCCCTCCGAGGGCGCCTGGTACTGAATCTTCACGCCGTGCTCCAGCAAGAGAGGCTCGTACGCGGCGCTCCCCTCCGGGAGTTGGACCACGAAGGTCGTTCCGTCCACCGCGGTCGCCGTGGCCAGGCTCCCCTTGATCGTGACGGAGACGACTTGGTTGTCCTCCACCTGTTTCCGGAAGTCGGAGTATTCGATCTCCGCTTTCTGCTTGTCTCCGCTGAACCACGACTGGAGAAGGACGAGGCCGAGGATGACCACGACCGTAACGAACGCGATGTTCCTCAAGTTGCGGTTGCGCAGGTCCTTCAACGGATCTCTCTCCATGCTCTCTACCTCGGGAATCTCAGCGCGGGATTGTAACACCGGCCCCCAGGTCCGTCCAATGGCCTTCAGTACGCGACTATCTTATCCAGTCGGGGGACGGAGGCGCTTCCAGACCTGAAGCTGGGGGAAGCGTCTCTCCGTCCCCTGGATCAGGCGCAGGAGGTTTCTGCGATGCATGATCAAGAGGAACACCGCAAACGCCGCCGTGAGCGCAAGGAGAGGCGTCGGGTACCGCGCGAGAGCGTAGCGCTCGAGAAGAACGACCGCCAGAGGGACCGCGATCGCGCCGAGAAGCGAGCCCAAAGAGACGTACCCCGTCGCCACAACGGCGAGGGCGAACACCCCGAGAGCGATCCCAGAAGGAACGGGAGCGACAGCGAGAAGCATCCCGGCTCCGGTGGCCACGCCCTTCCCCCCGCGGAACCTCGTGTAGACCGGAAAGGAGTGCCCGAGAACGGCGGCCAGGCCGCACAGGAGCGGAAGAAGGTCGCGGTTGACCCCGGCCGAACCCAGAGGCAGACGCGAGACACCGGCCGTCGCAAGGGCGCCCTTCGCGAGGTCAACTCCAAGAACCACCAGGCCGGCCCTCCAACCGAGGACACGCCACACGTTCGTCGCGCCCGCGTTCCGGCTTCCG
>CAYHBG010000026.1:0-12491 GCA_964354815.1 uncultured Thermotogae bacterium
TCTCGAGGCGAAGGAGGTTCTCATGAAGAGGATGGTGGCCTACTGTGGCCTCGTTTGCTCGGACTGCGAAGCGAAGGTTGCCACGCAGAAGGGGGACATGCAGGCCTTGGCCCAGCTCGCCAAGAAGTGGAGTGTGGAGTTCGGCTCACCGATGACGGCCGAGGCATGCCTCTGCGACGGCTGCCTCCCGTCGACGGGACGGAAGATCGGGCACTGCTCCCAGTGCGAGATCCGCGCCTGCGCCATGGCGCGGAAACTCGAGAACTGCGCCCACTGCGCGGACTACGCCTGCGAGAAGCTCCAGGGCTTCTTCAGGATGGCGACCAAGGCCAAGCCGGTCCTCGACGAGATCCGCGCGACGATCTAGCGCCCTACCAAGAGAGGGGCTTGCACAGGACCTCGCGGATCTGGAGGTCGAAGAAGCGGTTCGCGTGAGCGGCTCGCAGGACGACGGCCGTGTCCGCGCCGCGCCCCGTCCCCCCCACCGCGAGGACGTCCCGGTCGGTCGGGATCGCTCCCGCGTCCGCAGCCATGACTGCGATCTCGACTGTGACCTTCATCCCCTGACCGAAGAGCCGGAGCGTGTGGGCGATCATCTCAACCGGGGTCACCCCGCCGAGCTTCCCAGAGATCGAGCGGCCGACGCCGGAGAGGGCATGGGACGCGGTCACGATGGAAACGCCCGCCGCGTGGAGGGCCTTCTCGTGCTTGGGAAGGAGCTCGGACACGTCGCCCTCACGAAGCCCGACCTGATGCGTCACGGCGACAAGACGGGTTCCCCTCTTAGCCAGGGCCTTAGCGAACCGGACGGCCGTCGCCCCGGTCGTGGTCGCGACGACGACGTGCTCGATCCCGCCCTGCTCGAGGCACTGGGCGACGAGACGGATCACGTCCGCGGTGTTCTTCCCTCCCACGCCGGGGAAGCCGGTCGTCGTAGGTTCGTTCATGCCTCCCTCCTTTCACGTCCTCTGAGCTCGGCGGTCAGCCTCGAGATCCCTTCAAGATCCAGCACGCCTGCCTTTCCCCATCCCGCCTCGCCCTTCGGGACGTCCGGACGGACGCGCAGGTAGAGGTCCATGGCGCGGGTGCCGAGCTCGGTTGCGGGGATGGCGCGTGCCAGCGCGTCGAGGCGTTCCTCGACCTCCGGAAGGAGATCGCCGAACTTGCCGGCGAGGTAGCGTCGCACCCCCTCTGGGTCCATCGGAGCCGCCTCGGCCAGGGCCCGCAGGCCCGAGGGCGTCCGCACGCACGGGACGAGCCGGCCCATGAACTCCACGCGTTCGGCACCGATCTCCGCGCGCTCCTCAGCCACCTTCCCCCGCTCGGCCACGGGCCGGGGCTCGTAGATCCCGAGCCTTCTCCCCTTCGATTGGGCCACAAGGCCGGCGATCGCCCGGCCAAGCGTCAGCGCCTCCTCTTCGGCGTAGCCGAGGCGTTGCGCAACCACCGCAGCCCAGAGCGTGAGGAACGGCGCCCGATTGACCCGGATCTCGGCCATGAAAGGAGTATAGCCCTCCGGCGACGCGAGGACTTCTCGTTCTAGTCCCAGCGAAAGAACCGGACGGTCAGCAGGGCCGAAACGGCCAGGAACCCGAGGAGGACGAGCATCGCCTGGGTATCCCATCCAAAGCCGAGCCAGGGCCCTTGCAGGAGCAGGACGGCGTGGTGGGCGGGCGTGAGCTTCGCGACGACCCCCATCGCCCCGGTCAGGACCTCGGGAGGCGGGCCGGCTCCGCCGAGGATCATCATCACAAACCAAAGGAGGGCTCCGGCGCCCTGCGCCGCACGCGCCGTGGGCAAGAGGGCGCCGAGGAGGACCCCGACCGAGGCGAAGGTGAGAGTGGAGAGGAGGAAGGCACCGACGACCCCGGCGATCGACTGCGGGGTGTGGATGTGGTGCGCGAGCGAGGAGGCGAGACCGACGAGGAGGCTCCCGACGACGGCGATCGCGAGCCCGACGAGGACCTGCGATCCGAGGACCGTCCACACCGAGACGGACGAGGCTCGGAACCGGCGCAGGACCCCGCGCTCGCGGTAGGCGGCGAGCTGGACCGGAAGCCCGATCACCCCGACCGAGGCGATCACGAGACCGATGTACGCTGGGGCGTAGAAGTCCATCGGCCCGACGCCGCGGTAGATGATCCCGTCCGGGTCGGGCGTATTCCCGAAGATCCCGCCCATGACAAAGAGAATGAGGAGCGGCAGGGCGAGGGTGAACACGACCGTGAGCGGCTCGCGCAGGAAGAGCTTCTGCTCCATCCACGCCATCTTGAGAAGCGGCCTCACGAGGTCCCCCCTTCCGAGGTGCCCCCCCCGGTGAGGGAGAGAAAGACGTCCTCGAGGGTCGGCTGCTCCACGCGCAGATCGGGCGGGACGATCCCCCGTTCAACGAGAGCCGCGGCGACCCGCACCAGGACCGCGCCTCTCCCCTCCACTTGGACCCGCACCCCGCGCCGGGCGACCCGCTCCACGCCGTCCACCCCCTCGAGCCAGGTGAGGTCGGCGGCGTCCGTCGAGAAGAGGACGCGGATCCCGGCCGCGTGCGCCGCGATCAGCCCCTGCGGGGAGTCGAGAGCGACGACCCGGCCGCGATCGACGACGGCCAGCCGATCGCAGAGGTGCTCCGCCTCGTCCATGAAGTGCGTGACGAGGACGACCGTCGTCCCTCGCTCGCGGATCCGGCGGATGAGGTCCCACGTCAGCCGTCGCGCCGCTGGATCCAGCCCCGTCGTCATCTCGTCGAGGAAGACGACCTCCGGCCGGTTGACGAGGGCGAGAGCAACGAGGAGGCGCTGGCGCTGTCCGCCGGAAAGGGAGCCGAACGACGCTCGCCGTTTCTCAGCGAGTCCCCACTCCTCGAGCAGCCCGCGCCACTCCCTGCGCGCCGGACCAAGCGAGGAGAAGAGGTCGAGCGCCTCCCAGACGCGCATCCGGTCCGGGAGGGCCGACTCCTGAAGCTGGCAGCCGACCCGCCGCCTGACTGCCTGCGCCTCCTTGCCGGGGTCGAGGCCAAGGACGCGCATCGTCCCTCCATCCGCGCGCCGAAGCCCCTGGAGGCACTCGACCGTCGTCGTCTTGCCGGCGCCGTTCCGGCCGAGGAGGCCGAAGATCTCTCCTTCGGAGACCGAGAAGGAGACATCGTCCACGGCGACGAGCCGGCCGTAGCGCTTTCTCAGGTGTTCGACCTCGATGACCTTCTCCATCCGCCTCCTCACGACAGAACCGGGTCTCTGGAGGATGGGCGCCAGTCTAGCGGCGGTTGAGGGATCGCGTCAACCGGCGCTTGGACTTGCCCCGCCGCGCCGGTATCCTCTCTTCGGGTCGGCGGGCGAGCCGGCCCTCTGCTATGGCCAAGACCGCGCTCCCCGCCCCAACGATCACCGTCGGCCCGGCTCACGCACGCCGCTTCCTCCTCGCTCACCAGCGCCTTCTCCCGCCCCGGCGCCTGGCGGGAAAGGAGGGAATCCTCGACTTCGTCCGGCATGTGGGCTGCATCCAGTTCGACCCGATCGACATCGTGGGGCGAAACCCCGACCTCGTGCTCCAGTCCCGCGTCGCAGGGTACCGCCCCGCGTTCCTGGACGAGCTCCTGTACGCCGATCGCCGACTCCTCGACGGGTGGGACAAGATGTCGGCCATCCTCCTGCGCGAGGACTGGCCGTGCTTCGCGAGGCACCGGGCCCTCATGGAGAAGCAGCACGGAGACCCGGAAAGACCGGCGATGAAGATCGCGCCCTACGTGGTCGAGGAGATTCGTCGCTTGGGTCCGCTCTCGTCCCGCGACATCGAGCATGCCGAGAAGGTGGACTGGTGGTGGGGAAGACAGACGCGGCTCGTGCGCGCGTCGCTCGAGACCCTATCGGCGATGGGCGTCGTCCTCACCCATCACCGCGTGCGGAGTGTCCGCTACTTCGACCTCGCGGAGCGGCTCCTCCCGCCGGAGATCCGGGACGCCGCGGATCCCCACCCCGAGGACGAGGCCTACGAGGCCTGGCACGTCCTGCGCAGGATCGGCGGCCTGGGCTTGGCTCCTGCGAGCGGCGCCCCGGAGTACTGGTGGGCGATCATGGGTGTGAAAGGAACGGCGGCGAGGGCAAGGGTCCTCTCGCGGCTCGCGGAAGGCGGAGAGGTCGTCCCCGTCGCTGTGGAGGGTATCCCGAGAAGGACGTTCTTCCTCCGCACGTCCGATCTCCCGACCCTCGAGGCCGCCGCGGACCCGCCCTCAGCGCCCCGCGAGGCCTCTTTCCTGGCGCCGCTCGACAACGTTGCCTGGGACCGCGATCTCCTGCGCCAAGTCTTCGGCTTCGACTACTGCTGGGAGGTGTACAAGCCGGCCGCAGAGCGCCAGTACGGGTACTACGTCCTCCCGGTCCTCCTCGGCGACCGCTTCGTCGCTCGCGTCGAGCCCCGCTTCGACAAGAAGGCGCGCATCCTCACGATCGCGGGTTGGTGGTGGGAGAAGGGGGCCCGACCGGACGCAGGGATGAAGGCGGCGCTCGCCGCCGGCCTGCGGGACTTCGCGGCCTACCTCGACGCGTGCGACGTCCGGCTGGACCCAAAGCTCGCGCAAGAGAGAGGCCTTCGCGCTGCTCTCGGCCTGGGCAGGGCGAAAACGAGGACCTAGTACGGCACGCTCTGTGGCCTAAGCGCTGCCGCGCGGGCTCCATCCTCTCCCTGGAGGACGGAGAACGGGACACCGTAGGCTGCCTTGAGCGTCGCCTCAGTGATCGCCTCGGCCGGAGCGGCAGCAGGCGAGGCCTCGCCCCGAACGAGGAAGAGAACCCGATCGGCGTGGCTGAGGGCGCTCGTCGGGTCGTGCGTCGAGAGGACGACCGAGACCCCGGCTCGGGAGAGCCCCCGCGCGACCCCCAGGATGCGCGCTTGGTAGAAGGGGTCGAGGTGCGCATCGGGCTCGTCCAGGAGGAGAACCCCCGCCCCCTGTGCGAGGCCGCGGGCAACAAGGGCGAGCTGCCGCTCCCCCCCGCTCAGAGTGGTGAAGGACCGGTCCGAGAGTGGTGCGATGCCCACTGCCTCGAGGGCTCGTTCGGCCTCGCGGCGGTCCTCCGGTCCCGGCCTGGCGAGCAGCCGGAGGTAGGGAGCCCTTCCCAGGAGGACCATCTCCGTGACCGTGTACGGGAAGGCCGGTTCGTGGAGCTGGGGGACGAAGCCGATCCGCCGCGCTCGCTCGCGGGCCGTGAGGGCGCGAAGAGGCTCGCCATCGAGGAGGACCTCCCCGGCCGTGGGTCGGCGAATCCCGCCGAGGCACTCGAGGAGGGTCGTCTTGCCGGATCCGTTCGGTCCGAGAACGAAGAGGACCTTCCCTTCCTCGACGGTGAAGGAGACGCCGCGCAGGACGTCCTCGCCTTTCCGGTACGCGAACCGGACCCCCGCCGCCTCAAGCCTCATCGTGCCTCTCCTCTCCGTCGCAGGAAGACCCGCAGGACGGCGAGGAACGCCGGGACACCCACGATCCCGGTGAGGACGCCGAGCGGGATCTCGCCGGGGAGAGCGGAGCGGGCGATCGCGTCCAGGACGAGGAGGGTCGTCGCCCCGAGCGCGGCGCTCGCTGGAAGGAGCTTCGCCTGGTCGGAGCCGACGATCGCCCTCCCCACGTGAGGGACGATCAGTCCCACCCATCCGATCATCCCCGAGATCGAGACCGACGCAGAGACGAGCAGGGTCCCCGCCACAACGGCGAGCGGTCGAAACACCCTCGCGTTCACCCCGAGCGCGCCCGCCTCGGCGTCGGTCAGAGACAGGAGATTCAGGCGCCAGCGGAGAGAGAGGAGAACGAGGAGCCCCGGCGCAGAGACGGCGGCCACGGGAAGGAGGTCGCTCCACCGCGTGCCGCCGAGGCCGCCGAGGAGCCAGAACGTGATCGCGGGGAGCGTCCTCAGGGGGTCGGCGACGTACGTGACGAGACCGAGGAGGGAGCTGAAGAAGGCCCCGACGAGGACCCCGGTGACGACGAGGGCAAGCGGGGAGAACCCGAACCTCGCGCCGAGGAGGAGGAGGAGGCCGACGGCCGCGAGCCCGAACAGGAAGGCTCCACCCTGCACTGCTGCTGGACTCCCGACGAGGAGGGCGAGGGCCGCGCCGAAGGCCGCGCCGGAACTCACGCCGAGGATGCGGGAATCCACAAGCGGGTTCCGAAAGACGCCCTGGAACAAGGCTCCGGTGAGTCCCAGGTTGGCCCCGACCAAACCCGCCGCGACCGCCCGCGGGAGGCGGACCCGCCACAGGATCGACCCGGCGAGCGACGTCGAGCCCTCCCCGAATCCCTGAAAGAGACTCGCCAGGGAGAGCGGGTAGCGACCAACGAAGAGGGAGCCGACGAAGGCCGTCAGGGGAGCGATCCACAGGAGATGGACGAGCCAGGCGTGCCTCCGGCTCATGGACAACCGATGCCGGCAAGCTCCTCCGGCAAGAGCTCGAGCCCGTATACCTCGCGGTGGAAGGCCTGGACCTCCGCACAGAGGTCGATCCCGAGAGCGCCGGGGTGGAGCGTCTCGGCGAGCCAGAGAAGGCCGAGGAGGGCGTCGGGGACCGGCGTGTCCCACGGCGCGATGAGCCGAGGCATCTTATACACCCGGCCGGCGGCCACGGCCGACACCCTCTGCCAGTTGGGATCCGCGAGGAGGTCCTTCGGCTCCGCCGTGCTGTAGGGAGCGAGGACAACGACCTCCGGATCCCAGACGAAGATCTGCTCGAGGTTGATCTCGTTCCACGACCCCACGAGGCCGGCGCTGACTGACGCGCCGCCGGCGGCCTCGACGAGGAGAGTCTGGAACATCGTCCCGCTCGCGACACGCAGCGGATCGGTGCCCGAGAAGAGGACCCGCGGACGCGCGAGGTCCGCCGTCGCAGCCTCGGCGGCCGCCAGGGTGTCTTCTACCTTCCGGGCGAGGGCGCGACCGCGTGCCTCCGCCTCCCCTCCAAGAGCCCGCCCGGTCACCTGAAGAGCGCTCGCCAGGTTGGCGAACGTCTCGACCTGGTACTCAAGGACGGGGAGGCCGACCTCACGGACAAGGCGGGAGAACGCGGCGTGCCGGGTGGCGTCGGCCAGGACAAGGTTGACGCCGAGCGCAGCGAGGTCCTCGAGGTTCGGATCTCCGAAGCGGAGCTTGGTCGCGAGGTCGGGGTCGAGGCGCCGAAGGACTTCGGGAGCTTGGCTGGCCGTCCGCAGTCCAATGTACCAGCCGGCGACGACCTGCTCCTTCGCCCCCAGGGCGTACAGGTAGTAGGTGCTCATCCCGTAGGGGCTCGCGATCCGTTGCGCCTCGTCCGGGACGGTCACGATCCGGCCCATCGGGTCGATGACCTCCCTCGCTGGCGCAAACAGCCCCACAGCCGCAACAGCCCCGACCACGAGAATCCCCTTCATCCATCGTCTCATCGTCGCTCCTTGTCCATCGCTTGCCGTGCTCTTTCAAGCCAGGCGAGGGCGGCCTCGACCTGCGACAGCCGGAAGCTTGCTGCCAGATGACCCACCTCCGGGTCGTCCGTCAGGACCCGCTGCGCGTCCGCGAGGCGGTCGCGGAGCCTCCCCAGGCATCGGATCTCCCCTGCAAGAAGGGCCGGGAGGCGCTCCGGCGCGAGTCGGCGAAGGAAGTAGACCTTAGCCAGGAACTCCCCACGCAGGTCCCTTGGGTGGGCAACGGGAGTCTCCGCCCAGCGCCAGAACGCCGCCTCGCCCTGCTCCGTCAAGGTGTAGACGAGGCGCGCTGCCCCCCGTCCTTCCATCATCGCAGATTCGACTAGCCCCTCGGTCTCGAGGCGGTGAAGGACGGCATAGAGCTGACTCGTCGCCACGCGCCACAGGGAGCCGAGACCCTGGCGGAGGCGCTCCCTTAGTTCGTAGGCGTGCGCCGGCCTCTCGACGAGGAATCCGAGGGCGAGATACGCGACAGGAGTCGCCTGAGCTCGAGTGTCTTCCATCTTGGAATACCGAGCGCAGTGTACCCAATGCGGATGTGTTCAGCAACGGTCTCCCGCACACCATGCGAGAGAAGGCGAGGCTGTCCTACGACCGTGCGAAGTCGACGGCGCGGGCCTTCACGAGGTGCACCCCGACCCGGCGCCACTCAGCAGCGAAGAGGGGGATAATCTCGGCAGCCTTCTTCCCGGAGTAGCCGTCGTTCGTCCCTTGAGCGTCCTCGACGACGGTGACCTCGTAGCCGAGAGCGCGCGCGTGGATGGTCGCCGCGTTCACGCAGCCGTTGGTGGCGTATCCGCAGACGACCAGATGCTCAATTCCGCGTCGCTTGAGCTCCTTCTCGAATGGCGTGTCGACGAAGACATCTCCAAAGAGCTTGCGGATCACCGGCTCCCCGACCTGGGGCGCAATCCGCGGGTGCGTCCCGAGGGTCGCCTCGGCGGGGCGCTCTCCCATGTACCCGACGTGCTCGACATAGAGGACGGGCATCCCGGCGGCACGCGCCCTCTTGAGGAGGCCCTCGATCTTCTCGACGAGGTCGGGCCCGTCGATCGTGCGCATCGGTTCGGGATCCATGAACGCCTGCTGAACGTCGATCACGACGAGCGCTGTCTTCTTCGTCATCTCTCCTCCCTTTCGCTCTCCGGGCATCTTCCCGGAGCGAAGGAAGGGCGTCAACCTCCAACGCGCGAGCTCTCCCCAGGTCCTTCCGGTGGGGTCGGCCTCGCGTCGTGTGGTCTCCCTGGAGTCGAGCCGCGCCTGAAACGGGAGAGACGTCATGACCTTCGCTGACGTGAGCGGGGCGGCGATCTGGCGCTAGGGCTTCCCCGGCTCGGCTCCTCCTGCCGACGACCTGCGGAGGTTCGCCAGGAGGACGCCGAAGACGGCGACCGCTCCTCCAACGAGGGACAGCGCGGAGGGGACCTCGGAGAGCCATAACCAAGCGATGAGGATCGCAAGAGGCGGGTTCAGGTAGAGGATCGTCGCCACGTTAGAGACGGGCGCACGGGAGACGGCGTAGGACCAGAGGACGTAGGCGATCGCGGCCGGGCAGACGCCGAGGTAGAGGACGGCTCCCGTCGCGGCAAGGGGCGCCCGCCCGAGGCTCCCCCAAAGGCCGGGCAGGAAGACAAGGAGCGGAAGGGTCCCCGCCCAGATGACGTAGGTCGTGAAGTCAAGTGGAGAGTATCGCCCCATGAAGCGTTTCTGCAGGATGTTGTACGAGCTGCCGGCGATCGCCGCGAGAAGGACGAGCAAGGCTCCAAGCTCGATCCGGAATGCCTCTCCCTCGCCAAGCGAGATCAGGAAGACACCGACGAAGCTCGTGGCGATTCCGATCCAGCCCCGGAGGTCGAATCGCTCCTGGAGAGCGAAGCGCGCGAAGAGGGCGGTGAACGCCGGCGCCGAGGCCACAATCAGGCTCGCCGACCCGGCGGAGACCGTCACCTCGCCGAAGTTCAAGGCCAGGTGATAGGTCGTGATTCCCACGACCCCCACCAAGAGGAAGAGGGGCAGGTCGCGCAGACGCGGAAGGGGCGCTCGGCGGACGAGAGCGACGAGGCCGAGGACGACGGACGCCGTCAGGAAGCGCAAGAGGGCGAGTTCCCCGGGCCCGTAGGCCGAGAGGGCGGCCCGGATCGCGGCGAAGGCCGACGCCCAGAAGAGGAGCATCGTGCCGACGGCGACGTACGTCGTCCCTCCCAGACGGTTTCCTCCGAGTCGAGCGCGCATGGGGCGGACTGTACCTGAGAAGCGCGGGTCGGTTCCAGCCGGCCGGCGCCGGACCCAGGATCAAATCGAAGGTGTGGAAACCTCTTTAGCCGTTGAGGATCGGCCCCCCGTGCCTATACTTCCCCGAGCGATGCGTGGGGCTTGAAGCAGGAGGGCGCATGACACCGGGAGGGGCCGGAACGGGGCGACGACTGGGCGGGGTCGCGCTACGCGCAGGGGAGCGGCTGGCCCTGGTTGTTCTCGTTGGCCTGGCGACCGTCTTCTTCACTCTGTTTGCGCTCGATCTCGCGCGCGGTGCCCCCTCCTCTGAGGCGCTCAGCCATGCCGGCCAGGGCTTTCTCGACTACGTCACTCGCCTCGTCCACGGGGATCTCGGGACGACGTCAGTGGGCGGGCCGACAAGCCGCAGGATGCCGGTCGCCGAGGTGCTGGCGACGACCCTCCCACGGAGCCTGGGCCTCCTCGCGGTCACCCTCGGGGTCTCGACCCTCGCCGGCATTCTCCTCGGGACCCTGGCCGCCATCTCCAAGCGCAACCTGGGCGCGTCCTTCCTCCTCTTCTGCTCCATTCTGGGGGCATCGGCCCCCAGCTTCTTTCTGGCGCTCCTCTTGCAGATCCTCGTCCTCAAGGTAACGCGGGCCGTGGGGCACTCTGTCCTTCCGGTCGGGGGCTTCGGCTGGGGCGCGGAGCTTGTCCTTCCGACGCTCGTCCTTGCCGCGCGGCCCCTGGCCCAAATCGCGCGGATTACCTTCATCAAGACCCGGGAGATCCTGGAGCAGGACTTCGTGCGCACGGCTCTCGGGAAGGGGCTGAGTTTCGGTCAGGTCCTGCGTCGCCACGTAGCGCGGAACGCGGCGATCCCGGTCCTGACCACGGCGGCCGTCTCGCTGCGTTTCGCCCTGGGGAGCCTGCCCATTGTGGAGGTGTACTTCGGCTGGCCGGGGGCGGGGTTCACCCTGCTGCGAGCCATCTCGAACCAGGACGACAACCTGACGGTGGCGCTCCTCCTCGCCCTAGCCTTGGTCTTTCTCGTCGTCCAGGTCGTCCTTGAGCTCTCCTACCCCCTGTTCGACCCGCGTCTGGGCAAGGCTGCGCTCGCGGTTGAGGAGCGCCGCAGGACGCCCGTCCGCGAGGTCCTCGCGGCGGCCTTCGACGGGGCCAAGGCTCTGGTCCTCTTCCCCTACCGCTTTCTCCGAGACACGGCCAAGTCGGTCGCAGGTCGGCGTGCGAAGCCTCGGCGGCCGCGAATCACAGTGGAAGGCCCTCCGCGGAGCCTCCGCCGCTCCCTTCGAAGGCTGAACCCCTCGCTGATCGTGGGGGGACTCCTCTGCGTCGGGGTCTTAGTCGTCGTCTTCTTCGGGTCGAACCTTGCCCCGCACAACCCGTACCTCACCGTCTCGCTGGAGAAGGTGGATGGTGTCTACAGGGCGCCGCCCTTCGCGCCAAGCGCCCGCTTCCCTTGGGGGACGGACACCCTGGGGCGCGACCTCTTGAGCCTTGTGCTGACCGGGGCGCAGCAGACCCTGCTCCTCGCCGCGGTGGCTGTTGCCGCACGGATGATCGTCGGGGTCGTGCTGGGCGCGATCGCCGGGTGGCGGCGCGGCTCGGTCGTGGACCGGACAATCGTCGGGCTCGCCCAGGTGATCACCCCGTTCCCGGTCCTCCTCCTCGCCATGCTGATCATCCTTGCAGTCGGGATCCGCCAGGGAGTCCTTCCGTTCATGATCGGCCTGTGCGTCGTGGGATGGGGGGAGCTTGCCCAGTTTGTTCGTGCCGAAGTGATCACCCTCAAGTCGCGACCGTTCGTGGAAAGCGCGCGGGCGGTCGGCATGCGCACGCCCCGCCTCCTCGCCGCGCACCTCCTCCCGCACCTGACCCCGTCCCTCGTGGCTCTCGTGGCGATCGAGTTCTCGTCGGTGCTGATGCTCCTCGGGGAGCTCGGCTTCCTCGGGATCTTCCTGGGCGGGGGCGCCTACATGGAGATGGAGATGTTCTCGCCACCCCTTCACTACTCCGACGTCCCGGAGTGGGGGGCCCTGCTCGCCAACTTCCGGCAGGGAGCGCGGGCGCACCCCTGGCTGGGGATGTCCGCGTCTCTCGCCATCTTCGTCTCGTCGTTCGGGTTCTACCTCTTGGGAGAAGGGATCCGTCGGGAAATCGAGCGCGGACACCTCTTCCTGCGTCGGGTCTTCAACCGCTACACGTTCGCCGGCGCCGCCGCTGCCGGGATCGTCTTCTACTTTCTCTCCGGGAGCCTCGGCCCGACGGGAGCCTACCGCAGGGATGCCGCGTTGTTCGACGGCGAGCGAGCGATGGCGCACGTCGAGGCTCTGACCGCGGCGGAACTCGGCGGCCGGGAGATCGGGTCGGCGGGATCCGAGGCGGCGGCGGAGTACATCGCAGAGGAGTTCAAGCGCCTCGGCTTGCAGGCCGTAGGGGAGGCCGGCGCCTACTTCCTCGCGAGCCAGGGCGGCTTCGAGAGGCTAGCCGAGGCGCCGACCTTGACCCTCGACGACGGAGGACCCGCTCTGCGCTACGAGGCGGACTTCGCGGAGTACGCGGACCGGTACCGGTGTCTGGGGGAAGGGGAGGGAGCGGTACGCTTCGTCTCCTTTGGAGAGAACCCCACGTGGGCCGCGATGGACGTGAGCCCCTTCAAGAGGGCCGACCTCTCGCGCGACGTGATTCTCGTCTTCTCTCGCCAGGACGCCGAGCTTCTGGCGGACGCACGTTGCGCCGGGGTGCTTGTGGTGGCGAGCGACAAGGAGATGATCGAGCGTGCGTCCATCCTCTCGCCGGCGGGTCGGCCGGACTGGCACTACGT
>CAYHBG010000026.1:12591-17139 GCA_964354815.1 uncultured Thermotogae bacterium
TTCTTCTCCATCGAGGCGGTCGTCCGGCTCAGAGGTCTGGGGCGGGGCGCCACGTCGCGCCTGACGGTCGAGACGTCCGGCGGGCTGCGGCTCTCAAACCTCTTCCGCTCGGCCGCCTCGCGGATGGGCGTCCGGATGGTCGTCACGGAGACCCCGGTCGACCTGAGGTCGGCGCTGAAAGGGAAGACGGCGTTTGAGAGCGGGGAGAAGGTGCCGGAGGCGATCCTCTCCTTCGAACGCTGGCGCGAGGCGACCAGCAAGGGAGATCCGGCGGCCGACCTCCGCGCGCAGGACCTCGAGCGGGCTGGACGCGCCGCCGCACTGGGGCTCATGATCATGGGCCGCGAGCGCCAGTACTGAGCGCTCTGCCGAGGACTCGGCGTCAGACCGCGCGCTCCATCGTTCCGTTACTTGATCCCCATCTTCTTCGTGGCCACAGGCTCGGGGAGCATGAACCCGACCGACTCATCGGCCGTCAACCCCCTCTCGTCGGCAAGGGTGATGAGGAGCGCGTGGGCGATGGCCAGGTGCGCGGCCTGGATCTTGCTCGACGAGGGACCCTCGGGTTTGGCGTTGCTCTTGATCACGTGGTCCGCCGCCGCGCCGAGCGGGGTGTCCGGATTCTCGGTGATCGCGACGGTGACGGCACCCTTCTCCCGAGCTCGCGCCAGCGCATCGTAGACGAAGCCTGTCCCGCCTGAGGCGGAGACCCCGATCACGACGTCGCCGGGATTCACAGCCGACACAATGTAGCGCGATAGGCCCCCCTCCTGCTCGCCGACTCCTTTGCAGAAGGTGACCGGCTGAGCGTCGGCGAAGTTGTTCGTGAAGACGAGGATCGGGATCCCGGTCTCTGTTCCTTGGCCGGCCATCTCCATCGCCACGAGGGCGCTCGCGCCGGCGCCGGTGACGACGACCTTGTACCCCGAGGCCACCTGCCGCTGGATCGCCTCCGCTACCGCCTCCAACCCGGGGAGGGCCGTCTCGAGGCTGGCGAGGATCCCTTCCGCGTCCTGACGGAGAACGCGGGCGAGCTTCTCTCGCCGCGTGGCGCAACCCGAGAGGTCGACGCTGACCATCATGGGCTTGCTGATGTCGATGACCTGCCCCACGGTGTCGATGAGCACGTACGGCCCGTACTCGTGGGTCTCGAACTCGAGGGTCGTTCCCGGGAGGTTGCTGATCGCGAGGTCCTTCCCGGTGAGGCGGCTGATCAGGCTCGTCTTCCCGCTGTTGAACACGCCGAGGACGGCAATCCGGTCGCCCGGCGAGAACATGGCTTCGATCTTGCGCCCGATGAGGTCGAGGCCGACACCACGTCCCACCGCGGCAGGGACGGTCTTCTCTCCCAGGACCTCCTCCACCCGCCGCAGGTCGTCCTCGGTGGCGAGGTCCATCTTATTGGCCACGCAGAAGGAGCGGATTCCCGCCTCGGCGACCGCGTCCAGGAAGACGCGCATCGTGCTCGTCTGCGGGTCGACCATGTTGATCATCACGATGGCGCCGGTCGGCCGAACGCGCTCGAACGGCGTCGAGACCTTCTTCAAGACACGACTTGAGCTCACGATTCTCCCTCCCTGGGGAAGGTTCCAGGACAAGGCAAGTAGCCGGACGGCCGCCGCCTCATCCCGAGACCCTAAACTTGGCACAGCCGGCCCGCTTGTCTCGCCGGTCGCCCGGCGGCTTTCGCGACCCGGTCCATGGGAGGGAAGGAGAAGGGCTGTGCCGGCCCTGGAGGCATCCGCTGATCTCTCGATCTTCCCCGGCTGGACCGCCGGGTCAGCCCCGCCTCGCGGCAGGGAACCTCCACCTCGTCAGCTGGAAGGGATTCTTCCAGCCCGTGCGCTGTTCCATCCCCTCGCACTCGAACGTCCGCTTGCCTCGCGTGTCACCTCCTTGTCGGGAATTCTAGGGGTATAGGCGACGCCGTCAAGGGCGGGGGTCCTTGGCCGCTGAGGAGACGTCGTGCCGGCCCACGGGACGCGGTAAACTCCGTCGCGAGGCTGACCAGGGTCGGGCATGGCCCTCGGCGGAGCGCTCGCGAGAAAGGAGCGGAGTATGGCCGAACTGGGTGTCACCCCACGGAGCGAGGACGACGCACGCTGGTACAACGATGTCGTCCTGAAGGCGGATCTCGCCGACTACGCGCCGGTCCGCGGCTGCATGATCATCAAGCCGTACGGCTACGAGCTGTGGGAGGGGATCCAGGCCGGCCTCGACCGCCGCTTCAAGGCGACCGGGCACCGGAACGCCTACTTCCCGCTCTTGATCCCGATGAGCTTCATCCAGAAGGAGAAGGAGCACGTCGAGGGGTTCGCCCCGGAGCTCGCCGTCGTCACCCACGGGGGCGGCAAGGAACTCGAGGAGCCTCTTGTCATCCGGCCGACCTCGGAGACGATGATCGGCCACGCCTTCGCCGAGTGGATCCACTCCTACAACGACCTCCCCCTCCTCCTGAATCAGTGGGCGAACGTCGTGCGCTGGGAGATGCGGCCGCGTCTCTTCCTGCGAACCCTCGAGTTCCTCTGGCAGGAGGGGCACACCGCCCACGCCACGGCCGAGGAGGCGCAGGAGGAGACGATGCGCATCCTCGACCTGTACGCCGACTTTGCGAGGAGCGAGGCGGCGATCCCCGTGGTCCCGGGAAGGAAGAGCGAGAAGGAGAAGTTCGCCGGGGCCGTGGCCTCGTACACGATTGAGGGGATGATGGGGAGCAAGTGGGCCCTTCAGTGCGGGACGTCGCACAACCTCGGCCAGAACTTCGCCCGCGTCTTCGACATCAAGTACCTCGACCGCAAGAACGAGCTTCAGCACTGCTGGACGACCTCGTGGGGCGTCTCCACGCGGATGGTCGGGGCGATCATCATGGCCCATGGGGACGACAAGGGGCTCCGGCTCCCGCCCCGCCTCGCCCCGATCCAAGCGGTCCTCGTCCCCATCTTCAAAACGGAGGCAGAGAAGCCGGCCCTCCTCGAGGCGATCGCGAGGCTTCGCGACGCCCTCGTTGCGGCCGGGATGCGTGTCCACGCCGACCTGCGCGAGGGACTGACCCCAGGGTTCAAGTTCAACGACTGGGAGATGCGCGGCGTCCCGGTGCGGATCGAGGTCGGACCGCGCGACCTTGCTCAGGGAACCGTCGTCCTCGCCCGGCGCGACCTTCCCGGGAAGGACGGGAAGACGACGGCCACGATGACGGAGATCGTCCCAGCCATGACCCGCCTCCTCGGCGAGGTCCAGGCGAACCTCCTCCGCCAGGCGGAGGCGTTCCGCGACGCGAACCTGCACGAGGCGGGGTCCTACGAGGAACTGGCTGAGATCGTCAAGGACGGCTGGGGCCTCCTCTGGCACTGCGGGACGGCCGAATGCGAAGCGCGGATCCAGGAGGAGACGAAGGCCTCCTCGCGCTGTTTCCCCCTCGACCGGAACCCGGAGCGGCAACCGGTAGGGAGGACGTGCGCCGTGTGCGGGAAGCCGGCTCAGGGGCAGGCGTACTTCGCCCGCGCGTACTGAACGACGCGGGCAGAGCGTGAATGAGGAAAGGAGGAAGCGTGTCGTTCGGTTCCTTTGACCAGACGCTCGATCACCTGCGGAGACGCTGGAGCCAAGCGGACAGGGCCATTCTGCGGCACCTCTTCCCTCTCCTTGCCGAAGGACGTCCCGTGTCACCCGGGCGGCTTGCGGAGGCCGCACGCACCGACGTGGCGACGGCCGAGCGAACCCTTGTGGCCGGGCGCGCTGATCGAGACGGAGAGGGGAACGCCGTGGCGCTCTTTGGGATCGGGCACCCGCCGACGTCGAACCGAATCCAGGTCGGGTCGGTCTGCCTGTTCAGTTGCTGCGCGCTCACTGCGCAGATGGTGCCGCACCTCCTCTCCCGGACCGCGACGATCGAATCGGTCGACCCCGTGGGGCGGAGGCTCGTGAGGTTGACCAGCACGCCAGCGGGGATCCAGTCGGCGGAGCCCGCCGGGGCGTCGGCGACGCTCGTCGTCACCACGGAAGAGGGGGTCCGAGAGGACATCGCCTCGGCCTTCTGCACGCACATCCACCACTTCCCAGATGCCGCGTCTGCGCGTGCCTTCGCAAGTGCGGACCCTCGCCGCTACGTGGTGAGCATGGAAGAGCTGCACGAGGCCGCGCGCCGACTCACCGCGGCCCTCTGGAACTGAGCTTTCCCGAGAACGCGACGAGGACGGACGGTATCCCGAATCGTCACCGTCTCCCAACGGCCGCGGCCAGGCCCCTCCATCGCAAAGGAGGGGATGGCGGCTCTGAAAGGAAGCGCTTGCGAACCCCGATTGGCCGTCTAGCCAGGTGCCGGCTACTCGTAACGAAGCGCAACCACCGGATCGAGCTGCGCCGCGCGCAGGGCCGGGTAGAGGCCGAACGTAAGGCCGATCAGAATGGAGAACCCGCTCGCAAGAAGGGCAGGGTAGACCGAGATGACGAAGGGCCAGTCAGCGAAGAGCGACCCGAGCCAGGCGCACAGCCATCCGAACCCCAGCCCGAGAATCCCGCCGATCGAACTCGTGAGGATGGCCTCGATCA
>CAYHBG010000027.1:0-16554 GCA_964354815.1 uncultured Thermotogae bacterium
GGTGGAGGTGGCGGGAGTCGAACCCGCGTCCGGAGAGACCTCCCCTCGGCGTCTACAAGCTTAGCGCTGCGATTTGCATTCAGTCGGCGCCCTCCCGCAGCCGGGATGACGCTTCCCTAGCCTTCAGAGGTTCACCGCGCACCAGAAGGCGCGGAGCGCGGTAGACCCGCCTTGTCGGCGCTGAGTCGGGGCGGGCGGGGGAGCCCCGGTCAACGTCCCAGCCTAGTTTAGGCTAGGAGCTGCAAATGCGTAGTCCGCACTTGTTGTTTTCCTTGCCGGTTTTCGGAGACGGCAAGAGCTCCGCTTGCAGCCTCGCTTCGGTATCCCCGTCGAAGCCGTTCACCCCCATGTCAAAGAACCAGCGCATTATAGCGCTTCCGACAGAGGACTGGCAATCCCCGGCGTGTCTATCGTATCCTTCATCCTATGCTACGCTACTCGCTGTGGTCACTCGTCGGGGCGTTCGCCGCGGGAATCGCCTTGGCCGCTGCGTGGCCGAGCGCCCTCCCCTTCCTTCTCCTCTTCGCGTTGGCTGCGGGCAGCGGCGTTCTCTTCGTCCTTCTCTCTTGCCGCTGGCCGCGCGCGCTCGCCGGCCTCCTCCTGTCGGTTGTCCTTCTCGGCTCGCTTCGCTTCGAGGCCGTGGAGCGTCCGCTGGAGCGCCTGTACCGCCTCGTTCCGAGCCTGACGCAAGTCACGGGCACCGTCGTCTCCTACCCCGAGATGACCGCGGACCGGACGGTCTTCCTCCTGCGGCCAGCGTCTCTCCCGGCGAAGCTGCGGGTGACGTACCTCGGAAGCGAGGAGGAGCGGGAGGAGATCCACTACGGAGACCGCCTGTGCCTCGTCGGCAGAGCGGTGGTTCCGTCGCGGAGCCTGGGCTTCGACTACCGGGCTCACCTCGCGAGGCAGGGCGTGTTCGCCGTCTTCACGGTGCGCGCCGCACCCGGCTCCGTCGAACACCTTGGCGCTGCGGGGAACCCGATCCTTCGCGCCGGAGACCGGCTCCGACAGGGGCTCCTTCGCCGCCTGGAGCGGTCCGTCCCCTCCTCCGCCTGGGGCCTCGCCAGGGGTCTCCTGTTCGGAGAGACCCGCGGGATCACCCAGGAGGTCGAGGACGCCTTCCGCCGGACGGGCCTTTTCCACCTTCTCGCCGTCTCGGGGATGCACCTCACGATCCTCCTCGCGGGAGTGTGGGTTCTCCTCCGCGCGGCCGGTCTCCGCCCCGTGCTTGCCTATCCCCTCGCTGCGGCCCCCGTCCTCGCCGTCCTGTGGATCGTGGGCTGGCCGGTGAGCCTCGTCCGGGCCGCCCTGCTCTTCGGTTTCATCGCCCTGGGGAGCGCTCTTGGGGATCTGGGGGTCGTCCTCCGGCGTTCCGTCCGGCCGGAACACGGCCTCGCCGGGGCGGCGCTCGTGATCCTCGTGGTCTGGCCTTCGGCCTTGTTCGATCTTGGCTTCGAGCTTAGTTTCGGGGCGACGGCGGGGATCCTCGCCCTGCTCGTCCTGCCCAGAGAGAGGAAGAGCGCGCCGCGGCCGCTCCTCCGCAGGGCGAGAGACTACCTGCGGAACACCGCCCTCGTCTCTCTTGCTGCGCAGGCGGGAACGGCACCCATCACCGCCGCGCGTCTCGGCGTCGTCTACCCACTTGGTGTCCTGGCGAATCTCGTGGCCGTCCCCCTCTCGAGCGTCGCGATGTGGGCCGGGGCAGTGGCCCTGCTCCTTGCCTGGACGCCCCTTCTTCCCCCCGTCGGAGCGGTCTTTGGCCTTCTCCTTCTTTGCCTTCGCGACGCCGTCGGCGCGATGGCGTGGCTTCCGGGCTCGACCCTCTCCTCTTCGTCTTGGTTTGGCGCGTGGCTTCTAGGATTCGCTTTGTACGCCCTGGGCGTTGCGGTCTGGTCTCGCCCGGACGCCTCCGCTGCGCGATGGCACGTTCCGAATGGGCGGCGATGGGAGCCGGAGGGCTGACATGCCGAGGACACCGCAGGAGTACCTCATCGGTCTCCACCGGATCCGCGAGGTGACGCCGCGCCGGATGATCGCCCTCCTCGATCGCTTCCCCTCGCCGGAAGCGATCTGGCGGGCCTCCGTGGCGGACCTGCGCTCGATCCCGGAGGTCGCTCCGGCCGCCGAGGCGATCGCCGCCGGGAGGAGCGAGGAGGCCTTGGACCAGGAGCTCCACCGCGGTGAGCGCCTTCAGGCGCGCGCCGTCACCCTCCTCGATCCGGAGTACCCTCCGCCCCTTCGCGCGCTCCCGTCCCCTCCGGCGGTCCTGTACGTGAAGGGACGGATAGAGGTGGACACCCGGCGGGCGCTCGGGATCGTCGGTACGAGGCGAAGCAGCCGCTACGGCCGGAGCGTGGCCGAGGGACTCGCCGCGGACCTCGCCGGGTGCGGCCTCATCGTGGTGAGCGGCCTTGCCGTCGGGATCGACGCCGCCGCCCACCGCGGCGCCCTCTCGGTCGGCGGACTCACGGTCGCTGTTCTGGGCTCCGGTTTCCTCCACCCCTACCCGGTCGAGAACCGGGCGCTGTTCGAGGAGATTGCCGAGCGGGGGGCCCTGCTCAGCCCCTTCCCCCTCGACCTAGAGCCCGCGAAATGGACCTTCCCGGCCCGGAACGTCGTCCTCGCGGGCCTCTGCCGCGGGGTCATCGTCGTGGAAGCTCCAGAGCGAAGCGGGGCCCTCTTGACCGCCCGCGCGGCCCTCGACCAAGGGCGGGAGGTGCTCGCCGTCCCAGGGAACGTGACGAGCGCTGGAAGCGCGGGGACGAACCGCCTGATTCGCGACGGCGCCGTTGCCGTGACCTCGTCAGAGGACGTGCTCGCGGAATTCTCGGATCTCGCGAAGCTCGCCGGATCCCGTCCATCGGGTCACAGGGAGGGGGAGGTCGCCCGCTCACCCGTCGAGGAGCGAGTTCTGGAGGCGATCGGCCTTGAACCGGTCCACATCGACGATATCATTGCCGGCATCGGCCTCACGCCGGCGGAGGCCTCTTCGACGCTCTTCCTCCTTCAGATGCGGGGCGCGATCCAGGAAGTGGAAGGGCGGCGCTACACTCGCCGGCCCTAGGAGGGAACGTCGATGGGGATCGAACGGACGCTCGTCCTGTGCAAGCCGGATGCCGTGCAGCGAGGCCTCGTGGGGAAGGTCCTCTCGCGCTTGGAGGAGAAGGGGCTCAAGATCGTCGGCCTGAAGATGCTTCGGGTCGACGAGGCCCTGGCCCGCCGCCACTACGCGGAGCACGTTCAGAAGCCGTTCTTTCCCGAGCTCCTTTCCTTCGTCACCGCCTCCCCGGTCGTCGCTCTCGCCGTGGAGGGCGAGAACGCGGTCGAGGTCGTGCGCGTCCTCATGGGGACGACGAACCCGCAGAAAGCTGCCCCGGGGACGATCCGCGGCGACTTCGGGCTGGATCTGACGATGAACCTCGTCCACGGCTCGGACTCTCTCGGGTCAGCCGAGCGGGAACTCGGGATCTTCTTCGCTCCGTCCGAGCTTTACGCCTACCCCCTCACTCTGGAGCGCTGGACGTAGGGATCGCGCTCTGGAAATAGCGTCCCGCGCGCGGATCGGCTAACATCGCCGCGCCCTGGGAGGCCACCGCATGGAACTGCCGAAGCGCTACCTGCCTGCCGAAGTCGAAGGGAAGACCTACCGCTTCTGGGAGGCGGAGGGCTACTTCTCCCCGCCGGCACCCGGCGCGGGGAGGGCCCCCTTCTCGATTGTGATCCCCCCGCCGAACATCACCGGCCGCCTCCACATGGGGCACGCGCTGAACAACACCCTCCAGGACGTGGTCATCCGGTACCGGAGGATGAGGGGGGACGCCGCGTGCTGGTTCCCCGGGACAGACCACGCTGGCATCGCGACGCAGAACGTCGTCGAGAAGGAGCTCGCGCGGGAAGGGCGGACGCGCCACGAGCTCGGACGCGAGGCCTTCGTGGCCCGTGTCTGGGAGTGGAAGGCGAAGTACGGCTCAGAAATCATCGAGCAGCTCAAAGCGCTCGGCTGTTCCTGTGACTGGTCACGCCTCCGCTTCACGCTCGACGAGGGCCTGTCACAGGCGGTGCGGGAAGTCTTCGTACGGCTCTACCGTGAGGGTCTCATCTACCGGGGCGAGTACCTGACGAACTGGTGCCCGCGCTGCGGGACGGCCCTGTCGGACCTCGAGGTCGACCACCGGGACGTCGAGGGGGCGCTCTACTACATCCACTACCCTCTCGAGGGCGGAGGGCACCTCACGGTGGCCACGACGCGGCCGGAGACGATGCTCGGCGATACGGGGATCGCCGTGCACCCGGAGGACGAGCGCTTCAAGGGGCTGATCGGGAAGCGTGCTCGCCTGCCGATCCTCGGGCGGCTCCTTCCGATCGTGGGGACGACGCTCGTCGATCCGGCGTTTGGGACCGGGACGCTGAAGGTGACGCCGGCCCACGATCCGGTGGACTTCGAGATCGGGAGAGTCCACAGCCTTGAATCGATCAACATTCTGAACGGCGACGGCACGCTCAACGCAGCGGCCGGCCCGTTCCAGGGGATGGCTCGGGACGAGGCGCGGCGGGGGATTGTCGAGCGTCTTCGGGCCGAGGGACTGCTCGAGAAGGTCGTCCCCTACGCGCATTCGGTCGGTCACTGCGAACGTTGCGACACGGCGATCGAACCGCTCCTTTCGACGCAGTGGTTCGTTCGGATGGAGCCGCTCGCGCGTGAGGCGCTTCAGGCGGTCAAGGACGGCCGGGTCCGCTTCGTCCCGGAGCGGTGGACGAAGCTCTACTTCGACTGGCTCGAGGGGATCAGGGACTGGTGCATCTCGCGCCAGCTGTGGTGGGGACACCGGATCCCCGTCTGGTACGGCCCTGACGGTCGGACCTTCGTGGCCCATTCCGCCGAGGAGGCAAACGCCGAGGCGGCTGCGCACTACGGCCGTTCCGTCGAGCTCCGCCAGGACGAGGACGTCCTGGACACGTGGTTCTCATCCTGGCTGTGGCCCTTCTCCGTGATGGGGTGGCCGAAGGAGACGGAGGACCTCTCGACCTACTTCCCGACCTCGTTCCTCGTCACGGCGTTCGACATCCTCTTCTTCTGGGTCTCTCGCATGATCATGTCCTCTCTCCACTTCATGGGCGACGTCCCGTTCCGCACGGTCTGCATCACGCCGCTCGTCATTGACGAAGAGGGGCAGAAGATGTCGAAGTCGAAGGGGAACATCGTGGATCCGATCGACCTCATCGCCGAGTACGGCGCGGACGCGCTCCGCTTTGCCCTGGCCCACACGACGGGCAAGGGGCGAACCCTGCGCATGCCGTGGTCCGACCTCGCCGAGGCGCGCAACTTCCTGAACAAGGTCTGGAACATGGCGCGGTTCACGCTCTTGAACCTTGGCGACGAGCGACCTCCCCTTCCAGAGAAGGTCGTGGAGCTCGAAGATCGCTACATCCTCTCTCGCCTTGCCGAGACGGTGGGGACCGTGACGGAGAACCTCGACGGCTACAACTTCAACCTGGCGGCCGAAGCGGTGTACGACTTCACGTGGCACGACCTGTGCGACTGGTACCTCGAGCTCGCGAAGGCGCGACTCGTCGCGTCGCCCGAGGACGGTGTGCGCGGGGTCCTCTACCACGTCCTGCGAGAGGTCTTGAAGCTCCTCCATCCCTTCGTCCCGTTCATCACCGAGGAGATCTGGCAGGTCCTCGGCGAGAATCCGCGGTCCATCTCCATCGCCTCCTATCCCCACGCGGCGGCGCGCGACGAGGAGGCCGAGCGGGCGATGGCCTTCGTGAAGGAGGTCGTCTCCGCCGTGCGCACGATCCGCGCCGAGCTGCACGTCCCGCCCGAGGCGGAGGTGGAGGCGTGGGTGCGCACATCGGACCGTGGCTTCGCCTCGCTCCTCCGGTCGAAGGAGGAGGCCCTCGCCGCGCTGACCGGGGCGAGGACATGGCAGGTCGGTCCGGCGGTCGCTCCTCCTCCGGGCTCGGCCCGTCAGGTCCTGACGGACTCGGAAGTCTTCGTCCCCCTGGCAGGCCTGATCGACGTGGACGCCGAGCGGGCGCGTCTGGGGAAGGAGTTGAAGCAGGTCCTGGGCGACCTTGCGAAGGTTGAGACGAACCTCGGCAACGCCGCTTTCCTTGCCCGCGCCCCGCGCGAGGTCGTGGAGAAGGAGGAGAAGAAGCGGGACGAGTTCGCGGCCAAGCGCCGGCGCCTGGAGGCGAATCTGGCCGTCCTGGGGGAATAGATGGAGTACGTCGAGGCCCGCCGCGTCCTGGGGAGTCTCCCCTCGCTCGAGGTGAAGCCGGGTCTCGACCGGATCGAGCGGCTCCTCTCCGCCCTGGGACATCCCGAGCGGGCCTTTCCGGCGATCCACATTGCCGGGACCAACGGCAAGGGGTCGGTCGCCGCGATGCTGGCTTCGATCCTTGGAGCGGCGGGCCGCCACGTGGGGCGCTATACCTCCCCGGATCTCGAGGACTTCCGGGACCGGATCGCCGTCGACGGTCAGTGGATCGGAGAGGACGACCTTGCGCGGGGCGTCGAGTCGCTCCTTCCACTGCTCTCTTCCGGGCAGGACCCACCGACCTTGTTCGAGACCCTGACCGCGATCGCCTTCGATCACTTCGCCGCGCGCCACGTCGACGTCGCCGTGGTCGAGGTCGGTCTGGGGGGACGGTTCGATGCGACGAACGTCGTGCGCCCCCTCCTCTCCCTCCTGACGAACGTCGGGCGGGACCACCTCCACCTCCTCGGTCCGACCCTGGCCGACGTGGCCTGGGAGAAGGTCGGGATTGCCAAGCCCGGTGTCCCCTTCCTCGTGGGGGATCTCATCCCGGAAGCGGGATCGGTCGTCGCCGCCGAGTGCGCCGCCCTCGGCGCGGAGCTCCTCCGCTCGGATGCCGTCGCTGTCAGGCGCGTGGCCCGCGACTGGGAGAGGGCGGTCTACGACGTCCGGGGCGAGGGACTCCCGGACCGGGTGGTCATCCCCCTCCTGGGGGGGTACCAGGCGGCGAACCTCCGTCTCGCCCTCGCTGCCCTTCAGGTCCTGCGCCTCCAAGGGTTCCGGCTCCCCACGGAGGTGATCCTCTCTGGTCTCGCCTCGGTCCGCTGGCCGGGGCGGTTCGAGGTCGTCGCCCGCGATCCGACGATCGTCCTCGACGGGGCGCACAACCTTCCGGGCATCCAGGCGCTGGCAGACGACGTGCGAGACTTTCTTCCCGACCGTGAGGCGCGGCACCTCCTGTTCGGGGCCCTTGCCGACAAGGAGGTCGGCCCGATGATGGATGCCCTCTTCCCTCTCTTTCCCCGGGTCACCCTCACCCGTTCGCGCAGCCCGCGCGCCGTGCCCGTCGGTGACCTGCTCGCGGCCTCCCCTCATCTCGGTCCGCAGCCGGCCTCGAGCGGGGGCGTCGAAGAGGGGCTTGCCCTCGCCCGATGGGTCCTCCGGCCGCAGGACACTCTCGTCGTGACAGGGTCGCTGACCGTCGTCGCCGAGGCGAGGCAGGCCCTCGTGGGAGGGGGGCGGTGACCCTCCTCGATCGGGTGCAGGCGGCAGGGGTTCCGGCGCACGTGGGCATGATCATGGACGGGAATGGACGCTGGGCGACGGCGCGCGGCCTCCCCCGAAACGCGGGACACCAGGCCGGAGTGCGGACGGCGGAGCGGCTGATCCGCTTTGCGGGGCGGCGACTCGGGCTCCGCCATCTGACCCTGTACGCCTTCTCCACCGAGAACTGGAGCCGGCCCGAGGCCGAGGTCTCCTTCCTGTTCGACCTCCTCCGCCGTTTCATCGCGGAGAAGCTCGCCGAGTTCGTCGCGGAGGGGGTGAAGGTGACGGTGTCCGGAGACGCGGCCGAGCTTCCCCCCGCGCTTCGCGAGGAGGTTGCGCGGGCGACGGCCGCGACCGCGGGGAACGACCGCCTCTGGCTGAACGTCGCCCTGAACTACGGCGCGCGGCGCGAGATCCTCCGTGCCTGTCGGGCGGCGATGCGCGCCGCGGTCGCGGGGACCCTTCGCCCGGACGGACTCGACGAGGAGGCCTTCTCCCGCCTCCTGTACACGGACGGGATGCCTGACCCAGACCTCATCCTCCGCACGAGCGGAGAGGTGCGCCTGTCGAACTTCCTCCTCTGGCAGGCGGCGTACGCCGAACTCCACTTCACGAAGACCCTCTGGCCGGACTTCACCGCAGCCGAGTTCCTCTTTATCCTTTCAGCCTACCAGGAGAGAGAGAGGCGGTTCGGGGGGCTCGCGGGAGGCGAGAGATGAAGGTCGTGAAGCGCGTGGCGAGCGGGCTCATCGGGGGAGCCATCGTCTTCTCCGTCCTCTACCTGGGGGCCCGGTACGACGTCCCCTGGATCGTCGGGATCCTGATCCTGGTTGCAGCCTACCCGGCGGGGGTCGAGTACCTCCTCCTGATGAAGCGGCTCGGAGTGCCCCTCGCCTGGCCGGAGTTCCTCATCTGGATACCGGTCCTCATCTTCAGCTACGTCATCTTCGACGGCCGGTACGGCGACGCCGCCCTCCTCCTCGCCATCGCCTACCAGGTCCTCCGCTACCTTGGGAGCATCCCCCACCGGACCGGTTTCCTTCAGGCCGTGGCGGGAGTCTTCGGCCTCCTGTACATCCCGTGGCTCCTCCACTTCTTCTACGCGATCTACATCAGCGGCCCCGTCGACCAGCCTCGACTTGGGGCGACGCACGCGCTCGTGGTCCTCCTCATGGTCTGGGGGTACGACACCGGCGCCTACGCGGTGGGGAGCCTGTTCGGCCGGCACAAGGCCTTTCCGAACGTGAGCTCAAACAAGACCTGGGAGGGAGTGGCCGGCGGCGTCGTCTTCACCGTCGTAGGAGCTCTGGTGGGGCTCTCCTTCTCGCCCGTGTGGCGGCAGTTCGCCTTCTGGGAAGGGATCCCGCACGTCGTGGCCTCCTCCATCCTCGTCGCGCTTGCGGCCCAGCTGGGGGACGTCTTCGAATCGAAGCTGAAGCGGGCTGCGGACGTGAAGGAGTCCGGGACCTTCCTCCCAGGGCACGGCGGAGCCCTGGACCGGATCGACGGTCTCCTGTTCGCTCTTCCGGTCTTCTACTTCTACTACCACCTCGTCCTTCACTTCATCTAGGGGGAGTGTCGAGCCAGACCGGCGAGGTGGGTCGCTTGCCGCACCAGGTCCGGAAATGTAAGGGCGGCCGAGCGAGATCGCCCGACCGCCCTCTCCGGGTGGTGAAAAAGATGAGGGGGTTCTTTCTAACGCCCCAACTATAGCACGCTGCGGACCCCGTGTCAGTGATGCAGATCACGCAGAGCGGGAAAGCGCGTGCCCAAGAGAGGAAAAGCGCTCTCAGACCTCGGTCTGGGCATCGTCGCTCCTGCCACCCCCCCCCTCCCTCGCATCCGGCGCGGGAACGGCCTCGAGGCGTTCTTGGACGGAATGGAGGGCCCGCGCGAGGCGAGCGTGCCGAGCCTCAAGCGCGGGGGGGATCTCCCTTCCCGCTTCTTTCAAGTAGGAGTAGATCGCTTCGGAGAGGGCATCCGCCGCGAGGACGGAGCAATGCATCTTCACCGGGGGCAGGCTGCCGAGTTCGCTCGCCACGTCCTGGCTCGTGATGGCCAGGGCCTCGTCGAGGGCCTTCCCCTTCGCGAGGTCGGAGAGCATGGACGATGTAGCGATCGCCGCGGTGCAGCCGAACGTCTCCCAGGAGATGTCGGAGATCACCTCGCGTCCCTGAGGGTCCTTCTCGACCTTGATGTACAGCCACATCATGTCCCCGCATGCCATGTTGCCTACCTTGCCGATCGCGGAGGGATCGGCGAGGCGCCCGGCGTGGTGTGGGCTGCGGAAGTGCTCGATTACCTTCTCGTTGTACATTGCAGGTCATCCCCCTTGAACGGAGAGACGGCGCGCAACTCCTCGACGGCGCGAGGGAGGGCGGCGAGGAAGATATCGACGTCCTCTTCGGTCGTCTGGCGCCCCAGACTGACGCGCAGGCTCCCGTGCGCGAGCGGAAGCGGGATGCCCATGGCCAGGAGGACGTGGCTCGGTTCGAGGTCCGGTGAGGAACAAGCCGACCCGGTCGACGCCGCGATCCCCTGCTCGTCGAGCTTCATCACGAGGCTCTCCCCCTCCACCCCGGCGAAGCTGAAGTTCGCGATCGTCGGGAGGCTCTCTTCTTCCTTCCCGTTCAGTCGGGTCCCGCGAAGGCGCAGGACCGCCTCGATCATCCGCCGGCGAAGGCGCGACAGCCTCGCCTCCGTGTCCTCGATCGCAGCGAAGCTCAGGCGCGCCGCCTCCGCCAGTCCGACGATTCCCGGAGTGTTCTCCGTCCCGCTGCGCCGACCGCCCTCGTGGCCTCCCCCGTGAAAGAGCGGATCGAGGCGAAGTCCCTTGCGCACGTACAGGAAGCCGACCCCCTTCGGGCCGTTCAGCTTGTGGGCTGAGGTGGACAGAAGGTCGACGTGGGCCAGGGAGAGAGGGACCTTCCCGAAGGCCTGGGTGGCGTCCGTGTGGAAGGGAACGCCCTGTGCCCGACAGATGGCGCCAATCTGGTCGACCGGCTCGAGGGTCCCGACCTCGTTGTTCGCTGCCATCACCGACACGAGGAGCGTCTCCTTGCGGATGGCCGCCTCGACCTCCGCTGGATCGACCCGGCCGGTCGCATCCACACCCACCCGGACCACTTCGTACCCTCGCCTGGCGAGCCACTCCGCTGGGTGGAGGACGGCGTGGTGCTCGACTGCCGAGATGACGACGTGGCGCCTCTCCGGACGGGCGAAGGCGAGGCCTTTCAGGGCAAGGTTGTCCGCTTCGGTCGCGCCAGACGTGAAGACGATCTCCTCCGGGGAGACGCCGAGGAGGCGCGCCAGGTCTTCCCGGGCCTGTTCCACCGCTCTCCGAGCCTGACGGCCGAGCGCATGGAGGCTGGAGGCATTCCCGTAGGTAGTGGCCGCGTAGGGGGCCATCGCCTCGGCCACCGCGGGGTCCACCGGGGTCGTGGCCGCGTTATCGAGATAGACCAACCGAACGCTCGTCATCTGGATGGAATGACGGACTGCACCGTCAGGGGTCCGGCCAGGAACAGGAACGCGCTTCCGTGAGGGAAGGCGCTCCACAACCTGGCGGAAGCGACTAGATCATCTCGAACATGTCCACGCCGGCACCGCAGTCGGGGCATGTCCAGCCCGCGGGGAGGTCCTCGAAGGCCGTTCCGGGCTCCACGCCTGTGGTCGGGTCCCCGACGGCTGGGTCGTAGATGTAGCCGCAGACGGTGCACTCCCACTTCTCCATTCCTCCACCTCCTAGGCCTCGATTATACCCTCTCGATCCGGTGCGGACGCAGGAGAGGGGGACGGGGCGGACTGGAGACGGAACTCCTCCACGCTCGCCAGGCCGAAGTAGCGCAGGAACTCGTCCGTGACGGAGAGGAGGAGCGTGCGCCCTTGTTCGTCGGTGCGGATGAGGCCGCGCTCGACGAGCTCGCGGATGTGCTCGTAGGCCTTGTTGCCCCGCGCCTTGACCACGGCAGACTGCGTTGCGGGGTGGTGGTAGGCGATCACGGCGAGGGTGCGCAGGACCGGCCTGGGGATGTCCTGTTGTGGGGCGAGGTGGGCGACCGACGGGAGGTGCTCCCGCTTCACCTGAAAGAGGAGCTTGTCCCCCTCGGCGACGAGCTCTAGGCCCCGATCCGGATGCGTGAGATCGTCGCGGATCTCAGTAAGGAGCCCATCGACGTAGGCGGAGGAGGCCCCAGAGAGGATCCCGGAGAGCGTCTTGCGCGAGACGGGCTTATCCGCGAGGAAGAGCGCCGCTTCCACGAGCGCCCTGTCGCGCTCTCGGCTGGCCCCCTCGTCCTGGGTCATCGCCGTCCCTCCGGCCGCGGTCAACCCGGCTCGCCCAGTCGGATCAGGATGTCCCCCAGGAACTCGTCCTGGGTGCAGGTGATCTCCCCCTCCGCGGCCAGGTGGAGGATCTCGAAGAAGCGCTCCACGCGCTCTTCCCTGTCTCCGCGGTCAAGAAGCCGGAAGAAGCTGACGACGCGCGATCGGGCAAGGAGTTTCCGGATCCGCTCGGCGAGGGAGCGCAGGCGGTCGGCGATCCCCTGCCCACCAATCTCGAACTGCTCGAAGATCTCCTCGTCGTCGTGCTCCACGTGCGCGATCAGCCGCTCGGCGCGCCGTCGGCTGACCTTCATCGCCGCAGAGAGGGCCGTGCGGAGCTCTTCTAGCGTCACGCGGCGCCGAGGTCGGCGAAGGAGGGGCAGGGAGAAGGCATCCGGGTCTGCGGGCTCGTGCCAGGGCGCCTCGTCCTCCACGGCGAGGGCGAGCTCGTCGACGAGACCGTCCTGCCCGACGGGGCGGCCGAGCTCGATGAGCAGGTCGGACTTCATCCGCAGGAGGATGGAACAGGTGAGGACCATCCGGCCCGGGATCTCGAACGAGAGTTCCTCCAGCGCGGCGAGGTAGTCGCGGTAGCGGCGGGCGAGAAGGGAGATGTCGATGTCCCAGGGGTCCATGTCCGCTGTCAACCGGCGGAGGGTCCCCTCCCAGGTCAGGCCGACCAGTTCCTCGAGAGGCAGGTCGGCGATGCCCATCGACACACTCGCTTTGCTCGTGTTCATCAGTTCAGGTTGAGGGCAAGCACCTGCGACACCCCCCCGTGCATTGTCACCCCGTAGGCCCGATCGGCATGGCGAACCGTTTCCTCGTTGTGTGAGACAACGATCACCTGTGCGCGCTTGGCATACTCGCGAAGCATGCGGGCAAGGCGTGTCGCGTTCAAGAGGTCAAGGGCCGCGTCGATCTCGTCCAGGATGAAGAAGGGCGCCTGCTGGTGCTCCTGAAGGGCGAAGACGAACGCCGTCGCCACCAGGGTCTGCTCCCCGCCGGAGAGGGAGTCGAGGACGTGCGGTTCCTTCTCCGGCGGGTTCGCCTTGACCAGGAGGCCAGAGGAGATGTTCCCCTCTTCTTCCAGCTCGAGCGACGCGCTTCCGCCCTCGAACAACTCGCGGAAGATCCGGTCGAAGTGCGTCCTGACCTCCGACAGGGTCTCCAGGAAGCGCTCCCGCTTCCGCTCCTCGATCTCCCCGATTAGCCGCTCGATCTCCCGCTTCTCATCCTCCAGGGCGCTCACCTTGTCCCGGAAGAGGTTGAACTCCGCCTCGAACGCGGCGTAGTCCTCGATGGCCCGCATGTTCACGGGCTCGAGGCGCCGGAGGCGCCGCTTGTTCTCCTCGATCCGGCGCTCCAGGTCGACGACGGGGCCTGGGATGTACTGGTCCGCTGGATGGTCCTCCGCCCCGAGGGTCTCCAGTTCCGCCTGGGCCTCTGCCTCGTCGCGCTCGTAGCGTACTAGGTTGCGGCGGATTCCCTCCAGGCGCTGGTACGTCTCGCGACGCGCCTCGCGCAGGACGCGCAGCTCCTCGCTCCGCGCCGTCGCCTGCCCCTTCGCTTCGCTCCCCTTCGTCTCCTGTTCACGGAGCGCCGCCTCTTTCTCCGCGAGGAGGGCACGCAACTCGATGACCTCCTCCTCGAGCCGCTCCACCTCCCTCCCGAGCTTGAGGACCTCCTGGCGCTTGCGCGCTGTGTCGAAGGCAGCGTCTCGCGGCTTGATCGGCTCCCGGGCCGACTCCGGGCGAGACCCTCCGGTGAGGGCTCCGCCCTTGCTCTGGAGGTCCCCGTCGAGCGTGACGACGCGCACCCCGTCGACGTCGCGCACCGCCTCGAGCGTCTCGGCGACGACCGTGTCCGTGAGGACGTACTCGAAGGCGCGGCGGTACTTGGGGTCGAACTCGACGAGGTTGATCGCGTAGTCGACCACCCCAGCGAGCTTGAGGGCGTCCGCCGAGGCGACGCTCTTGTGCGGGGTCACCAGCCGCCCCAGGGGGAGCATCCGCACGCGGCCGAGCCGGTTCTCCTTCAGGTAGGCGATGCATTCGAGCGCCGTCTCGCGCGAGTCGACGACGAGGTCGGAGAGACTTCCCCCCGCGGCGGTCTCGAAAGCCACCTCGAACCCCGAACGCGGGGCGGCGAGGGAAGCGACGGTTCCATAGATCCCACCGCGCTTGCGGGCGAGGAGGGCTTGAACGGCCCGGCTTGCAGTGGGCGCCGCGGCCCGGGTGGCCTCCGCGGCCTTCATCCGCGCGACCTCGTCGATCATCTCCTGCAGGCTCTTCGCCTGCTGGCGCCTGAGGTCCATCTCCATCCCCTTCTGGGTGATCCCGGCCCGGACGCGCTCTACTTCCTTCACGAGGGTGACTTCCCCCGGTCCCCCGGCCTCGTCGCGCATTCCCTCGAGCTCCCACTCCTTGTTCTCGATCGCGAGGTCGAGGCGCTTGACCTCCTCCTCCAGCCCCTCGGTCTGGCTGACCATGCCTCCGCGCTCGGCCCGCGCCCGCGCGAGCCGCTCGACGACCCTCTCCCTCTTCAGGTGCCGAATCGAGTCGGCCAGGTGGCCCTGCTCTTCGGTCAGGCGTTGGTGCTCGAGGGCCGCGTCGCGCTCCCGCTCTAGGGCGACAAGGCGTCTCCGCCGCTCGGCAAGAACGACGCGGTGCGTGTTGAGTTTGGACTTTACGTCCTTCAGCTCATCGATCGCCTGCCGCCGCCGATCGTCGTAGGCGGCGATCCCGCTCACCTCGTCCAGGATCTCTCGGCGCTTGAGCGGGCTGCGGCGGACGACGTCCGTGATCCGCCCCTGCGCGATCAGCTGCTGGCCGTCCGGGTCCACACGGGCCTCTTCCAGCACCTGGTCGACCAACTCGCGCGGGCACCCCTTGCCCATGAACAGGTAGGTCGAGGATTTGCGCGTGATGCGACGGCCAATCGTGACCTCGGGGGCGTGGTCGCCGTTCTCGAGGAACCGATTGAAGACGCCGCCGGTGTTGTCGAGGTGGAGGACGACCTCCGCCTCCTCGGAAGGAGCGTGCCGCTCGCCGCCGTTGAAAATCAGATGCTCCAGGCGGTCGGCGCGCAGTTGCGACGAGCGACGGCCCATCACGAAGCTGATCGCATCGAACAGGTTCGACTTTCCGGCCCCGTTCTCCCCCACAATGGCCGTTAGGCCATCGAAGAACGGAATGACCGTCCTCTTCTGGAAGGACTTGAACCCAGCAAGGACGACCTTGTTGATTCGGGTCATACCCGGCTCCGCCTCATCCGGGGCTCGGGGAAGAGGGAGAGGGACTCGACTCGAGCCGTCGTTGGCTGCGGGGCGCCTCCCGCTCTGGCGATGAGTCGCTCGATCTTGTAGCGGTTGTAGTCGTTCGGCTCGGCCGTTCCTTCCTCCCATCGAACGATCGAGGGCGTCGACACCCCGAGCCTTTGCGCCACCCCGCGCTTGCTCCAACCGTTCTCGAGTCGACACTGCTCGAGTCGCGTTCCCAAGCTGGGCATCGTGCCCCCCTCACCGAGCGGTCGACTACTATAACTTCTGTTACGTCGCGCCGCAAAAGAAAGGGAGGGACCGCGTCCCTCCCGCATCCGGACTCTAGCTCCCCCTCATCCGTGTCCTCACTGTCCCATGAACCCCCACAGGAGCGCGCCCACCCCGGCCAGCAGGGCAAGGATGGAGATGACGAAGAGCGTGTTCACCTGGTTCTTCAGCTCGGTCATGCTCGTCGGGTCCTCAAGGACGGCCAGGCGCGCCTCGTGGCTCTCCACGAGAGGCTGCATCGTGGCGATGGCGAGAGTGTTCTGCTCAACGCCCGCTGCGAGAGTGGCCATGGCCTGGTCAAAGCCCTCGAGTTTGGCGCGGTTGTTGTCCACCTTGATGGACAGGGCGCTCATCGCGCGCTCGAGCTCAATGACCTTCCTCTTGAAGGTGGCGACATCCTCGTCCTCGAGCTTCTGGACCCGGATCGAGAGGTCCTCCGTCGTCTTCTTGAGGGCGGAAACGTCCGCACGGACCTCGGCTGTCAGAGCGGACAGCCCAGCGCGAAGCTCTTCGCCGAGCGCCGTGAATTCAGCCTTGAAGACGCGGAGCTCATCGAGGAGCGCCGCCAGCTCGGTCGACAGCTTCGCCACGTCGTCTCGCGTCACCTCAAGGGTCGTGGCCAGCTTCTCGCAGAACTTCGACAGCTCTGCCAGCCCGGCCTCGAGGGCGGTGATTCGCGTCTTGGACTCCTCGGAGACGCCGGCCAGGCGGTCGACGTCCTCCCGCAGACCGACGATCTTGCCCTCGGCGTCCTTGATCTCGACGGAAACCGCTCTCAGGACGTCGCGGAGGTCATCCGCCTTTCCCTCGACGCGGCCGATCTCGGCCATGTTCCCCTTGACTTCGCCGACGAGCTGAGCCATGAACGCCTCCAGGCTGTCCAGGACCGTTCCCAGCTCGGTCAGCTCCTTGTCCAGGAGCGCGGAGACTGTCCCGCCCCCGGTGGTCGTCTCGGTCTGGCCGAACGCGATCGGCATCAGGCAGACCAGGGACAACACCGAGGCCGCGAGGACAACCGAAAGCGTCTTCTTCATCGTCTTCCTCCTTTGCTTCCAACAAGCCGGTGGGAGCATACGGGCCAACCTGCGCCCGACGGAGGACCGCTGCGGTGGCAGGGGCGTGAGTTTGTCGTCCGCGGGGCGGACACCTGTC
>CAYHBG010000028.1:0-1687 GCA_964354815.1 uncultured Thermotogae bacterium
GGGGTCGTGTCCTCGGTCCGTCCGAACATCGAGCCGGAGAGGTCGCCCTTGTTGTTGTAGCCGCGGGTCTCCCAGAAGCCGCGGTAGGTTGGGTCATTCGAGAGTTCGATCCGCGTCACCCACTTGATCCACTTGTAGCCCCACTTGTCCTCGGCCACAAGCTGGAACGGGAACCCGTTCTTCTCGGGAAGCGTGATCCCGTTGATCCGGTCGGCGAGGAGGAGCCCCTTCTCCACGACCTCCTCTAGGGAGAGGGACGTCGTGTAGCCGTCGGCGGCGTGGAAGATGATCGTGTTCGCCTCCGCGTTCGGCTGGGCAAGCGTAAGCAGGTCGCCGACGGGAATCCCCTCCCAGAGGGCCTCGACCGACCACCCCTCAACGCAGTAGAGCGTGACGAGCTTCGCGGTGTGGGGCATCGATTGCAGCTCCAAGAGCGCGAGCGAGACGGGCTCTCCCACGAGGCCGTCGACGACGAGCCGGTACGTCTCAGGGTCGACGTGCTGCACCCCGCTGATCGAGTTCTCTCGGAAGTCGTTGACCGACCCGAGCTTCTCCCCTTGGTAGTCGCGAATCTCAACCGGCTGCGGGCTGGCCTCCGCGGCGGGCCACGCCGCCTGCGAAATCAGAAGCAGGAGAAGGGACGCGGCGAGAATCCACCACCGCTCCCCCCGCCTGGAAACCCAAACGTGCTCGATCATCGTTTCCCCCTCGAATCTGGAGCGATCCTACCCCGATCGGATGAGGATCCGGTGTTGAAACGATGGAGAAGGGGCGAGGCGCTGTGGCTAGAGAAGGGCGAGGAACCGGCGCGCCCTGTCACAGGAGAGGAGAGGGTCCCCTTCTGCGTGAAGCTCCAGAACAGCCGGGCCGGCGTACCTCGCCTGGGCGAGTGCGGCGAGGACCCCCTGCCAGTCGATCGACCCCCCGCCGGGGATAAGGTGGTCGTCGTCCTGTCCCCGGTTGTCGTGAACATGCAAGTGGGTGAGCCGATCGCTGAAGCGGCCGATGGCGGAGGAGACGACCCCGCTCCCCGGGATCTCTGCGAGGTGGAGGTGCCCGAGGTCGAGGCAGACCCCGACCCCCTTTGGCGCCCGATCGAGGGCCCACAGCGTGCCTGGGGTGTTCTCCAGAGCGAGGGCTACGCCCGCCTCCTCGGCCAGGCGCACGAGCCGGCGGATCGCCGGGAGGTCCGGCGACGACGTGACGTCCTCCAGACCGAGGGAGCCGGGATGAAGGACGAGGGTCCGCGCCCCGATCGCCTCGGCGAGGGCGATCTCCCGTTCCAGGCCGTCTGGGTCCCAGAACCAGAGCGCCCGCCGGGCGTGAACGGCGGCAAACGGCGCGTCTTGCGCCGCGCTCCTAAGCCCATCGAGGTCCTCTGCCCTCGGCTCACTCCCCTCTGCGGCCCAGATCTCAATCCCGAGCGACGCGGAAGCGATGCGGCGCGTCGCCTCGACGACCTCGGGCCAGGTGACGGTCCCGGACGGCCTCTTCCAGAAGTAGGCGTCGAGGCTCGCACCCAGGAGGACGGAGGGCGAACGGCCGCGCGCGCTCAGGACGGGATCCGCTCCCTCTTCTCGCGGAAGGTGACGCCCATCGCGGAGAGCTCGGCGAGGACCGGCTCGTAGATTTCGGGGAGGACCGGGGTGTGGACGCCGGTGAGCCGGATCGTCCCGAGGAGGATGTG
>CAYHBG010000028.1:1787-16470 GCA_964354815.1 uncultured Thermotogae bacterium
AGCCACTCGTAGCGGTCGAGGAGGAACGACGTCGGATCGACCTTGAGTCGGGACGCGACGCGCCTGCGCACGTCCTCCCCCGCGCCCCCGGCAAGACGGCCGGTGAGGTCGCGGAAGGAGAGCCGAGCGAGGTCCTTTCGCTCGGTCTCGTCGAGCATCCCCAGGTCGACGAGCCCCTTCATCGTCTCGCACCAGCCTGGGTAGCGGAGCGTCCCGCGGAACATCCCGTTCACGCCCGGGATCCCGTACGTCTCGCGGTAGGGGAGGCTGTCCCGGTTCGGGTACCCCTCGAGGGTCCCAAAGCCCTCGATCGCAACGGGCTCGTGGTGAGCGAAGAGTTCCGGCCCGGGGATGTCGATGACCTTCCCGTCCTTGAGGTACTTCGCCGGGTTCTTCCCGGCCATGACGACCCCGCGCGGGCTCCAGGAGAACTTGTAGCCGAAGGGGTTCGTGTTCGCCTCGGGCGCCGGCAGGCCGCCGCACCAGGAGGTGAAGGACTCGACCTCTCCACCCTCCTTCCGCGCGCGGTGGATGACCTCCATCGCCGACATGTGGTCGATCCCCGGGTCGACCCCGATCTCGTTCAGGAGGACGACGCCGACCCTCTTCGCCTCGGCGTCCAGAGCCCCCATGGCGTCCTTCACGTACGAGGTCGTAACCATCTGCCGCTTGTGCTTCACGCACAGGCGGGCGACAACCGGATGGTAGACGTAGGGGAGGAGGCTGATCGCGAGGTCGGTCTTCTGGACGAGGCCCTCGAGGGAGCGCTCCTCGTCGACGTTCACTGCCACCGCGACGCCGTTCCTCGCCTTGCCGAGAAGCCGCTCCGCCTTCTCCACAGTGCGCGTCGCGACCGTGACCTCGAACCCCTCCTGCGCGAGGAGGTAGTGGATGAGCGGCCCGGAGACGAGCCCCGCCCCGAGGACGAGCACCTTGTTCACCGTCCCTCTCCTTTCCCCTCTCCCTCGAGCGCCAGGTGCTTCGCCAGGTAGGCGTAGTCTGGGGTCAACTCCCCGCGGTAGGCGATCACCGCCCGCTTGATCTCCGGCGGGAGGGCGCAGGCGGCGAAGTCCCCGGTGTAGTCCGCCGAGGCGATCGCCGGGAGGTACGGCTTGAGCACCCCGCTGAAGTAGACGGAGGCCTCGCGCGGAAGCTCGGTCGGGAGGATGTCGATCGCCATGATCACGGGCCCCTTTCCGACGACGCCGTCCGTCGCCTGGCCTGTGAGAGGTTCGTAGACGTAGACCGGGACGTCTGGCTCGGTCGCCTTCACCGTGCACTCGATCGCCCCACCCACGTCGCAGCTCAAGTCCCCGATCACGCGCGGGAAGCGTTCCCCTTGACGGAAAGCACTCTCCAGCGCCTCTAGGGTGACGAGGCGCGGGTAGCGCGCGTCCCAGTAGATGCAGTTCAAGACGATATCGAGGTGAGGGAGGAACCGCGCGAAGGTCCCGCGGTAGCGCTCCGGGTGGCTGAAGAACTCCTCCAGGTGGAACGGTCGCGCCGGGTTGACCGGCTCGACGGTATCCACCTCCTTGAACAAAACCTTGTTCACGACGTGTCGGTCGACCTTCTCCTTCCTCAACCCGAGAAGGCCGTGCGGGGAGACGTCGCGCACGGGCAGGAGGCTGAGGATCTCCTGCGCCCCGCGGGAGACGTTTCCGTAGCCGGCGATCCCGACGGTCAGGGGCGCGATTTCCTTGGGGAGACCCTCTCGCGTGATCTCTTCTCCCACGGCCCGGATTCCGGCCTTGGCGTGCGCGAGGTCGGGGTACTCGTACGGCCGCTTCAGGCCCTGGAACGGGCTCTTGATCCCCTCCCACGCCAAGCGCTGCCCGAGGGCCCACAGGGTCTCGATCATCCCGGCGAGACCGGCATAGTTCCCGAAGAAGATGAGGCGGCGGCCCTTCTCATCCGTGACCTTCTCGTAGTCGATGAGGGTCGCGCCCAGGTCGAGAAAGCGGCGGAGCATGGGCATGTTGTGCGACTGCCCCTTGATCACGTGAGAGAAGAAGACGTAGGTCTTCCCCGGCTCGAGCACCCCGGGCGGGATCTCCTTGATCCCGATGATGACCGCGCTCGACGCGAGGTCGTCGACCACCTCAATCCCCGCCGCGCGGTACGCCTCGTCGGTGAACACCCTCTTCCGCGAGGACTGAATAGCGATCCTGAGCCCGTGCCGGCGGGCGAGGTCTGCGGCGTCCTCCGGGACGAGAGGGACCCGCTTCTCCCAGCGGTAGGCGTCCTCGACGCGGATTCCGACCTTCGACGGCATGTCCCCTCCGTTTCTGACCCCGTTCGCCCTCTCGCCTACGGGGATCCGTGAGGCGCGGCCTCGCTCCAGGAGCGGCAGGAAGTATACCGAGGTGAGAGAGAGCCCTCAACCAGTCTACTTGGAGGCGAGGTCCTCTCCGGCTACCGCGCCGCCCAGGCACGGAAGGCGGCCTTCCCCGCGTCGGTCAGGACGGCCCAGTGAAAGAGCCCCATCCGGTCCTTGTGAAAGGTCTCTCCCTCGTCATCAAGGAACCGGTCGACTCGCTCTAGGAGGGGCGTCACCCGGGACGGCTCCGGCGTCAGGAGGATCTCCTCGAGGTGCGAGACGAGATCGCTCGGGACACCGAGGAGGCCGAGCTCCTGCCGGGTCCAGTGCCGGGTGGACGGCCAGGATCCCTTCTCCAGGAAGAGGAGCTTCGCCACGGCCACGGCAGCCTCCCCGGCGACCAGGTGCGCGTTCAGGGGATCGCCCCGCTCAAGACACTTCGAGGCGCGCCTCATCCCCCAGGCCCCTTCGAGGTAGTGAACCCGCCGCCGCGCGTCCCGAACCTCGGGCGGAAGGTGAGCGAGGCGGCCGACGAGTTCGGAGAGACGGCCCGTCGGGTCGTGGAGGACGACCGCGTGCTGGAACGGGAAGTGGTCGAGGTCCCACGTGGAGCCGACCATGGACTCAAGCTCGCTCCACGGCCGGAGGTAGAACTCGTGATCGACCTTCCGCGGAGGCCCCTCATCGACAACGAACGTGTGACGTTCCTCGTCCGTGAGGCGCGCGTACGCTCCATCGTCGACGGCGACCTCGATGTCGTAGTCGGAGAGCCGGTCGCGGAACGGCCGGGAGACCGAGCCGACGAGGTAGATCCCGATGACGCCAGGCCGAGTGGTGTACGGACGGATGAGCTCGCGGGCGCGCTCCACGATCGACCTCCTGGGAGGAGAAGCCCGCCGGACGCCCGGCGGGCACCGTGCGGGTGGGTGGTGCAGGACTCGAACCTGCGACCTCATGCACGTCAAGCAGGCGCTCTCCCAACTGAGCTAACCACCCATCGACGTCGGGAGGCGGGGAGCGGATTCGAACCGCTGCGTCAGGGATTTGCAGTCCCTTGCCTTTCCACTTGGCTACCCCGCCTGGCGGAAAGGGATTATACCTCCTCGGTCCGACCTATGAGGCGTTGCAGCCCGCGGGGCCGAGCCGCTGCGCGAGCCGGGATCTCAGTGCCGCAGGGCGAGGAGGTAGGTGAAGTCCGTCCCGTCGTCGTCGAGCGTGGCCTGGGCCCCTAACTCCTGGGAGAGGCGAAGGGCGAGCTCCACGGGGACGGTGGTGAAGGCGAGCCCCTCCTTCCGCCCGGCGGCGAGGTGGGAGAAGACGACCCCCACGCGACAGGCGACGAAGGTCCGCCGCACGATCTCGATCATCGTCTCGAGCGGCCGGTCGCCGATCGGATAGCCGAGGACGGAGAGGATGTACCCGGTGGCGAACCCCTCCTTCTCCAACGGATCCACCAGGAGGTCGCGGCGCTCGAAGCGCTCCCCGTGGCGCCTTTGCGCCTCGACAACCATCCGCTCGGAGACGTCGATCCCGCGGTAGTCGGCGAAGGAAGTCCCGCTCTCCTCAAGGTAGGAGAGGAAGTCTCCCAAGCCGCATCCGAGGTCGAGGACCCTCCCCTCCGGAGGGAGGAGACGGGTCGCCCGGTCGAAGAGGCGGCGCTGGGCGTCGCGTGTCGAGTATTCGAGGACGAGGAGGTCCTCCCCGGAGAAGAGATCGTGGCGGGCGTCGTAGAACGCTCCGCAAGAGGTAGGATCGGAGAACCGCCGCGGCGTGTACCGCGCCATCCGCCGCTTCAGGGCCGCCGGAAGGAAGCGGGAGAGGCTCAATCCTTGACTCCATCTGCGAGCTCGCCCTTCTTCGCCCGGGCGAGGACCTCGTCGATCGGGCCGGCCATGTAGAACGCCTGCTCAGGCACCTCGTCGAGCTTGCCGTCCACGATCATCCCGAAGCCGCGGATCGTCTCCTCCAGCTTGACGTACGCCCCGCGCCGGTTGGTGAACGCCTCGGCAACGAAGAGGGGCTGGCTCATGAAGCGCTGGAGCTTCCGCGCGCGGCGCACGGCGAGCTTGTCCTCCTCGGACAGCTCGTCCATCCCCATGATGGCGATGATGTCCCGCAGGTCCTCGTAGCGCTGGAGGATCTCGAGCGTCCTCTGCGCCACGCGGTAGTGCTCGCGCCCGGTCGTCGCCGCGGTGAGCAGGGTCGAGTTCGACTGCAGGGGGTCGACCGCCGGGTAGATCCCCTTCTCCACGATCGCGCGCGACAGGGTGATTGCCGCGTCCAGGTGGGCAAAGACGGTCGCTGGGGCCGGGTCGGTCAGGTCGTCGGCCGGGACGTAGACCGCCTGCACCGAGGTGATCGACCCCTTCTTGGTCGAGGTGATCCGCTCCTGCAATTCCCCCATCTCCGCGGCGAGGGTCGGCTGGTAGCCCACCTCGGACGGCATCCGCCCCAGGAGCGCGGAGACCTCGCTCCCGGCCTGCGCGAAGCGGAAGATGTTGTCGATGAACAGGAGGATGTCCTTCCCCTCTTCGTCGCGGAAGTACTCGGCGACGGTCACCGCGGACAGGGCGACGCGGAACCGCGCTCCGGGAGGCTCGTTCATCTGGCCGTAGATGAGGGCGGTGTTCTTGAGGACGCCGGCGCGCTTCATCTCGATGTAGAGGTCGTTCCCCTCGCGCGTCCTCTCTCCCACCCCGGCGAAGACGGAGTAGCCGGCGTGCTCGTAGGCGATGGAACGAATGAGCTCCATGATGAGGATCGTCTTCCCCACGCCGGCTCCGCCGAAAAGCCCGATCTTCCCCCCCTTGGGGAAGGGGGCAACGAGGTCGATCACCTTGATCCCGGTCTCGAAGACCTCGGTCTTCGTCTCCTGCTCGACCAAGGAAGGAGCGCTGCGGTGGATGGAGTAGCGCTTGGCCGTCTCCAGGGGCGGCAGCTCGTCGATCGGGTCGCCGGTCAGATTGAGCATTCGCCCGAGGGTCTCCGGGCCGACCGGGACCGTGATCGGGCCCCCGGTATTCTCCACCTCGGCCCCGCGGGCGAGTCCGTCCGTGGAGTCCATGGCGATCGCGCGCACCACGTCGTCCCCGAGATGCTGCGCCACCTCAAGGAGGAGGTCCCTCTCGCCCTGTCTGCGAATGCGCAGGGCGTCGTTGACGCGCGGAAGCTCGCCCTTGGGGAACCGGGCGTCGATCACCGGCCCCTTGATCTCCGTGACCCTGCCCGCCTCTCTTCTCTCGCTCATCGTCCTTTCCTTCCGGTCTTCCCTAGCTAGGAGAACTGTCGAAGGGCCTCCGCCCCGCCCATGATGTCGGCGATCTCGCGGGTGATCGACTGCTGTCGCGCCTTGTTGAACGACCGGTGGAGGAGGACGAGGAGGTCATCCGCGTTGTCGGTCGCGCTCTTCATCGCCTGGCGGCGGATCGCGTGCTCGCTTGTCTTCGTCTCCAGGAGCGCCGCGAGGACCCGCTCCTCGAGGTAAAGGGAGACGGCGACTTGCAGGAGATCCCCGAGCGAGGGCTCGAGGATCACCTCGTCGTCCTCCTCCGTGCGCAACGGGGCGCGGACCGGCAGGAGATCCTCGACGGCCACTCGCTGCACGAGGTCGGAGAGGAACCTCATGTAGACAAGGACGATCCGGCCCACCTTTCCCTCCCGATAGAGCGCGGTGAGATCGGTGGTGATCCTTCTTGCGACCTCGCGCGTCGGGTCTTCATAGAGGTGCGTGTAGGTCCCCACAACCTCCACAGGCCGCCGCGAGAAGAAGAGGCGCGCCTTCTCTCCCCCGATGAGGAGCCTCCCCCGGCCGCCAAGGCGATCGAGGACCTCCTCCGCACGGTGGTTCAGCTCCCCCTTGAACCGGCCACACAGGCCGCGGTCGGCGTTGAGGACGAGGACCGCCGTGTCGGGCGAGCCATTCTCGACCGTGAGGGGGTGGGCAGGAACCCCCTTCCGCTTCTGAGAGAGGAGCGAGGACAGGACGCTTTCCAGCTCCGCGAGGTAGGGCCGCATCGGGGCGAGTCGCCGTTTCGTCCGCGTCACCTTGGTCATGGCGATCGCGTTCATCGCCTTGGTGATCTGGCGGATGTTGTCGATGTTCTCAATGCGCCCTTGGATGGCACGGACACTCGCTGGCATCGGTTACCCCTTGAAGCGGCCCTTGAACGCGCACACGGCCAGGTCGAGCGCCTGCCGCGTCTCCTCGGAGAGGTCCTTCGTCTCCCTCAGGCGGGCGAGGACGTCCCCATGCTCTTCGTGCAGGAACTGGAGCCACTCTTCCTCGAAGCGCCGGATCGACCCCACGGGGACGTCCGCCAGGTGGTTCTCGGTCGCGACGTACAGGGAGACGACCTCCTCCTCGATCGGCATCGGCCGGTACTGGTCCTGCTTCAGGACCTCCATCATCCGGTCGCCCCGCGCGAGCTGCGCCTTCGAGGCCTCATCGAGGTCGGCGGAGAACTCCGCGAACGCCTCGAGCTCCCGGTACTGGGAGAGCTCGAGGCGCAGCTGGCCGGCGATCCTCCTCATAGCGCGGGTCTGCGCCGCGCCGCCGACGCGGGAGACGGAGTAGCCAACGTTCATCGCCGGCCGGAGACCCTTGTTGAACAGGTCGCTCTCTAGGTAGATCTGCCCGTCGGTGATGGAGATCACATTCGTCGGGATGTAGGAGGCGATGTCCCCGGCCTTGGTCTCGATGATCGGGAAGGCGGTGAGGGACCCTCCGCCGTGCTCGTCGGCTAGACGGACCGCGCGCTCGAGCAGGCGCGAGTGGGTATAGAAGATGTCCCCCGGATAGGCCTCTCTCCCCGGCGGACGGCGGAGGAGGAGCGACATCTCGCGGTAGGCGACGGCATGCTTCGACAGATCGTCGTAGACAACGAAGGCGTCGCGTCCGTTGTAGGTGAAGTGCTCCGCCATGGCACAGCCGGCGTAGGGAGCGAGGTACTGCATCGGCGTGGGGTCGCTCGCCTCGGCCACGACGACGGTCGTGTGCTCCATCGCCCCGTGGCTCTCCAGGGTCTCGACGACCCGGGCGACGGTGGAGGTCTTCTGGCCGATCGCGACGTAGACGCAGGCGACGCCGGCCCCTTTCTGGCTGATGATCGTGTCCAGGGCGATCGCCGTCTTCCCGGTGCGCCGGTCGCCGATGATGAGCTCCCGCTGGCCCCGGCCGATCGGGGTGAGGGCGTCGATCGCCTTGAGTCCGGTGTGGAGGGGCGTGTCCACCGGCTGGCGCTCCACGACGCCGGGAGCCTTGAGCTCGGTCTTCCGGCGCTTCGTGGAGGAGATCGGCCCCTTTCCGTCGAGCGGGCGGCCGAGCGGGTCGACGACGCGCCCGAGGAGCTCCTCGCCGACGACGGTCTCAAGGACCCTCCCCGTCCGGCGAACCTCGTCCCCCTCCTCGACGGCCTCGCTCTCCCCGAACAGGGCCACGCCGACGCTCTCCTCCTCCAGGTTGAGGACCAGGCCGTAGACGTCCTTCGGGAAGGCGACGATCTCCGCGGCCATCGCCTCCTGGAGCCCGAAGACGCGGGCGATCCCGTCCCCTACCTCGACCACGACCCCGACCTCCTTCATGGTGAGGTCATAGTCGAAGCGCCGGATCTGCTCCTTCAGGATGGACGTGATCTCGTCCTTCCGCGCGGCAGGCACCTTCCCCTCCCTCTAGCTCTCGAGGTGCACCCTCAGGCCCTCGAGCCTGGCGAGCAGGCTCGCATCCACGACCCTGTCGCCGATCTCAATCCGCACGCCTCCCAGGAGGCCTGGATCGACTCTCTCGTCAAGCTCCACCCTCCGCCCTAGGGCGCGCGCAACCCGCTCCGAGAGACGAGCGCGTTCCTCGGCATCCAGCCCGCGCGCCGTCACGACGCCCACCCGCGTCACCCCTTCCCCCCGCGCCCGAGCCGCGAGGAATTCCTCGAAGACGAGGTCCAGGTGGTCCGTCCGCCGGTTGCGGATGAGGAGGTGCAGGAGGCCCAATAGCTCGCTTTGGATCCCCGGGAACGCGCGGTCGATCGTCTCGCCCTTCGACGCCGCGGGGACAAGGGGGTGTTCGAGGAACCGCACGAGGTCCGGGACCGCCTCGACCTCGGCCAAGAGCTCCCGGTACCCCTCCTCGATCTCGCCCAGGCGCCCCTCTTCCTGACCCAGGCGGAAGAGCGCCTCGGCGTAGCGACGGGCGATCTCGCGCGACCTCACCTTCCGACCCCGAGGGCCTGGTCGTCGATCTCCGCGAGGAGCTTGTCCAGGAGGCGGCGGTGGTCCTCCACCTTCACCTCACGCTCCAGGACGCGGCCAGCACCCAAGACGACGATCTCGGCGTAGGAGCGCCGGAGCTCGTCCTCCATCTGGGCGCGATCCTGCTCGATCTGCCGACGAGCCTCCTCCACGATCCGTCTCGCCTCGCGCTCCGCCTCGCCCTTCGCCGCCGCGAGCACGTCCTCCCGTCGTGCCGCCGCCTCCTCCAGCGTACTGCGGCTCTGGTCGCGCGCTGCCTGTAGTGCCACCTGCGCCTCGCGGGCGAGCCGCGCCGCCTCTTCCTGATCCCGTCGCGCCGTGGCCATGCGCGACGCGATCAGCTCGCGGCGGCGGTCAAGATAGGCGAGCGCAGGCTTGAACAGGAGGAACCGCAGGACGACGAGCAGGAGGGCGAAGTTGACCAGGTTGAAGACGAACGTCCAGTTCAGGCTCTCGATCAGCTTCGCCCACTCGAGGTGCATGCGCCCCCCTAGACGACCAGAAGCAGGATGACCGAGACGATCAGGCAGTAGATCGCGATCGTCTCGAGGATCGACTGCCCCACGACCATCGCCCGGAAGAGCGGGCCCTGCATCTCCGGCTGGCGCGCCATCCCTTCGATCGTGCGCGTGACGATGTTCGCTTCCCCGATGGACGGGGCGACCCCGCCGATCGCCATGCACAGGGCCGCCGCGAGGTACTTCATCACCAGGACCATCTCGCTCTGGGCGACCTGCCCCACCACACTCTGCGCCTCTTGCAGCATGACTCCTCCTATTCGGTGACCGCGGTGTTGATGTAGATCACCGCGAGCATCGAGAACACGAACGCCTGGATCAGCCCAACGAACAGCCCGAAGAAAAGGTTCAACCCGACCGGCACGACGAGAGGGACGAGGGACGTCGAGAAGACGGCGACCAGGATCGCTCCCCCGTACAGGTTCCCGAACAAACGGAACGAGTGGGACGTCGTCCTCCCGATGTCCCCCATCAGGTGCAGGGGGAGGAGGAACGGGAGAGGCTCGAGGAGCCCCTTCAGGTGATGCCGCACGCCTCGGAAGCGCATAGCCACGCCGTGCGTCATGACGAGGACCATGATCCCGAGGCTCAGGGTCACGTTGAGATCCTCGGTCGGCGAGGGAAGGTACGGGACGATGGCGATCCAGTTGCAGAAGAGGACGTAGAGGAAGATCGTCCCGATGAACGGAAAGAGGGCTCGCGCCACCCGGTCCGAGCCGAAGCCGGCGAGGAGCTGCGACTGGAGAACGTCCATGATCACGTCGACCGTCGCCTGGATTCGGTTCGGCTTGTCCTCGACCTCCTGGCGCAGCCCCCGCCGGAGGACGAGGGCCAGGGCAACGAGGAGCACGATCACGACCCAGCTGACGAGCATCGTCGTCAGGTTGAAGGCGACCGTCACGCCCCCCACCGTGAAGCTGAGGACGAGCCGCTCTGCTAGGTGTTCAGCCATCGCGCCCTTCCGTTTGGACCCATGTACCCCAGCCGCAGGTTGCCTTGAGCGACGAGGAGTCCCAGGCACGTCCCGAGCCCCGCCGCCCTGTCCCAGAAGCAGACGAGCCCCACAACACCCGCAACCAGAGCGATTCTACCGAGGCCGGACAGCCCCGCAAGGGCATAGAGCCCGCTCCCCGATGCCTTCCGGAAGAGGGCGCGCGTAGCCCCGTAGAGAAGGAGCGCGTTCAGAAGAAAGAGCAGGAGCCCGACCAGGACGCCGCACGCCGCGAGAGCCTGTCCGAGCGCCACGAGGAGGAGGGCCCCTCCAAGGCAGATCGCGGCCGCGCTACGAACGCGGAACAGCCGCAGAAAGTCGATCTCGGGCGTGCGGGGCGGCTGGACGGCAGGGACGAGACGGTCAGATGGTGCGGAGCTGCTTTGTCTTGGTCTCAATCAGCTCGTCCACCTTCTTCGAGTAGTCCTGGATCGTCGAGTCGTTCCTCTCCCGCGCGTGGTGGTGTTCGTCCTCGGAGATCTCGCCGCCGTCTTTCATCCGGTCGAACTTCTCGTTCGCCTCGCGGCGGATGTTGCGCAGGGCGACCTTCGCCTCCTCGCCCTTGCCCCTGATGATCTTCGTGAGCTCATTCCGCCTCTCCTCGGAGAGTCTCGGCACCTTGATCCGGATCACCTTCCCGTCGTTCGCGGGGTTGAGACCAAGGTCCGCGACCAGGATCGCCTTCTCCACGGCGGCCATCTGCGTCTTGTCGTAGGGCTGGACCACGAGGAGATCCGGATCGGGAGCGGCGATCGTCGCGAGCTGCCGGAGTGGTGTCGGCGCCCCGTAGTAGTCGACCGTGACGTCTTGGACCATCGCCGGATTGGCGCGCCCGGTCTGCACTTTGGTCAGGTTCGTCCTCAGGACCTCGACCGTCCGCTCCATGTGGGCGACCATTTCCCGTTTCGCATCTTCGGCTGACATCGCTTACACCTCGCGCGGGATTGTATTTCTCGCTCTCTCTGAAATCAAAGCCCGCCCGCCCTTGACACCCACCCCCCGGGAAACGTATACAAGTGTTAGTGCCCGACGCGTGTGCGCCGGGCGCTTCCTTTTCCGCGAGGCCGCAGCTCTGCCGCGCCCCTACGGCAGGAGCCCAGCCGCCACGGGGTCGAACAACGCCAGCGCCTCCGGCGCAAACAGGTCGAGGGAGAGAGGGACGCCCGGTCGGCGCTCGTCGAGGAAGGAGATCGTCGTCGTCACCCCCTCCTCAAGGTCGGCGGACTCAAGCCCGATGATCACCGTGTCTCCCTCGAACTCCCCCAGGGCGAGGACCCGCATCGTCGAGGCGAGGGAGCCGTCTCGACGCCGGCTCTCCGCCCGCAGCGTGATCCAGGTCTCCTTGTCGACCCAGAGCATCGCCGTGGGGTGCTCGACATCCGCCCCAGTTCTGGCGGTCAGGAGCAGGACGTAGGCCCCACGCGGCGTCCCTCCGACGTCGACCGTCTCGTCCCCGACGAGCTTTGCCGCGAAGTCCGAAGCCAGGCTGCGTGCCCCAATCTCCTCGAACGAGAAGCTGGATCCGGCGAAGCTCCCGCCTCGCTCGCTCCCCGAGACGAGCTCCTTCGGGAGGCCGAGCGCCGGGAGGTAGAGCCAAAGCCGCGCGTCCTCTCCGGGCTCCGTCCGGGAGAGGAAGATCGTCCCCAGGACGTCCTCCGGCTCGAGGAAGTAGAGGAGGAGGGCCTCCCGGCCTCCCTCCTCGCGGTGCGAGACCCCGAGGAAACGGTTCGCGACCGCGGTCCCGTCCTGGTAGCGGGACTCAAACAAGAGCGTGACCAGGAAGTCTCCCAGACCAAGGATCTCGCCGCTCACGTCGGAACGCGCAAGGATCTCGTCTCCTGTCACCCCCTGCGCCTGACCCCCTGCCGAGGAGAGCAGTACCGCACACGCGAGCACAAACCCCACGAACCTCATCCCCGTTCTCATCGTCAGCCTCCTTGGTCTCCTTCGTCCCTTGGCCCCTTCCTTCGCCAGCGTCCCCACGCCTCCCGGCGCAGGAACTTCGGCGACCACGTCACGAGGACCGCCGGGATGACCGTGAACGCCGAGAGCCCGCTCACGACCATCGTCATCGCGATGAACAGCCCGAAGTCGCGCGTCCCCCGGAACGCCGAGGCGAGGAGGAGGACGAACCCGAGCGCAAGGGAAAGGACGTTGTAGGCGATTCCCCGCCCTGTGCTGAAGACCGTCTCCGTCAAAGCATCGTCCGGTCCCTTGCCCGCCTGCACCTCCCGCCGGTAGCGCGATAGGAAGTGGATGGCGTAGTCGATCCCCATCCCGATGGCGATCGAGGAGACCATCAGGGTCGCCATGTTGAGCGCCGTCCCGCTGTAGGCCATGACGCCGAAGTTCACCGCCACCGTGACGAGGAGGGGAATCAGAGCGACGAGCCCGGCGACGATCGATCCCATGAGCAGAGCGACGATCAGGCCGCAGGCGACAATGGAGGTCCCAAGGCTCGAGATCTGGCTGGTCGCGATCCGGCCGTGCAGGTTTGCGCTGATCGGCGTTGAGCCGATCATCTCCGCGTGCACCGAGCCGACGAAGTGCCGAGCGAGGTAGCCCTCGACGGCGCGGGCGAACCGAACCTGATCTTCACTCGACTCCATCGGGTAGAGGCCCATCACCTCCCCGGCTGAGAAGTCCCTGAGCGCCATGTCCCCGAGGGACCCTCCCTGGAAGGTGAACAGGACGAGGAGTTGGGACACGAGCTTCCGATCGTCGGGGATCACGTCGTAGGCCGGGTCATCGGCGTGGAACTTCCGGTTCATCTCGCGCACGAGGTCGGCAAGCGACATCGTCTTCTTCACGCCCCACGTCCCGAGGAAGTCCTCCAGGGCGACGATCTCCTTCAAGAGCGCCGGGTCCTTGAGACCGTCCGCCGCGCCAGTGTCGATCTCGACGATCACCTGCTCGCTCCCGGCGAAGTGCCGCTCCATGACGTCCATTCCCCGGACCGCCGGACTGGCCTCGCCCAGGAACTCCCGGTCCGACGTCTCGATCCGCAGGAGCGGCAGGCCGGCGAGGAAGCCCACGAAGAGGACGACCGACACGACAAGGACGAGACGGCGGTGCCGAAGCACGAGGACGCGGAATCCCGCGAGGGCGGCAACCACCGGGCCCCGGCGCCCGGCCGTGGCGCGGCGGCGTGGGACGGGGAGGAGCGAGAGGAGGGCCGGGATGAGGACGAGCGAGAGGACCATCGCCGCGACGACCCCCACCCCAGCGTAGACCCCAAACTGGCGCTGGGGGACGAGGACGGAGTTCGTGAGGGAGAGGAACCCTGCGACGGTCGTCAGCCCTGCCATGGAGACCGGGGCCACCATCTCCATTCCCGTCGTCACCACCGCGGCGCGCCGGTCGAGGCCGGAGGCGACGGCCTCGTAGAACCTGTTCAAGACGTGGATGCCGTAGGCGATCCCGATCGCGAGCAGGATGACGGGCAGAATGAACGAGATGATCGTCACCGGGACCCGGAAGACCCCCATCAGGCCGAGAGCCCAGACAGCCGACAGGGTCACCACCAGCAGGGGAAGGAAGACCCCACGCAGGCTGCGGAAGCTCGCGTAGAGGACGAGGACGATCGCGGCGAACATGAGCGGAACGAGGACGAAGAGGTCGCTCGTCATCGTCTCGGTGAGGACGAAGCTCATGTAGGAGAGACCGACCGGATAGAGCCGGTCCTCCCCCTTCTCGTCGCGGCGGAGGATCTCGACCACCTGCTCGGTCACGTCAAGCTCGTCCGCGCTCGATCGAAGCCCAATAGAGATCACCGCCGCCTTCCCGTCCGCGGCGACGAGATAGTCGCGGACGGTGGCGCTCCCCAGGGCGCGCTCGCGGAAGGCCGCTATCTCCGCCTCGGTCGTAGGGACTCGCCCTAGAGGTGCGGCGGGGCCGATCAGGATCGAGGTCGCCGTCCCGGTGATCACCTGCCCGTTGAGCGGCGTCGTCACCTCCTCCACGCCGGGGATCTCCGCAAACGCCTTCCCTAGGCGATCGATCCGGGCGAGGGTCGTCCCATTGAAGATCCCGCTCTCGTTCTCGAGCGTGACCATCAAGAGGGACTGGCTCCCGTAGCGCGCCTCCGCGCGCCGCATCGCGACGACGTCCGGGTCGTCCGGATCAAGGTACGTCGAGAAGTCGGTCTCGGTCTGGAGGCGCGGGATGAAGGACGCGATCACGGCCGTCGCCACCAGGACGAGGGCGACCGTGACGACCGGATGGTCGGCAATCCAGCCGAACACCTTCCTCAACGGAGGATCCCCTCCTGGACGTACAGGGCGGCAAGGAAGGCCGGGAAGAGGTCCTGCCGCCCATCGATCGCGTGAGCAAGACCCTCGAAGACCCTCTCGACAACCATGCACAGCGTCTGGATCCCCTCGAGGAAGCGCGGGTAGTCCGGAGAGGTCCCTCTCGGAGTGTTAGCGAGGACCCAGATCCAGTCCGCTGTCCCATCGTCAATGCCCCGTGGGATGACGACGACCACGTCGTACGGACCGGCGAGGTCGCCCTCCTTCCCAGCGAGAGGGTCGTCGTAGCTCGACCCCACCTCGACCAGAAGCGGCGTCACCTCGACCAGCCCCGAGCGCTTGAGCACCCCGGCAAGAGCCCCGA
>CAYHBG010000029.1:0-8916 GCA_964354815.1 uncultured Thermotogae bacterium
ATGGAGAAGCGCGACCTCGTGGCGGAGAGGAAGGAACTGTACGCCCCTCCCAAGGGGAAGTTCGTCTTGGTCAACGTTCCGGAGATTCCCTTCCTCAGGGTCGACGGGGAGGGGAGCCCGGGCTCGTCGCCCGGGTTCCAGGAGGCGATCGGGGCGCTCTACGCGGTTTCCTACACGCTCAAGTTCACGTCCAAGAAGGAGCGTGGGCTCGACTGGAAGGTGGCCCCCCTCGAGGGCCTCTTCTCGACCGGCGAGGGAGGTGCCCTCCAGATGGGCGCCCAGCAGGGCTGGCGATGGACGCTCCTCCTGCCACAGCCGGAGTTCGTCACGCGGGAGGAGGTTGCCCACGCCGTCGAGGTCGCCGCCCAGAAGAAGCCGAACCCCGCCTTGGTGAGGCTTCGCCTCGAGGTCCTTCGCGAGGGACTCTGCATTCAGACCCTCTACGTGGGTGCCTACGCCGACGAAGGGCCGACGATCACCGCCCTACACACCCATCTCAAGGAAGAGGGCTACGTCCCCAACGGGCGTCACCACGAGATCTACCTGGGCGATCCGACCCGCACCGCACCAGAGCGTCTGCGGACCGTGATCCGCCAGCCGGTGCGGAAGGCCTGACGCGCGAAGGGACCGCACGGGCGACCCCCGATTCGACTTCCTGGTGCTCAGCCTGGCGAGCGGCTGTCTCGGATGACGACCCCGCTGCGCAGGACGAGGCGCAGGTCGCGCAGGGCGGCGACAAGGTCCGAGAGCGGGTCGCCGCCGATCGCGATCAGGTCGGCCGCCTTGCCGATCTCCAGGGTTCCCACCTCGTCCTTGAGCCCACAGACGAAGGCGGCGTTCTTCGTCGCGGCAACCAAGACCTCCATCGGCGTCATTCCCGAAGCGAGCATCCAGCGGACCTCGGTCAGGGGAGTACCGAGGTCGGAGTGTGTCCGGTAGCCTGGGTAGTCCGTCCCCAGGGCGACGGTTCCTCCGGCCCGGACGAACCGGATAAGGTTCGCGTCGGCCCCCGGCCCGTAGCCCGTCCCGCGACCGCGGTCGACCCCGTGCCAGAGCTCGAGCGTGGGGATCCAGACGACGCCCGCAGCGACGACGCGCTCGATCAGTCCGTCCGGAGGCTCGTCGTAGATCATGTGGCCCAGCTCGTCGACGCCGGCGTCGAGGGCCATCTGGACGTGGCTCGCCCGGCTGACGTGGGCGGAGACCCAGGCCCCGCGCGCGTGGGCGGCCTTGACGATCGCGAGGGCGAGGTCCTGTGTGATGAGCGGCCAGGATCGCGTGGCCAGGCGGTCCTCGATCCCGATCTTGATGAGGTCCGCGCCCGCGGCGAGGACTCGCGCCACCTCGGCCTCCGCCTCCGCGGGAGAGGCAATCCCCACCGCTCCGTACCCTCTCGGCGTCGTGAGCATCGGGCTCGCGCCGACCAGCCGCGCATAGCGAGATTGGCAGCGCGTCGCGTCGGCGAGGGCGTAGAGGACCTCCAACTCGTGTAGCCGGCCAGTTGGGGCGCCCAGGTCGCGCACCGTGGTCACTCCGCCCTGGGCCCACGCGTCCAGCGTGCGAGCGTCGTAGGAGTTGTGCACGTGGGTGTTGATCAGCCCAGGCAGGAGCGTCATCTCTGAGACATCGATCACCAGAGCATCCGCTGGGATCTCAACCGTCTCGCGCGGCCCGACGGCGGAGATCCTCCCGTCGCGAAGGACGATGGCGGCGTTGGGAATCGGATCGGCTCCGGTCCCGTCGATCAGCGTCGCGCCGACGAGGGCGAGGAGCCGCGGCAGTGGGACGGCAACCGTCTCCGGGAGGGGAATCGGAGCGAGGATCGGTCCGGAGGGCTGGAAGCTCATCCCCTGTCCGCCCCGGGCGACCGGGTCGGCGAGGGCGACAGGCGAGGAGAGACCGTCGACCGGCACCAGAACGGCCTCCGAGACGTCGGACGAGGAGCTCGGACAGCGCTCGGCGGCAATCCAGGCGCCGTCGGGCGAGAAACCGCCTGCCACGACCCGCCCGGCCGCCGACCAGAGCACGCGCGGCGACGTTCCGTCAGAGGACATCACCCAGAGGTCCATGTTGTCCAAGGCATCACGCTCTGCGGCGTAGGCCACGAGCCGACCGTCCGGGGACACGATCGGGTCCGCGGCCCCCCGGTAGAGGTTGGTGAGCTGAACGACCGTCCCGGTCGCGAGTTCGAGGCGAAAGAGCTGCGGGGTCCTGTCCACGCGGTCGGAGGTGAAGAGGACGGACTTCCCCTCTGGGGAGAAGACGGGCGAATCGTCCTCCCCCGGGTCGCGCGTGAGGTTCGTCCGCTCCCCGTCGGCGAGACGTAGGAGGACGACTTCCCGGTTGACCTCGGACCGGGTGACGAGGAGGAGGGAGAGTCCGTCCGGGGACCAACCGGCGAGGAAGTCGAGCGGGCCGGTCCCAGGGATCGGGGTCACCGCAGCCCCGTCGGAGGTCATTCGGTAGAGGCGCCACCCCCCGTCGCGGTCGGACTGGAACGCGATCTCCCCCCCGTCGGGCGACCAGACCGGATCGCGGTAGACGGCCTGGCGCTGCGTCAGGTTCGCAAGGCCAGTCCCGTCCGCCTGGATGGTGAACAGATCCCCCTCCACTTCGGAAGCAAGAGAAGCGAACGGGGAAGAAGAAAAGAGGATCGTCCCGCTCGGGAGAGGCGTGCCTTCCCAGGCCCCTCCCACGGCCGGTCCCAAGAGCAGCGCGGCCACGAGGGGGAGAAAGGCTCCCGCAGCAAGCGCGGCCCGCGGCATCGGTCGGTCGGGACGAGACATGGCCAGGCTGCGCGCGACGGAGCGACGAAGGAGGTCTTTCATGCGTCGAGGGTAGCCCTCGCCGAGAGACGAAAAACCCGCCATCGCCCGGGGCGTGGGGTCAACCATCCGGCTTCGTGCTCGTGGCGCTCTACTGGGTCCTCGTTCTCTGCGAGGCCACGTCGTCCGCTGTCACGTCCGGGTGATGGTAACGCCCGCGTACGACAGTCTTCTTCCCGCGGATCTGGATCGCCTTCACCGGACAGAAGTGGATGCAGGCGAAACACTGCTCGCAGTGGCCGAGCCAGGTTGGTCGGTCGTCGATGAGCCGCACGTTCTCGACCGGGCAGACGCGGGAGCAGGTCCCACAGTGGACGCAGGACGGGTCCACGGAAAACCGACGGTCGAGGGTCCGGCAAGAGGCCAGGAACCTCCGGCCGAAGAGGGCGAACATCCCGCGCGAGACAGCTCGGCCCACGGGACCGCCCCTCTCGATGTGGCGCTGGCCGGTAGCCACTGCGGTCACGACCCTCGCGACTCCCCGTTCCGTCCGCGCACGCATCGCCCCGATGGCCTCTCCTCCGCGCACGTTGTACTCGGCGATGTAGTTCCCGAGCATCCGGATCGCGAAGGCAGAATCCAGTCGTCCTCCCGCCTTCGCCAACAGCTCCTCCGCGTGCCCTGCGGCGAGGCCCGGGAGGCCGCCCATGGTCAGGACAAGAAACGCGTACCGGACGCACGAGACGTCAAGCCTGGGGAGGAACTCCCGCACGATCAAGGGAAGGGAGTAGAAGTAGACCGGGCAGACGAACCCCACCCTCTCGGTGGGGACCGCGATCCGCCCGGTTCGATCAAGGGAAGCGATCGGGACGAGGGTCGCGCCTCCGAGCCCCTTGGCGATCGCCCGTGCAACAGCGAGGGAGTTGCCCGTTCCGGTGAGGTAGTAGATCGTCGTCTGGCCTGTCTCGGTCATCGTCACCACCTCCGGTCCTGTCCTGATTCTCCCTGATGAGAGGTCCTTGGCCAAGCGCCCCGACCCGACTAGAATCGGGACCGTCGACTAGGAGCGTGCGCGCGATTCGAGAGGAGGAAGGATGGAGATCGTCGACCTCACGGAGGAACTGGCTTCGCTCTACTTCGTTTGTCTCGAGGACTGGTCGCCCGAGCTCGCCGAGGCCGGAGATCACAAGAGGCAGTGGTACGAGCGAATGAGGGAGAAGGGCCTCCGGGTGAAGCTGGCTCTCGACGACCGGGGCGAGGTCGGGGGAATGATCCACTACGCCCCGATCGAGGAGACGTTCGTCGAGGGTCGCGATCTCTACCTCGTCTACTGCGTCTGGGTACACGGCTACGAGAAGGGACGCGGGAACTTCCAGGGGAAGGGAATGGGGAAGGCCCTTCTCAAGGCGGCAGAGGAGGACGCCCGCGCCCGCGGGGCGAAGGGGATGGTCGCCTGGGGACTTGATCTTCCCTTCTTCCTCAGGGCCTCCTGGTTCCGCAAGCAGGGCTACCGAACGGCGGACCGTCTGGGGGGGTTCCAGGCCCTTGTTTGGAAGACCTTTGTCGTGGATGCCGTCCGGCCGCGCTGGCTCCGACCGAAGAAGCGTCCCGAGAGGACGCCGGGGAAGGTGACCGTCACCGCGCTCGTGAACGGCTGGTGCCCGGCGCAGAGCCTCTCCTGTGAAAGGGCGAAGCGAGCCGCGGCCACCTTCGGCGAGAAGGTCCTCTTCCGCGAGATCGACACCCAGGACCGCTCGACCCTCCTCGAATGGGGAATGGCGGATGCGCTCTTCATTGACGGGAAGCAGGTCCGGACCGGGCCGCCGCCCACGTACGACGCGATCCACCAGAGGATCGCCCGCCGCGTCGGGCGCCTCGGCAGGTAGAGGGGCCGTGTCGGTGGCCGCGGGAGGCGAAGACAAGAGGGCTAGCTCTTCTCCCGTCTCGCTGTTCGACGCCTACGTCTCCCTGGGGGAGGGGGAGTGCGACCTCATGGTGCGCTGTCTTCTCACCTTGAGCGGCCGCGTCGAGACAGAGCGGTTGAGGGAGGCCATCCGCCTCCTTCTCCGTGCAGAACCCGTCCTCTCCTCTCGCTTCGAGCGACGCCCCTCCTGGCCGCGGTGGCTGGGGGACGCATCGAGCGAAGAGAGGGTGTTCTCCGTTCTGGCAGGACCGGGCGCGGAGGAACGCCTGGTGGAGGAGATCGCTCGACCAGGTGAGCCCTTCTCCGCGCCGCAGTTCGAGGTCTGTCAGGTTCGCTCCTGCGAGCACGACCTCGTCCTCCTCAGGGTAAGCCACGTCTCCGTGGACGCAGGAGGTCTCAAGGAGATCGCCTACGCCTTGGCCGCGACGTACCGGGCGCTGGGAGGCAGTGGGACGTTGTTGCCTCCGATCAGAAGGTGCGAGCGGCCGGAGGCTCTTCTCCGTGGCCTGCCCCATCCCGCACTCGTGACGTCCGTCCGCCGAGCGATTGGGCCGCGACCGATCTGGGGTGTGCCGGGCGCCCGCGGGGCGCCTTGCGATCCTACGTTCGTGTTGCAGACCGTTGCCGCGAGCCAGGTCGCCGCCGCACGCGCGCTTGCCGAGACGCGGGGCGTTCCCATGACCGTGGTCCTCGCGGCTGCCCTCTATCGAGCGCTCTTTGCCGTCCTCACCCCGCCGGAGAGGGAACTCCTCCCCATCCGCATTCCGGTGAACCTCCGCCGGTACCTCTCCGAGCCGTGCCCCCCCGTCTTCCGGAACCTCTTTGGCGGCTTCCAACCGGCGATTTCGTACCGAGAAGGGGAGTCGTTCGAGGAGACCCTCGTCCGCGTCGCTTGTGCCGTCGCGCCGTTCATGGCCGATCGCCCTGGCCTGGAGATGGCCCCGGCCCTTCGCGCCCTCTTCTCCTTCGGGTACGCGCCAGGACACAGACTCATCTCGCACCTCATCGACCGTGCGGTCCGGCAGGGCCGCTCGCACCTGGTTTTCTCCAACATGGGCGTCCTCGACCCCGATCGCCTCTCGTTCGGCGACGTCGAGGCGACGGACGCCTTCCTCCTCGGCCCTGTCGCGTACCCGCCGAGCTTCTGCCTCGTGGCGACGACCTACCGCGGAGCGATGACCCTCGGCGCCGGGACCTCGGGAGGGGAGACCGGCAGGGCGCTCATGGGCGCCGTCCTCGAGAGGATGCTAGCGGAACTCCCCGCCTGATCCCGTCCCTTGCCCGCGCGGCGCTCGCCCGGCTAGACTCCTGCGCCAGGGGCAAAGGAGGAGACGTGGCGGAGAAAGGGATCCTCATCATCGGCGCCGGGATCGGCGGCCTGGCCGCGGGCTGCTACGCGCGGATGAACGGCTACCGTGCGGTGATCTTCGAGGCGCACACCCAGCCGGGTGGGGTCTGCACGAACTGGAAGCGGAAGGGATACGCCTTCGACGGCTGCATCCACCACCTGGCGGGGTGCGACCAGGGCTCGCCCCTCCACCGGATCTGGGAGACCCTTGGGGCCTTCCCGCGCGAGATCCGCTACCCGGAGGACCTCGTCCGCGTGGAGGCTGCGGACGGGAAGAGCGTCACCGTCTTCACCGAGTTCGATCGGCTCGCCGAGGAGTTCCACCGAGTGTCCCCGCGGGATCGCCGGCCAATCGAGACCTACCTCCGCGGGGTGCGCGCCTCCACGCGCTTCGAGCTGTTCGACGTGCTCGACAACCCGGCCCGTGGCCTCCTTGCCGCCATTCCCCGGCTTCCGCGGCTCGCCCGCTCCGGAAGTCTGACCATGGGCAAGGCGGCCGAGCGGTTCCGCGACCCCTTCCTGCGCCAGGCCTTCGCCACCCTCATGTACGACTGGCCGGAGGCCCCGCTCCTCACCCACTTGAACATCCTCGGTGGGTGCATCGCCCGCCGCTACGGCTTCCCGGCCGGTGGGTCCCTTGCGTTCTCCCGCTCGATCGCCGAGCGGTTCGTCGACCTCGGCGGGGAGATCCACTACAACGCGCGCGTTGCCCGAATCCTTGTCGAGGACGGGCGCGCGGTCGGCGTCCGACTTGCCGACGGGAGCGAGCACCGCGGGGACGACGTCCTTTCGAACGCCTACGCCAAGGCGACGGTCTTTGATCTGCTCGAGGGGCGGTTCTTGGACGACAAGCTCCGCGCCGCGTTCGCGAAGCCCACGGACAAAGCGACGATGGGGCTCCACGTCCAGTTCGGCCTCGCTCGCGACCTCTCGCAGGAAGCCCACGCGATCGTCCTCTTCCTCCCCGAGCCCGTCGAGATCGCTGGGGAGAGAAGGGACCGCCTCGACCTCGAGCTCTTCGGGTTCGATCCCTCCCTCGCGCCGGCTGGGAAGGGCGTCCTCAAGGCCGTCTTCGACACGAGCTGGAGCTACTGGAGGCAGCTTGCCGTGGACCGCACCCGCTACGTCGCGGAGAAGGAACGGATCGCGGCGACCGTTCTTGCGGCCCTCGAGCGCCGCTTCCCTGGGATCGCGTCTCAGGCGGAGGTCGCGGACGTCGCGACCCCTCTCACGACGGAACGCTACACAAGCGGTGCCGAGTCCTTTGCGGGGGGATCCCTCTTTGGGATGCTCCTCGCCAAGCCCCGCCCCCTCCCCGGCCTGCGGAACGTCTGGATGATCGGACAGTCCGTCGGAGGGGCTGGCCTCCCTGGGTGCGCGGTGATGGGGCGGAACGCGGTCCGGGCGATCGCCCGCCGAGATGGCCGACGCTTCGCAGCCTCCGCCTCACGCGCCAGCTGAGAGGGCCAGTTTCATCGTCCCCTCGCCCTCTTGAGCCGGGCCCACGGGATCGCGAAGGCTTGAACCCCGTTCTGGAGACTCCTACACTCCGGGCAGAGGACCCATGAAAGAGACAGCGGCGCAGAGAAGGCCAGTCCGAGTTCTTGTCGTCGGCTACAACGGCGCGAACAACACCGGGGCCGAGGCCCTTCTCACGGCCGACCTCGCCGACCTGCGCGCGATCCTGGGGCCGGACGCCCTGATCACCGTCCCCGCCCTCTCCGAGGAGAACCTGCGCCGCTACCTGGCCGAATCGCCGACGCTCAAGATCACCCGCATGCCGACCCTCTTCCTCGCCAAGGCGCGGCGCCTCGTCCGCGAGCACGACCTCGTCGTCCTCGTCGAGGGGAGCACGTTCATGGACACCTGGGGCTCCGCCCTCCTCTACTACTTCCTGTGGACGGCGCACTCGGCGCGTGCCGAGGGAAAGCCGTGCCTCGCCTACGCCGTCGACGTCGGGAGCCTCTCTCCGCGGAACCAGCGCCTCGTCGGCCACGTGGGGCGAGAGATCGATCTTGTCATCACCCGCGCCCGGGCCGCGTCCGAGCGCCTCCGCGCCTGCGGGGTGACGGCGCCGATCGAGGTGACGGCGGACAACGCGCTCACCTTCGTCCCCGATGCAGTGGACGCGGACTTCCTGCGAAGGGCGTGGCCCGAGGTCGGCAAAGGGGTCGTCGGGATCGCCCTCGTCGACTTCTACCTCTGGCCGGCCGTCTTCCGCCTATGGGGTAGGAGGGAGGACCGCTACAAGTGGCCGTACTTCTTCTCTCGCTCTCCGGAGCGCCGCCGCGCGACTGCGGCCCTCGCCGCCGCGTTCGCCGAGGTCGCGGACGGGCTCGTCGAGGAGGGGCGGCCGGTCGCCCTCGTCTGCATGGAGGAGGTGGACGAGCCCCTCGCCCGCGAGGTCCGTCGGCAGATGCGCCGGCCGGAGGGAGCGCGCGTCTTCTCCTCCCGCGAGCACAACGCCTCGCGGATGACCCAGCTCCTGCGCTCTCTCGACCTCCTCGTGACCTCGCGCTACCACGCCGCCATCCTGTCCCTGGCCGCGGCGGTTCCCCAGCTTGCCGTCGGGCACGACCTTCGCCTCAGGAGCCTGTACGAGGAGATCGGCCTGCGCGAGCGCTGCTTCCTCGACCCCTCTTCGCCTGACCTTGGGAGGGAGCTCGCGGAGCGGACGAGGGCCCTTCTCGCCGACCCGGGTCCAGCGCGCGCTCTCCTCCGTCAAGGACACGAGGCGCTCCTCGCCCGGGCGCAAAGGAACCGGGACATCCTGAGGTCGTTCCTCCGCGAGCGCGGGTGGGGAGTGGGTTGACCGTCCTCGTCACCGGCGCGGCCGGGTTCCTTGGGACCGAGGTCTCCCTGCGCCTCCTCCGCGACAC
>CAYHBG010000029.1:9016-16254 GCA_964354815.1 uncultured Thermotogae bacterium
CCGGCGCGGCCGGGTTCCTTGGGACCGAGGTCTCCCTGCGCCTCCTCCGCGACACTGACCTGCCGATCGTCGCCCTCGTCCGCGGGAGGGACGACGAGGACGCAAGGAGGCGCCTGGGCCGCGCGTGGTGGGGGAGGCCAGAGCTCGCAGCCGAGATCGGACGACGGGTGGAAGTGGTCTGCGGAGACGTCTCCCTCTCTCGCCTCGGTCTCCCGGCCGAGACGTATGGTGGCCTCTCGTCGAGGATCACCCACCTCCTCCATACCGCGGCCGACCTACGGCTTGACGCGCCGATCGAGGAGCTGCGCGAGACGAACGTGGACGGGGTCCGTCACGCCCTCGACCTCGCGCGCACAGCGGCGCGCGATCACGCCTTCCACCGCTTCGCCCACGTCTCGACCGCCTACGTCGCCGGACTGCGCCGAGGGGGGGTCGCCGAGGAGGACCTCGACGATCGGCATGGATTCGCGAACCCGTACGAACGGTCAAAGTACGAAGGGGAGCGCCTCGTCCGCGAGGCCGCGACGGACCTTCCTGTCTCGGTCTTCCGGCCCGGGATGGTCGTCGGGGACTCCCGGACAGGGGAGGCTCGTACGTACAACACCGTCTACGTCCCGCTCCGCCTCTACCTGACCGGGAGGATCTGGATCGCCCCTGTGCGCCCCTCGCTGCGGGTGAATCTCGTCCCGGTCGACTACGTCGCCGACGCGATCGCCTGCCTCGCCCTCGACCCGCGCGCCACGGGGTTGACTTTTCACCTGGTCCCGGCCCATGAGGCCCTGCCCGCCGTGCGCGACCTCCTCGACGTCGCCCGCTCCTGGGCGAGGGCGGAGTTGAAAGTCGACCTCCCGCGGCCGCTCTTCCTCCCGATTCCGGTCCCATCGCGTGTCCTGGGGTCCGGGCGCCTTGCCCCGCTTCGCCTCCTCGCCCCGTACCTCCGCGGCGGGCCGGTCTTCGCAAGGGAGAACGCCGACCGTCTTCTCGGACCCTACCCCTTCGACTGGAGGGACCTCCTCCCGAAGCTCCTCGCGGACGCGACGCGGCGCGGCTTCCTCCACCGCTCCGGGAGGACGGTCCACGAGCAGGTCCTCTTTCGCCTGGGCCGGAGGAGCCGGCCGGTCCGACTTCACGACGTCGTGGACGGTCGGGTCCTGCAGCGGGACGCCGGAGAGGTCGCCCACGAGGTGCGGCAAGCGACGGCCAGCCTGCGCGCGCTCGGGGTCCGCCCCGGCGACCGGGTCGCCCTGGTCGGGCCGAACTCGACCCGGTACCTCGCCCTCGACACCGCGATCGGCCTCGCCGGAGCCGTGAGCGTCCCCCTGTACTACACAAGCCCGATCTCCGAGATCGACGCCATCCTTCGGGAGTGCGGCGCGCGCCTCCTCCTCGTCGGGTCCCCGCCGATTCTGGAGAAGGCTAGGGCGCTCACGACGCCGGTCCGGATTGTCTCCTTTGCCCGCTCCCCACTCCCTCGCGCGCTCGGCGACCGGGCCCTCTCCTTTGAAGCGTTCCTCGCCCTGGGAAAGGACGAGAAGGAGACGGGGGAGGCCGCGGTCGACCTCAGTGACCTCGCGACCCTGCGCTGCACCTCCGGGACGACCGGCGACCCCAGGCCGGTCCCCTTCCGCCACGACCAGCTCGTGACGATGGCGGAGACCCTTGTGGCCCTCTTCCCCTGGCAGGCGCGGACGCGCCGGATCACCTACCTCTCATTCCTGCCCATGAACCACGTCGTCGAGGGGATCCTGATCACCTACGCCCCGCACCACGCCCCGGCCCCGCTCGACCTCTTCTTTCTCGAGGACTTCCGCGCCCTCGCCTCCACTCTGCGCCGCGTCCGTCCGACCTTCTTCTTCTCCGTCCCCCGCTTCTACGAGAGGATCTGGGAGAAGGCGCGGTCGAACGCCCTCCTCTTGCACTATCTCACCCTCCAGAACAGCCTGGTGAAGACAGCTCTCCGCCCCCTCGTCCGCCGGATGGTCCTCCGGCGGGCGGGGCTCGACCGCGCGGTCCAGCTCCTCGTCGGCTCGGCCCCGTCGAGCGACGCTCTCCTCCTCGGGCTGCGTGATCTCGGGATCGAGGTCCACAACGCGTACGGCCTTACCGAGGCCCCGCTCGTGACGATGAATCGCCTGGGACGGAACCGGATCGGCACCGTGGGGGAGCCCCTTCCCGAGACCGAGGTCCGGATCGCTCCAGACGGAGAGGTCCTCGTCCGCGGGCCTCAGGTCGCCCGAATGGAGGAAGTCAACGGAGAAGGCTTCCTCTCGACCGGCGACCTCGGGCGCCTCGAGGAAGGCCACCTCGTCCTCGCCGGGCGCAAGAAGGAGCTCGTCGTCACCTCGTACGGGAAGAACGTTTCGCCGGAGCGGGTGGAGGGGGTCCTGCGCGAAATCCCCGGCGTCTCCCAGGCGATGCTCGTCGGGGACGGTCGTCCGCACTGCACGGCCCTCCTTTGGGTGAGGGGTGAGTGGTCTTCCCTCCGTGCCTTGGAGGTCGATCGGGGGGTCGCGGCGGTGAGCGAGCGTCTCTCCCACCCCGAGCAACCGAAGCGCTGGGCGATCTTGGCCGACGACCTATCGATCGACACAGGTGAGCTCACCGCGAACCTGAAGCTGCGCCGCACCGCGGTCCTCCGCCGTCGGGCCGAGGTCGTCTCCGCCTTGTACGGGGAGAGGGACGCGCCAGCCGAGGTCCTCCACCTCGGCCAGGCGAAGGAGGGGGAGTGAGTCTGAGACTCGTCCTTTCATCGATCTTCCTCCCGCCCTGGACGGCCCGCCGTGCCCTGCGCGAGGTGGCGGATGCGACGACCGGAGCCCTTGACGACCTCCTCGCGGAGCGGGCGCCGGACCGTTTCGCCGACGTTCGGGAAGGCGAGAGGCCGGCTCGCGGAGGGCTCGCCGGACGGAGGAGAACCCTGGCAGCGGCGCATCGGGCCCGCGTCGCGGCGCTGGTCGAGGCTCTCGGAGAAGCGGAAGGGATCCGCCTGGCGCGCGAGACGCTCTTCTCTGCTGGGGTCCGGCTGGGCGAGGCGGCGAGACGACGCCTCGTGACGAGCGACGACCCGCGCGACCTCGTCCGCGCGGCGCGGGTCCTGTACGGGGTCCTGGGGATTCACTTCCGAGCGCAGTGGACTGACGAGAGGGAGGCGCGCGTCCGGATCGACCGCTGCGCGCTGGCCGCCGGGTACGGAGACCTGACCTGCCGCGCCCTCTCGGCGGCCGACGCCGGGGTCGTGGCCGGCCTTCTGCCCGGGGCCCGTTTCACCTTCCAGGAGCGGATCACGGAGGGGCGGCCGGCATGCCTTGCCCGAATCGAGCTTCCCAGGAGGGATGGATGAAGGCGATCGTCGTCGGATCAGGGGCGGGAGGGGCGGCCGCAGCGTGGGCCCTCGCGCGGACCGGGGTCGAGGTCCTCGTCCTTGAGGCAGGAGGACCGTTCCGCCCGTTCACCCGCCTCGCACCGTGGGCCGACCCCCTCCGCCAAGCCGGTTTCATCGGCCCGCGCACGATCGGCGCCCTCATCCCAGGCATGAGGATCACCCGCACCGAGAGCGATCTCCTCCTCGTCCGCGGCGTCGCCGCCGGCGGATCGACCGTCCTTGCCTGCGGGAACTGGGTCCGCGCCGAGCGCGGCCTCGCGGAGATCGGCCTCGACCTCTCCGCGGAGTTCGAGGAGCTGGAGACCCTTCTCCGGCCGGCGCCCTTCCCTCGCGAGCGGTGGCGGCCGACGACGGAGCGGATGTTCGCCGCGGCAGAGGAGATGGACCTCCACCCAGCGCCGACCCCGAAGGTGGTCGACCCCGTTCTCTGCCGCGCCTGCGGCCTGTGCGAACTCGGCTGCGCGAGCGGGGCGAGGTGGGACGCCCGGAGGCTCCTCTCCGAGGCCCGACGCCTTGGAGCCGAGGTCCGCCTTCGCGCGCCGGTCGAGCGGGTCGTCGTCGAGGGAGGCCGCGCCCGTGGGGTCCTCGTCGCCGGATCGCGGGAGCCGATCCGCGCCGACGCGGTCCTCCTCGCAGCAGGAGCCATCGGGACAGCGGGGATCCTGCGCACCTCCGGCCTGCCTGTCGCCGACCGGCTGTGGGTTGACGTCGTGCTCACGCTGGGGGGCCGTCTCCCCAGGGCACGCCAGCTCGACGAGCCGCCCATGGTCTGGTACGCCGCGCGCGACGGCTACATCCTCTCTCCCTACGTCGACCTCCTCTCCCATTTCGTCCACCGGCCGTGGCGCGGGGTTCCTCTCAGGGACCGCGTCGGGGTGATGGTCAAGCTCGCCGACGAGGCCACGGGAACCGTCCACGCGGACGGGCGGGTCGAGAAGGCGGTCACCCGCCTCGATCGTGACCGTCTCGAGGAGGGGATCAGGCTCGCCCATGGGATCATGGAACGCGCTGGGGTCCGCGGCCCGTTCGTGGAGGGCGTCCTGAACGGGGGACACCTCGGAGGCACGGTCCCTCTGCGACGGGAGGACGTTCCCTCCATGCACCCCTCGACGCTCCCGGACGGCCTGTGGGTCGCCGACCTCTCTCTCCTCCCTCAGTCGCAGGGCCTCCCGACGATGGAGACGACCGCCGCGCTCGCCCTGCGTGTGGCGCGCCGGGTCGCGGCACGCTAGGGCCGAAGTCGGCCACTCAGTGGCGCACGTTCCCGGAACGCGGTGCGCGACAGGAATCCGCGTTCGTGCGGGCAACTCCGGCGAAGAACCGCCCGCCGGCGCGGAGAGCCTTCTCGGCGCTCTGGCGGGAGAGGAGCAACCCGCCTGTCGATGGCCGTTCACCATCCTGCCACAACTCCGAACCGGGTCCTTCACGCGATCGGTCTACCTTGAGGATGACCGAGAAGGAGGTTCACCATGAACAGGCGTTGGATCGCGATCGTCCTTGCTGCCCTTGCGGCCGCGGGACTTGCCGCGGCGTTTACGATGGGCTCCCTGGCATCGATCGACAGCACCCAGCCGACGACCGCGGAGAAGGAGCTAGACCTCAACCTCGTCGTCCTCGTCAACCGCCTCCAGCTGACGCCCGAGCAGCTCGCGGCCGTCCGGGAGCGGATTGCGGACGTCGTGGACCAGGCTAAGGCGATCGAGGCGAGGCGCGACGCCTTCGCCGTGGAACTCCTCACCTTCACAGGAAACGAGGAGGCGCTCGACGCGAAGCTCGCCGCATTCGAGAAGGAGACGGCCAGGCTGCGCAAGGGCCTTGCAGCCACGGTGCAGAAGAACGTGGACGAGCTGAAGGGGATCCTCACGGTTCGCCAGGGAGAGGTCCTCCGCGAGGCCCTGCAAGGCCGGTCCCGCCTCACGGGGGCTGCAGGCCTGACCGCGCTCCGGCAGGGTGCACGGATGGCTGGCCGCTCCACCGGACAGGGTGAGGCCACGGGGCAAGGCAGTCTCCAGGCCCCGTCAGGAGAAGCTCAGGGCCGTTGCCCGCGCTGCGGAGCGATGATGGGCGGCTCGCCTGCGCAACCCCAGGGCGAGCAGTGGGGGTTTGACCCCCTCGAGAGCCAGCCACAGAGTGACACCCAGACACAGGGACTCGCCCAGAGGCTCGGGCAGGCCCTTCCCTTGCTGCGGCAGTTTGCACAGAACCGCCCCCAGATGGCCGAGCGGCTCTCCTTCCTCGGCCAAGGGCTTCAGGGCGAGTCGCAGGTTGAGGCCCGCCCCGTGCTAAAGAGGATCCTCTCCCGCGGGCTGCTCGAGAAACTAGAGCAGCTCCTAGAGATCCTGGACGCGCGAGTTGGGGGAGCCAAGGCAGCGTAGTCGAACACCTCCCTGCCACGAGGACGGGCCCGGTCGAGCGCCGGGCCCGTCTTCATTTGGCCGGCAGGGTGAACCGGAAGCAGGCCCCGCCGCCCGCCGCATTCTCCGCCCAAATCCGTCCCCCATGCGCCTCGACCAGGGCCTTGGCGATCGCCAGACCCAACCCCGCACCGCTTCGGGCCCCTGGTTTGTCCTCATGGTAGAAGCGGTCGAAGACGCGCAGGAGGTCCTCCGCCGTGAGGCCAGGGCCGGTGTCGCAGACGCTCAGCTCGACCGCTGGCCCGTTCGAGCACGCGGCGATTCGGATCGTCCCCCCGGCCGGGGTGTGGCGGACCGCGTTCGACAGGAGGTTCAGGAGGACCTGCTCCAGGCGCTGAACGTCACCCTCCACCTGCGGGAGGTCAGCCGCGACGTCGACCACGAGGGCGGTCCCAGCGTCCTCAAGCTGCGGTCCGATCGCCGACCTGACTCCCTCCACGAGGGAGCGGACATCGCACATCCCTCTCCGGATGGAGAGCCCCCCAGCGTCGGCTAGGGCCAGCTCCTGGAGGTCAGCGACGAGGCGTGACGTCAGAAGGACCTTGTCGTACAGCGCGGCCACATGCTCCGGGGTTGCCTCGAGGATTCCATCCCGCAGGCCCTCCAGACCCGCGCGCAGGACACTGAGCGGCGTCCGCAGCTCGTGAGCCACGTCGGCAATCATCTGGCGCTTGCTCTCCTCCGCCTGCGCCAGGCTCGACGCCATGTCGTTGAACGATCGCGCGAGGTTGCCAAGCTCATCCCGGCTCACCACCTCCACCTTGCCCGCGAACTCGCCGCGGGCGATCCGCCCGGCGGCTTCTCCCAGACGTCTAAGAGGGTCAGTCACCTGGCGGATGAGGAGGAGGCTGATCAGGATCCCGACCGCACCGACCGCACACGCGCCGAGCAGGAGGGCTCGGGTGACCGAAGAGAGGAAACGCTCTTCGAGCGGGCTCTTCCAGGGAGTGAGGTTGAGCGGGACGAGGATCCCCACGAGCCGAGCGTTGACAACGATCGGCAGCCCCTCGGTGAGGGTGCCCTGCGGAAGGACCTCTCCGACGAAGCGCGGCTCCGGGGCCGCCAGGACGATGCCCTGGGGGTCCGCGAGGACGAAGGGGACCGGCTGGCGGGCGAGGCGGAGGTCGATCCCCTCCCAGCTTCCCATCCGCTCGTAGTAGTCGGCCAGGAGCTGGAGGGAGATCCGGTCCTGGGCGCGGAAACTGCGCTGGGAGAAGCTGCTGAACGCGCGGTCGATCGAGCGGTTGACCACGATGTACCCGATCACGGTCGCAAGGACGATGACCACGGCAAAGGCGAGGAGGAGCTTCGTCTGGAAGGAGAGCCGGCGGAAGAAGGAGATCACGCCTCCCCCTCGCGGGTAAGCTTGTAGCCGACCCCGAACACGGTGACGAGGTAGCGCGGCGACTTCGAGTCCGACTCGATCTTCTGGCGCAGGCGCT
>CAYHBG010000030.1:0-16215 GCA_964354815.1 uncultured Thermotogae bacterium
GGTCGACGGCGTTGTAGCACAGGTTCGTCTCCCCACCGGGGAACCAGCGGAAGAAGGGGGCCCTGGAGTCGTCGAGGACCCTATCCCATCGCTTGAACCAGTGGAGCTTCTCCGCCTCCCGGCCCCAGAACCCCTCGGGGTCCTCGACCGACCGCCGGTGCATCTCCTCGTAGCTTCGCATGGTGATGGCTCCTCCGTATCTCAATAGGCTACCCGGTCGGACGGGACGCCGCGACTCCGTCCAGCTGGCCGTGAAACGCGCGGTTGAACTCCTCGGGCCTCTCGATGAACGCGACGTGGCCGCAGTCCGGGATGACGACCTCATGGTACCAACCCCCGGCGTTGCGGTACGCCTCCAGGACGGCTCGGGTTTGGCGAAGCATGGGCTGGTACGGGTACACGTCGGGACCGGGCCAGTCTGGGATCAGCCCCATCTCTCCGAAGATAGCGGGATCCGACGCGGCGCGGTCGGAGATTGCGACGTCGTTCTGACCCCGGACCCACAGGATGGGCGGCTTCGGGTCGATTGCGTAGAGTCGGCTGACGGGAGCCAGATGCTTCGGCGAGAGAGCGTTCGTCGCTCCGAAGCGCCCGGGGGCGAAGTAAGGCCAGTTCGGCGATCGCAGGATGTCCCCCGGGAGGTCCTGGGGACCGACGTGCACCTGAAGCAGCGCGGACAGCATGTCCTCCTCGCGGGGAGGCACGAACGGCGACTTGTACACGAGGTCGCGGAGTGCCTGCCGCGGCGAGAACCGGTGCCCGGCGGAACGGTCCCCTTCTTGGATGCGCGCGATGAGTTTCGCGCTGAATAGCCCGCCCCCCGATCCCGCGCAGTCCGGGAAGCAGGGGGCGCCGTTCTCGTCCTTGGTCCCCCCGAAGCCGAAGGGTGACCCTGGACCGACGAGGGTCACCGTGAGGCAGCGGCCCGGGGCATCCATCAGCATCTGGAGGACGAGCGGCCCGCCCAGGGAGTTGCCGACGATGTGAGACGCCTCAACGTCCAGCCTGTCGAGGAGGGCGAAGGCGTCGTCCGCGAGGTCACCCATGCCGCGGGTCGCGTCGATCTTCTTCGCTGGGTCGGCTTCCCCAAAGCCCCGCAAGTCCGGGGCGATGCCGCGGAAGCCCGGGGGAAGAGCGAGCATCGTCTCCTCCCACCACGTCGCAGAAGAGAGGTTCCCGTGAAGGAAGAGGACCGGCGTGTCCTCCGTGCGGCCAGACGTGAGGACGCGCGTCGTGAGCCTTCGCGTGGTCACCGTTCGTGCCCGGATCCCTGCGAGGGTCCGCACGGGCAGCTGTCGTGGGGTCATCGACAGGACTCCAGATGGGCGTGAAGAGCGGCGTCGAACGCGCTCGGGCGCTCGAGGTAGGGGGCGTGACCGCACTCAGGAAGGACGACTTCTTGGTATCCCCCTCCGTCCTTCGCGTAGCGCTCGAGAACCGCTCGCGTCTGATCGAGCATCGGCTGCGAGGGGTACACGTCAGGTCCGGGCCAGCCGGGAATCAGACCGAGCTGGCCGAGGGTGCCCGGGTCGGAGGCCGCGCGGTTCGAGACCGCGAGATCGCTCTCGCCCCGCAGCCAGAGGATCTTGAGCTTGCGGCGCGCCTCGAGGAGGTGGTCCACCGCGAGAGCGTACTTGGGCGATAGCGCGTTTGATGCCCCCCACCGGCCGGGCGCGACGTGAGGCCAGTTTGGGGAGGGAACGGAGTCCCCCGGGTAGTCGCGGTCGCCGGTGTGAGTCGACAGGGTCGCGGAGAGGAGGTCCTCCTCGCGCGCAGGCACAAACGGCGGACGCCAGACCAGGGCGCGCAGGGCCGCCCGCGGCGAGAAGACGCTCTCGGTCGTCCGATCACCGCTCGCCAGACGCCGCGCCAGCTCTCGATTGATCAGGCCGCCTCCGGAACCTGCGAAGTCAGGATGGCAGGGAGTGCCCCGCGTGTCTTTCGTCCCGCCAAAGCCGTACGGCGACCCAGGGGCAACGAGCGTGGCCGAGAGAAGACGCGCGGGCCAGTCGGCGAGGAGTCTCCAGATGACCGAGGCTCCCAGGGAGCTCCCGACGGCGTGCACCGCGCGCGTTGAGAGGTGGTCCAGGAGAGCGACAGCGTCTTCGGCCAGGTCGGCCCCACCGAGGGTGGCGTCGACCTTCGCGTCGGGGTCGGCGTCTCCGTAGCCGCGCTGATCAAAGGCGATGCCGCGGTAGCCCCGAGGCAGACGGAGCATCGTCTCCTCCCACCAGGTGGCGGAGGAGAGATTCCCGTGCAGGAAGAGAACCGGGACGCCGTCGCGCTCGCCTGCGAAGAGGACCCGCGTGCGGATCCGCACGGTCTCGAGCGTCTCCTCTCTGACGCCGTCCATCGTCGGCACGCTCATCGGACACCTCCCTTCGAAGCGCCCGTTCGCGCGTGCTTGGCCAGGAAGCCCAGGATGGCGGTGTTGAAGACCTCCGGAGCCTCCCAGCACAGGGCGTGGCCGGCGTGAGGAACGACGAGGAACTCCGCCCCGGGGACGCCTCGCGCGATGATCTCCGCGTACTTGCGGGGTTTGATTAGGTCCTCCTCGCCAACCAGGACGAGCGTCGGAACCCTGAGCTCGCCCAGTCGCGCCGTCACGTCGAATCGGAGAAAGGCCTGAAACAGCTCGAGCGCGGCCTCGAAGTCGAGGGACTCATAGCGGGAGCGAGCCTGCCGCGCCTCCTCCTGATGGGAGGCCATCCACCCCTCGGAGAAGCTCAGGGGGTACACGACGTGGTAGAGGAGGTCCGGGTCTTTGGCCCGCGCGGCCGCCACCCAGCTCTCAATCCCGGCGCGGAGGAGAGGATCGACCTGACTCACGGCCGAGGAGACGATCAGGGTCTGGGTCCGGTGGGGGTGACGGAGGGCGAAGGCGAGGCTCACCTCCCCTCCGTAGGAGATCCCTCCGACGTGCGCCTTCTCGATCCCGAGCGCCCCGAGCAGGGCGGCGAGGTCGTCCGCGTGCAGCTCCATGGAGTAGGGGCCGCGGGGGTGTTCCGAGCGCCACATGCCGCGGCAGTCGTAGAGGAGGAGGCGGTAGTGCCTGGCGAGGGGCGCCGTCTGGTAGACCCAGCTGGCCGTGCTCATGAGCACCCCATTCGACAGGACCACGACGTCCGCGTCCTCGTTCTCCCACCCGTGCTGTTCGTAGTAGAGGGAGGTTCCGTTGGCAGCGATCCTGGGCATCCTAGCGGGTCACCTCGAAGCCAAGGTAGGTCCTCTCCTGGTCGCCCTTTCCGCGCTGGACGAGGGACATCCGCACCGGCGCGCCGATCCGGATCCTCTCCGGCTGGCTCACGTCCACGCCAAGGATCTGCGCGCTCACGGACGGTCCCGCCTTGAGCTCGACGATCCCCGAGCAGTAGGGCCTGTCCCGGCCGTACCCACTGGCCAACATCGCGGTGGGCGCCACGTAGACAATCGTGAAGGCCTTCAGGGTTCCCTCTCCCTTGACCTCGACCCACTCGGCGCCGTCGGACGCGCACGCGGGGCACAGCGGCCTTGGCGGCACAGAGAGGGCTCCGCAGGAGCGGCAACGCGTTCCCATCAACCGTCCCTCCGCGAGGAAGGCGTGAAACGAGGCACTGGTGAACTCCCGCTCTGCCATGCGCTACCTCCTCTCGAAGATGTGGACGACGCAGGTCTGGCCCGTCCCCCCGACGTTATGCGTCAGGCCGAACTGGACGTCTCGGGGCACCTGCCGAGGGCCCGCCATCCGGTGCGCCTGCTTCCAGATCTCAACGACCTGGGCCACCCCAGAGGCGCCGACGGGGTGGCCCTTCGACTTCAGTCCTCCTGAGGTGTTGACCGGCCGAGGGCCATCCAGGCGGGTCGCGCCGGCCTCGGCCGCGCGCCCTCCCTCTCCCGGCTTGAAGAACCCGAGATCCTCTGTCGCGATGACCTCGGCAACCGTGAAGCAGTCGTGTACCTCGGCAATCTGGACATCCGCCGGGGAGACCCCGGCCATTCGGTAGGCCGCCTGCGCTGCGGCGCGCGCTGCAGGTAAGGACGTCAGATCCGGGCGGGCGTACATGGCGACATCGCTCGCCTGGCCGACCCCGGCGACGCGCAGCGGGTGGCGCGTGAACGACTTGGCGAGGTCTTCCGCAGCGAGAAGCACTGCGGCGGCCCCATCGGAAATCGGCGAGCAGTCGAAGAGGCGCATCGGCCACGCGATCACCGGGTTTGCGGCGGGATCGTGCAGGAAGTCGATCTCGTCCTTCCATGGCGGGCACGGCTCGCCCTTCTCCTGGGCGCGCGCCCTCTTGCGTGCCATGACATCACGAATGCTCATGGGAAACTGGGCCTTGTCGTTCTTGGCCCCGTTCTCGTGGTTCTTGATCCCGACCCGCATGAACGTCTCAGGCGTCGCTCCGTAGCGGTGCATGTAGGCGGTGGCCATCGCCGCGTAGAAGCCGGGGAAGGTGAAGCCTGCCGTCACTTCGTACAGCGCGTCTCCGGCCGTGGCGAGGGTGTCGGTGACTCGCTCCGTGGGGAGGTCTGTCATCTTCTCCATCCCGCCAACCAGGACGACATCGTGCAGTCCGGAGGCGACCGCCAGGATCCCTTCGCGGAGCGCCGTGCCGCCGCTGGCGCAGGCGTTCTCGACGCGCGTAGCCGGGATCGGCGTCAGTCCTGCCCAGTCGGCGAGGAAGGGGGCGCTGTGCCCTTGGCCCTCGAACAGGTCGCTTGAGTAGTTGCCCAGGTACAGGGCCTCGATCCTCTTCGGGTCCAGACCTCCGTCCATCGAGGACACGAGCTCTCGATACGCCTCGGCGAACAGGTCGCGCCCGGCCCTTCCCGGGAAGGCCCCGAACCGGCCCATGCCGACGCCAACCACGCAGACGCCCCGATGCAGTCCTCCGGTCATCTCGCCTCCTTCGCGCCCTCTTCTGGGACGAACCGTCGCCGTAGCTCCTCCTTGAGAGGCTTCCCCATCCCCGAGAGGGGCAGGGCAGACACGATCTCCACGGACCTGGGGACCTTGTAGCGGGCGAGGTGCTGGCCGAGAAAGGCGAGGAGCTCGGCCCCGGTAGCCGCGGCTCCCGTCTTCAGGACGACGCAGGCCTTCCCAACCTCTCCCCACTTTGGATCCGGAACCCCGATCACGGCGCACATGTGCACGGCGGGGTGCTCGTAGAGGACGGACTCGATCTCCACAGGGAAGACGTTCTCTCCTCCGGAGATGAACATGTCCTTCTTCCGGCCAACGACGGTGAAGTACCCCTCGTCGTCGTGGATGACGAGGTCGCCGGTGTGGAACCACCCCTCCGCATCGACCAGCGCGGCCGTCGCATCGCGGTCGCCGAAGTAGCCCGAGCACATGGAAGGGCCTTTCAGGAGCAGCTCGCCGACGTGTCCCGGCCCCAGGGCGCGGTTCTCCGCGTCGGCGACGCGGACGTCGACGAAGAAGTTCGGCCGGCCGATGCTCCCGGCCTTGCGGATGGCGTCCTCCGACGACAGAGCAAACAGGCCCGGGCCGAACTCCGTCATCCCGAAGCCCTGCTTGAATCGGACGCCCTTCTCGCGGGTGTAGCGCTCGATCAGGGGAACCGGCAGGGGCGCTCCGCCGCTCGTGCAGAAGCGGAGGCTGGACAGATCGGCCCGCTCCCAGTTCGCCGCCTGCGGGAGCATCTGGTACATCGTCGGCACCCCGGCGAAGACCGTCACGTGCTCCCGCTCGATGAGGTCGAGGACCTGCACAGGATCGAACTGGCGAACCTGGACCGTCGTCCCCCCCAGGACCACCTGAGAGGACCAGTAGCAGAAGAGCCCTCCGGCATGGAAGAGCGGGAAGACGTTCAGCACAATGTCGTCGTGCGTGAGGTCGTGGATCACCGTGTTGAGGACGTTCCACGCGATCATGCGGTGGCTGATGAGCGTGGCCTTCGGGAGGCCGGTCGTCCCGCCGGTAAAGAGGATGCACGCCGGGTCCTCGAGGTCCAGCGTCTCGCAGGTGACGGGCGTCGCGGGGGCCTTCCTGAGCGCCTCCTCGTACGCCAGACTCCCAGGGACGCCGTGCCCACTGAGGTGCAGGAGGCAGCGGGGCCGCGCCGGGTGTCCATCGAGCCCGGCCAGCATGCCCTGAACGACCTCACGGAAGTCCTCGTCGAAGATCAGGGCGCGCGGCTGGGTCTTCTCGACCAGGTGGGCGAGCTCCCGGAAGTGGAGACGCCAGTTGAGGGGGGTGTGCACGGCACCCAGCTTGCCGCAGGCGTAGAGAAGATCAAGGTGCTCGACCCCGTCGCGAGCGAGGATCGAGACGCGGTCGCCTTTCCCGACCCGAACGTCGTCGCGCAGCCAGTTCGCGAGCCGGTTCGCTCGGGCGTTCATCTCGCGAAAGGTGAGGCGCCGTGGAGGCGTCCGCCCGCAGTCTACGATCCCCACCTTGTCCGGGCTGTAGATCTCTCTGCGCCCGAGGTAGTCTCCGGTGTGCATCGTCCTCTCCCGAGACGCCGCAGCGCCCTACGTGCCTCCGCCCGCCTGCACCTGGGGCGCGACCCCGTACCGCCTCCGCAGCTCCTCTTTGATGACCTTCCCGTAGGGGGAGTACGGCAAGGCATCTGCGAAGGCGACCTTCTTGGGCACCTTGTACCGCGCCAGCCGCTCGCCACAGAACGCCTTCAAGGCCTCCTCCGTGGCGGAGTGGCCCGGCTTCAGAACGACGATCATCAGACCGACCTCCTGCCACTTCTCGTCCGGCATCCCGATGAGGGCCGCCTCGGATACGGCGGGATGGTCGCGAAAGACGGCCTCGACCTCGGCTGCGTAGATGTTCTCTCCGCCGCTGATCAGCATGTCCTTGTAGCGTCCGGCGATGAAGTAGAACCCGTCCTCGTCCTGCCGCGCCATGTCTCCCGTATGGAACCAGCCGTCGCGAAGGGCCTCGGCCGTGGCCTTGGGATTCCGCCAGTAGCCCGTGCAGACGTGGGGCCCCCAGATGGCGAGCTCGCCGGTTTCGCCTCTCCGGACCTCGCGGCCGTCCGGGCTCACGAGCTTCATCCGGCTATGGAAGATCGGCTTCCCCACAGATCCGATCTTGGTCACCGACTCCTCGTTGGTCATGGAGAAGCAGTTCGCGCCGACCTCCGTCAGACCGTAGCCCTGACGGAAGACGCCTCCCTTCCTGGCGATCCACTCCCTGACGAGGGGCACAGGGAGGGGGGCCCCCCCGCTGATGAAGAACCGGACGTGGCGGAAGTCCGCTCCCGCGAAGCCCGGCGACTGCATGAAGACGGTGTAGATCGTCGGAACACCGAGGATCACGGTGCAGCGTTCTCGCTCGATCGCGCGAAGGACGTCGTCCGCCTCGAAGGTCCGGAACAGGACGATCTGTCCCCCCACGTAGAGCAGAGGCGTCAGGAAGGCGAAAAGCCCTCCAGCATGGAAGAGGGGGGTGAAGACGGGCGAGATGTCGTTCTCGTGTAGGCCCCAGCTCGCGATGGTGTTGACGCAGTTCCAGAGGACCTGGCGGTGCGGGATCATCGCGCCCTTTGGGCGTCCTGTCGTCCCGGAGGTGTAGAGGAGGCAGTAGGTGTCGTCCTCGCCGAGGGGCGGCCGCTCGGGCTCGGCAGCCGAGGCGCGCTCGAGTTCCCTCTCCGCTGCCAGCGCCCCCTCAATCTGAGCGCCCTCCAGGGACACGACCTTGTCTAGATGCGCCTCAGCGCGGATCTCCGCGAGCAGGTCCGTGAACTCCGGTCCGCAGAAGAGGGCCTTCGGCTCGCTGTCCCGGACGATGTAGGCCAGTTCGCGGCTCTGGAGCCGCCCATTGAGGGGGGCGAGGATCGCCCCGATCTTGCCGACGGCGTAGAAGAGGTCTACGTAGAACGCGCTGTTGTGAGCGAGGATGGAGACGCGGTCGCCCTTGCCGATCCCGAGGCGATCTCGCAGGAAGGAGGCCATCCGGTTGGCCCGTTCGTTCAGGTCGGCGTACGTGTACCGTCTCGCCGCCGGCATCTCGACGACGGCGACCCGGCTCGGGGTGAGACTCGCCCGAGCGCTCAGCAGTTCCGCAGCGTTCACTCTGCTCTCCTTGAAGGGCCCGGTCTCGTTAGGTGCCGAGGACCATCCCTCCATCCACGCGCAGCACGGCTCCGGAGATGTAGGCGGCCTCGTCCGAAGCGAGGAAGAGGTACGCGTTCGCGATGTCGCGAGGATCTCCCAGGCGCCCCAGGGGCGTCCGCGCCTTCATCCCCTCGAGGACCTTCTCCGGCATCGTCTTCAGGATCTCCGTGGCCGTGAACCCCGGCGCCACCGCGTTGACGCGGATCCCGTAGCGTCCCAGTTCACGCGCCCAGACGTGCGTCATGCCGACGAGGCCCGCCTTCGTGGCCACGTAGTTCGTCTGGCCGAAGTTGCCATCCAGGCCGGCGATGGAACTGGCATTGAGGATCACCCCCGCCTGCTGGCGCATCATCGCCGGGACGACGGCTTGGGTGCAGTTGAACGTCCCTCGCAGGTTGACCCGGATGACGAGGTCAAAGTCCGCCTCGGACATCTGCCCGAGGATCTCTCCGTCCTTGAACCGAACGAGCTGGTGGTCGCGGATGATCCCAGCATTGTTGATCAGAATGTCGATCCGCCCCTGAGTCGCCAGGACGCTGTCGGCCCAACGCTGCACGGCCTGCCGGTCCGCCACGTCGACGCGCGCGAAGCTCGCGTGGGGACCAAGCGCGCGAGCCGTCGCCTCTCCGGCCTCCTGCACAACATCGCACAGGGCGACGTGCGCGCCCTCCTCCACGAACCGCTCGGCGGTCGCGCGGCCGATTCCGCATCCCGCGCCGGTAATCAGCGCAACTCTGCCCTCTAGGCGCATCGCGCCCACCCCCTTCGACTTGGCCCGCCGGTTCTAGGCGGGTCCCCAGCGGACGCAGCCGGCGCCCCACACGTAGCCGATCCCGGCCCCGACCATGACCATCACGCTTCCATCCTTCACGCGGCCGAGTCGCAGGCCCTCGATCAGGTTGATGATGGTGTCCTGCTCGCCGATGTGCCCGTAGTGTGAGTTGTAGACCCCTTGCTCCTCCGTGAGCCCGATCCGCTCGAGCATGTCCCGATAGGCGGAGGGCTTGATCAGGACCATGTTCAGGAAGTCGACGTCCTTGCGAGCGTAGCCGCTCTTGCGGAGGGCCTCGTCGATGCAGCGCATCCAGTTGTCCATCGTGACCTCGTTCAGGCGGGCCTTCATCTTCTCCTCCGCCACGAGGTCGAACTTGAAGAGGCCCTGAGCGACCGCGTCATCCGTCGGGAACTGGATCGTTCCGCTGGCCGGAACGATGACGTCCGTGCTCATCGAGCCGTCTGTGATGAGATGCGCGCCGAGGACGTGGTTTCTCGGCCAGTCCCTCCTGAGGAGGATCGCCGCGGCGCCCGCGCCAATGTTGAAGAGGAAGGTCGTGCGCAGGTTCTTCAGGTTGATGAGGTCTCCGATCCGGTACCCGCCTCCAATCAGCACAGTCCGGATCTCGGGGTCCGAGCGCATCATGTCCTTCGCGATCTTGAGCGCCGCGACCGTCGTGCAGCAACGCATGTGGAGGTCGAAGCCCCACGCGCGCGTCGCCCCGATCTGGTAGGCAAGGTCAATGCCCGACGTCCACAGGAGGTACTCGCGCCATTCCTCCGTCGTGCAGAGGACGACGTCGATCTCCTTGGGGGAGATCTCGCACTTGGACAAGCAGTCCTTGGCCGCCAGGACGGCCATCTGGTTAGGATGGAGGTCGGGGGGCGCCATCCGCTTGGCGTGGATGCCGAGCTTGTCCGTCACCACCCAGAGGGGAAGGCCGCTCTCTCGAGCGATCTCCTCTGCCGTGACGACGCGCTCGGGGAGGTACATCCCCGCGCTGACAATCCCCACGGAGACATCGCTTGGCTTCATGCTCTTCCCCTCGTCGGCGCACGCGAGACGTCGCGGTCCCGTCGGTGCCCATCCGGTACCGCGTGGGGGGCTCCGTGGGGAGCCCCCCACCCTAACAGAGTCCCTCGCCTAGTGGGTTCTCCAGTCCCACTCCTCCAGGAAGATCGCCGACCGGTTCGCAAGCTGGTTCACCCACAGCCGCTCGATTCCGCCGTGATCATCCGCACCATACGTGACGGAGGGGCAGAGGCCATGCTCCCAGTCCCGGAGTCCCTCAAGAGCGGTGATGAACGCCTCGCGACTGAGGTTAGGACCGGCCTGGACGAGCGCGTCCGTGACCATCTGGGCCCCGATCCACGCCATCTCGGCGTACGCCGTCAGCGTCTCGCCGGGGAAGTACTTCGCGTAGATCGTCCGCAAGAGATAGGTTTCCGGATTCCATCGGGCCGTCGGGTCGGTCGCGAAGCCGGGGAAGTAGACCCCCTCCGCGGCGTCTCCGGCCAGATCGTACAGAGAGAGGGTGATGGTGTTGATGCCGATCCACTTCGGCTTGTAGCCCAGCGTGTTCGCCTCGATCAGGAGCGCCGCGGCGTCCTTCAGGTAGCCGAGCATCAGGACGACCTCGGCTCCCGCCTGGCGGAGCTGCAGGACGTACGAGCTGAAGTTCGTCTCTGATCCAGGATACGCAACGACGGCGGCCGGCGTCATGCCGAGCTTGGTGAGCTCCGCGGTGGCGAAGGTCTTGAGCTCGTTCCCCATCGCGTCATCGGCGAGCGCCAGTCCAACCTTCTTGGCCCCGAGCCGCAGGACGGCGTACTGGGCCAGGGACCTGCCGAACGCCTCGTTGTTGGGCTGAATCGCGAAGATGCCCGGAGAGACGGGGTTTGCCAGCTTGATCCAGTTCGAGTGCGGCGTCACGACGGGCACCTTGTTCGCGACCAGGTAGTCGAAGACCGCCTGGAAGCCCGTCGTCCCGAGCGAGTTCACCAGGGCGAAGATCTTCTCGTCCTCGACGAGCTTCTTGACGACGGCCACCGTGTTTGCCGGGTTGAACCCGTCGTCGAGCGGGATGAAATCGATCTTGCGCCCGTAGATCCCGCCGAATTCGTCGTTGATGAAGTTGTACCACGCCTGCGCCCCGTGCATGACCGGGATCCCAATCGGAGCCACCGGCCCCGCCTGCACCAGGAACGCCCCCAGCTTGATCGACGTGTCCGTCACGCCGGTGGTATCCTCGGCGATGGCGGCCCATCCCAACGTGAGGGCCAACAGGCCCACGACGAGCACCCACACCTGTCTCCGCATGTGCGCCTCCTTTACGGCTTTCCCCTTCCGAAAACCACCTAGGTCACCCCGGCTGCGCAGCACAGGGGGTGTCCTTGACGCCTAGATACAGCTGCCTGACCCGTGCATCGGCTCGCAGCGCCCCGCTGTCGCCGGCGAGCGCCAGTCGGCCCGTCTCGAGGACGAATCCCACGTGAGCAATCTGAAGGGCCATGTGGGCGTTCTGCTCCGCGAGGAGCAGCGTCGCCCCCTCTCGATTGAGCGTCGCCAGGATCTCAAAGAGCTTCCGAACCAGGAGCGGGGAGAGACCGAGCGAAGGTTCGTCGAGGAGGAGCAGATGGGGCTTTCCCATCAGCGCTCGGGCAATCGCGAGCATCTGCTGCTCCCCGCCGCTGAGGGTCCCCGCGAGCTGGCGGAGCCGCCCCTGTAGGGCGGGGAAGTGATCCAGGATCTTCGTCTGGTCTCCCCTGGCTTGAGCCCTATCCCGACGCGCGAACGCCCCCATGCGCAGGTTCTCGGCCACGGAGAGATCGGGGAAGAGCTGGCGCCCCTCCGGCACCTGGATGACCCCGAGGCGAACGATTCGTTCCGGGGACGCGCGCTCGATCGACGTCCCCCGGAACCGGATGCGCCCGAGACGCGGGTGGAGGAGCCCGGATACGGTGTTCATCAGCGTGGTCTTGCCTGCGCCGTTGGCTCCGAGCACGGCGCCGATCGCTCCATCCTCGAGGGCAAGACCGACTTCTCTCAGCGCCTGAATGGCGCCGTAGTACGTGCTCACGCCCTCGAGCTCAAGCAGCATGGACTTCCTCCCCGAGATACGCTTCGATGACCGCCGGGTTGCACTGGATCTCGGCGGGAGATCCCTCGGCGATTCGCTTCCCGAAGTCGAGCACGACCAGCCGATCACAGACGGACATGACCAGGGACATGTCGTGCTCGACGAGCAGGATGGAGAGCCCGAACTGGTCGCGGATCTTGCGGATGAACTCCCCCATCTTCGCGGTCTCGGTCGCGTTCAGACCCGCGACCGGCTCATCGAGAAGCAGGAGTCGCGGCCGGCTCATCAGGGCCCGAACGAGCTCAACGAACTTCTGGGTGCCGTACGGGAGGAAGCGGACGAAGGTACCCGAAAGCGCGTCCAAGCCCAACTCCGAGAGGAGGGCGCCCGCCTTGCTGCGCGCCTCGCGCTCCTCTCGCGAGACCCGCGGAAGGTGGCACAGAATGGACAGAGGGCCTGCCCTGAACGAGGCTTGCTGCCCAACGAGCAGGTTGTCGAGGACGGTCATGGCCGGGAAGAGCCCCAGGTTCTGGAACGTGCGTGCAATCCCCTGGAGCGGGATCTGGTGGGGACGGAGCCGGAGGAGGCTCCTGCCCGAGAACCGCACGTCGCCCTCCACCGGCTGACAGAGGCGCGATACGACGTTGAACATCGTCGTCTTCCCCGCGCCGTTCGGGCCGATCAGCCCGACGATCTCCCCTTCGCGAACGTCGAAGCCGACCCGGTCGAGCGCGACCAGACCTCCGAACCGCACGGTCAGGTCCGTGACCTCCAGGATGGGTGACGGCGAGACCGAATTAGCCCCGGACAAAGCGGATCATCTCCTGAAGCGGCTTGGGGAGCTTCTCTGTCCGGTCTGGCCCAGTCCAGCGACGGATGAATCCCCAGATGCCGTACGGCATGAACACGACGACCCCGACGAGCGCGGCGCCGAAGATGAGCTGCTGGAGTCCCCGAATCCCGCTCAGCCAATGCGGGAGGAAGGTCAAGAAAAGCGCTCCAAGCACGGACCCCGGGATCGAGGCCATGCCCCCGAGGGCCATCATGGTGAAGATCGAGAGCGACTTGTCGAGGGCGAACTCGCTTGGGCTGATGTAGCCGACCACGTTCGCGTAGAGCGCCCCGGCGATCCCGACGTAGAACGCGCTGAAGAAGAACGCATAGGCCTTGTAGCGCGTGACGCTGATGCCGCAGGACTGGGCGGCCGCCTCCTGGTCGCGAATGGCAACGAAGCCGCGCCCCAGCTTGGAGCGCACGAGGTTCCTTGCGGCGAGCAGGGTGAGCACGACGAGCGAGAGGGCGAGGTAGTACCGGGAGGCGTCCGACTGGAGCGGAATCCCAAAGAACACGGCCTTCGGCACCGGCATGCCCTGATAGCCTCCCGTGACCGATGACCACCGCGGCAGCGCCTCCGTGATCGCCGATCCGAACCCGAGGGTCGCAATGGCGAGGTAGATGGCCGACAGGCGCAGGGCCGGGATGAGCAGGACGAACCCCGCCAGGCCGGAGAGGAGCCCTGCGAGCGGAATGGCTATCCAGAACGGGATGGACGCCTTGGCGACCAGCAGCGCGCCGGCGTACGCGCCAATCGCCAGGAAGCCCGCGTGTCCGATAGAGAGCTGGCCGGTGTAGCCGGTCAGCAGATTCAAGCCGACCGTCGCAATGATGAACACACAACCCAGACTCAGGAGGTAGAGGCTGTAGCTCGACGAGAACTGAGGCGTCACGGCGGCCAGGACCAGGATCCCGCCGAACACGAGCCAGCGTCGCATCGGCTAGTGCCTCCTCCCGACGGGCTCTCCCAGGAGTCCGTGCGGCCGGAAGATCAGGACCACGATCACCAACAGGAAGACGAGCGTCGTCTTGAGAGGGGCGAGGGCCGGGGGCATGTACCCGCTGAGCAGGTTCTCGATCACGCCGAGGAGGAGGCCGCCGACGACGGCGCCGGGCAGGCTCGTGAATCCCCCGAGGACCGCGGCGGCGACGGCCTTGATCATGACCGAGATCATCGTCGAGAGGTCGAGAAAGACGATCGGGGCGACCAGCGCCCCGGAGACCGCGCCCATCCCCACCCCGAGCGCCCAGCTCAGCGATCCGATGCGCGGCACGTTGATCCCCATCAGGCGCGCGGCCTGCCGGTTCTGTGCGGTCGCTCGCATGGCGATCCCGGTGTTGGTGAACTTGAACAGGGCGAAGAGCAGCAGGGAGATGCCGGCCGCCACGGCAAAGACGACCAGGTCGTGCCGCCGGAGGACAACGTCCCCCAACACGATGGGCGGACCCTGGACCGCGCGAGGGAACGGCTTCGTGTCGTAGCCCCAGATCCAGCCGGCCACAGCCTGCAGCATCGTGCCGATCCCCAGGGTGGCGATGAACAGGCTGGTCACCGGCGCGTCCTTGGCCAGACGAAGGAAACCGCGGTCCACCAGGAGTCCCAGAGCGATCCCCGTCGCCACGGCTCCCAGAAACGCCAGCACGAAGGGCACATGGTACCAGTTGAGGAGCATGTAGGCGACGAACGTCGCAAACATCGTCATGTCGCCGTGGCCGAAGTTCAGGATGTGCGTCGTCTTGTAGATCAAGATGAGGCCGAGCGCGAAGACGCCGTAGAGCCCTCCCGCCGCAAGTCCGCTGACGATCAGCTGCGCAAGCACGTGCCCTCCCTCTCAGGGTTTCGCGAAGGGTCGTCTGGGTACACGGCCAACGGTCGCCGCCCGGCGAGTGACACCTGATTCAGGTCTCACACTACCACAAGCGGAGCGCCCGAGTCAACAGCTCGACTCCGCCCTCCCCTTCTGGGATAACTCGCAAGACCTCACAAGGGCCCGCCTCCAGGGCTCCGGCGGGACGGCGCGCCAGACGCTATCTACATTCCCAGATGGAGACCGTGCAGAACGAACTCGCAGAGGGAAGGCAGGACGCTCTCGTAGGACCGGCTCGGTTCCTGCCAGAGGACCCAGCGCTGTCCTGCGAGGTGCGCGATCCCCATCAGCGCGCACGCGGCCGCCTCCAGGGGGAGCTTCTTCACTTGTCCGTGTTGCACGCCGAGTTCCAGTCCGTCCTCGTATTCCTGGGCGAGGCGCTGGTAGTGCCAGCGGCCGACCTGCTCGTCGACGAACTCCGCCTCGCGCAGGATGCGATAGCATCCTCGGTGCTCACTGCTCCAGCGAAGGAAGAACTCGTAGCCGACGCACTCCACGTCCCTCCGGTCGGCGAGTCCCTCCAGGAACTCGGCGCCCTCTCTCCGGAAGCGGTGGCTGATCTCGCGCGCGAGGGCGTTGAAGATATGGACCTTGCTCGGGAAGTAGAGGTAGAACGTCCCGAGCGCTACGCCAGCAACGTAGGTGATTCCGGCAATGGTGGTCTGGTGGAAGCCCTCCTCTCCAAACAGGCGCTCGGCCGCATCGAGAAGCGCTCTGCGGGTTGCCTCTCCTCCCTCCGCAGGGCCAGCGCGCGGGCCAGGGGGAACGGAGCGGACACGTCCCCTCTTTCCGAGTCCCGGCAGGGTGGTGCTGGGAAGGCCCGAGTCAATCCCCTCGCAGATCACGATCCCCGCGGTGTCGATGGCGGTCCTCGGCACCGCGGCCCCGCGCCAGATCCGGTAGTAGACGGCCTGGAAGAGAGGCAGCGCGAGGATTCCGTAGGCGGCAACCTCCGGGTCCGTCGCGACGACGGCTCTCTGCCGTTGCGCGTCAGATACGGCTTGCGCGATCACTTCGGCAATCGCCGCGTAGAAGTGGCGCGCGATCTCGGGCGACACGAACTCCGCCTCGCGAAAGAGCTTGTACAAGCCAACGTTTCCCTCTACCACGCGAAGGATGGCGCGGTAGTAGCGGAGGATGCGCTCTCGGGGCTCAGCGGGACGGGCTGCGGCCCGCTGCAGGGCCGCGATCACCTCCCGCTGGAGGTGCCGGACCAGCTCGAGGTAAACGTCCTCCTTGTTGGCGAAGTAGCGATAGAACGTCCCCTGCGCCAGCCCCGCGTTGCGGCAGATCGCGGACACCGATGTGGCGTCGTACCCGAGACGGCCGAAGACGCTCCTTGCCTCGTCAAGGAGCTTGTCGCGAGTCGAGCTGGCGTCTGGACGGGTCGAGTGGCTGACGGAGCGGGCCGCTTTCGTCGCCCTGCGTCCTCGGTCGTTCGGCATGCACCCTCCGCGTCATGAGTCGCTCTCTCTATAGCGGTTGCGGCAGCAGCATGTCAACCCACCGAGCGACACCAGGCTACGGGAGGATGTCCTGCATCCTATGAGATCGCCCGTGAGAGGCGCCGGCTGTCCGGTTCCTGG
>CAYHBG010000031.1:0-14698 GCA_964354815.1 uncultured Thermotogae bacterium
ATCTACGCATTCCACCGCTACTCTGTGAGTTCCACCCTCCTCTCCTGCACCCAAGCCGAGCAGTATCACCTGACCATCCTCAGTTGAGCTGAGGGCTTTCACAGGTGACTAACCTGGCCGCCTAGACGCCCTTTACGCCCAGTGAATCCGGGTAACGCTTGCATCCTCTGTCTTACCGCGGCTGCTGGCACAGAGTTAGCCGATGCTTATTCCCGAGGTACCGTCATCGGGCTGGCATTTCCTCCCGCCCTTATTCTTTCCCCGGAAAAGAGGTTTACGACCCGAAGGCCTTCATCCCTCACGCGGTGTCGCTCCGTCAGGCTTGCGCCCATTGCGAAAGATTCCCCACTGCTGCCTCCCGTAGGAGTCTGGGCCGTATCTCAGTCCCAGTGTGGCTGACCATCCTCTCAGACCAGCTACCCATCATAGCCTTGGTAGGCCGTTACCCTGCCAACTAGCTAATAGGCCGCAGCCCCATCCCCTCGCGGCGGCAGGACCGCCTTTGGTTACGGATCCATCGACCCGTAGCCACATCGGGTATTAGCTGTCCTTTCGGACAGTTGTCCCCGTCAAGAGGGCAGGTTAGCTACGTGTTACTCACCAGTCCGCCGCTCCGTCACCGGTCCTCGCTTGCGCTTGGTCCGGCTCGATCGCACGACTTGCATGTGTTAAGCGCACCGCTAGCGTTCACCCTGAGCTGGGATCAGACTCTCTTAGTTGAAGAGTTTGAACCGTCGCTTCTTGCTACTATAGGTGACAGGCGCGCGTTATCGAGTAGACAACGCGCAACCACGCTATCCACTTTTCAAAGACCAGCTAGACGTAGGGTGCAGTATACTCAGCCCCTGGAAGCGTGTCAAGGAACCGCAGTGTAGACGGGAACGGTGGGCGGGACTTTCGGCCAGAGGGGAATGGTCCGGGGGCGGGAGAGGGTGTGGCCAGACCGAAGACGATTGGCGTCCTGTGCGGCGGCGACTCGGCGGAGCGGGAAGTGTCGCTGCGATCCGGTGCCCATGTCGCCGGAGGACTCCGAGACGCGGGGCATCTCGTCCGCGTCCTTGAGATTCCTTCGCTTACCGAAGTCGTCAGCGCGGTCTCTGCGGTCGACGCCGTCTTCATCTGCCTCCATGGGGGAAGCGGGGAGAATGGCACCGTGCAGCTCCTGTTCGAGGTGATGGGCGTTCCCTACGCCGGGTCAGGCCCTCAAGCGAGCGCACTGGCCATGGACAAGCCCCGCTCCAAGGAGACCTTCTCCGCGCGGGGGATCCCGGTCCCGCGCTCCGTCTTCCGCCGGGACGAGGAAATCCCGGCCTTCTGTGACCGAGCGCGCTCCGACCTTGGCCTTCCCCTTGTCCTTAAACCTTGCGACCAAGGCTCAAGCCTTGGGGTTCGCATCCTTCGGGAGGAGGCGGAGCTTGTCCCTGCGGCCGAAGCCATCCTCTCCCAGTTCCGCTCGGTCTTTGCCGAGGAGTACATCCCGGGCCGCGAGCTAACGGTGGGGATCCTGCGGATCGACGGAGAGGAGAAGGCCCTGCCCGCGGTCGAGATCCTGCCGACGAAGGCCTTCTTTGACTACGAGGCGAAGTACACCGATGGGGCGAGCGAACTCGTCGCTCCGGCCCCGCTTCCCGCGAGGACCGCGGCCCGCGTCGCTGAGACTGCCCTCTTGGCTCATCGGACCCTCTCCTGCTACGGCTTCTCGCGCGTTGATCTCCGCCTGGCAGAGGACGGAACCCCGTACGTCCTTGAGGTGAACACCCTTCCCGGGATGACCGAACACAGTTTGCTCCCCCGAGCGGCGGAGGCTGGCGGGATCTCGCTCCCGGGTCTCGTCGACAGGATGCTCGCGAGCGCCTTCGATGGAGGTGCACGGCGATGAGAATCAAGTGGATGGGGCACGCGTGCTTCCTCCTCTCAGGGGAGGAAGGTTCTCTGCTCACCGACCCCTACGGCGAGGCAGTCCCCTACCTTCTGCCCGACGTCGAGGCCGACGTGGTTACGGTCAGTCACGACCACTTCGACCACAACGCAGTCGGCCGGGTGAGGGGGAACCCAGTCGTCATCCGGGGCGTCGGCCGGCGGGTCGCGGGCCGTTTCGTCGTGGAAGGGATCGGGAGCTTCCACGACGCGGAGGGAGGCGCGAAGCGCGGGCAGAACACGATCTTCGTCTTCAGCCTCGAGGGAATCACGCTCGCCCACCTGGGGGATCTCGGTGGGCCACTCGACGGCGGCGCCCTATCGGCATTGGGCAAAGTGGACATCCTGTTCCTCCCCGTCGGCGGGACGTACACGCTGGACGCCGATCAGGCGGCGGCCCTCCTCGCGCGGCTCCCGAACGTCAAGATCGCCGTCCCCATGCACTACTGGACCGATCGCCTGACCGACCGCTTCCCGATCGCGAGGGTGGACAACTTCGCTCGCAGGGTGCAGAATGCGCGGGCTGTTGGAGGCTCGGAGGCTACCCTCACACGGGCGAGTCTCCCCGCCTCTCAGGAGGTGTGGATCTTCGACTATGCCTAGGATTTCGTCTCGCACCGCGGACATGCCTGCCTCGCCGATCCGCAAGCTGGTTCCCCTCGCCATGCAGGCGAAGCGCGCCGGGAAGACCGTCTACCATCTGAACATCGGGCAGCCCGACATCGCCACGCCCCAGTCGTTCATGGACGGGGTGCGCAACGCGCGCATCGACGTCCTCGACTACAGCCCCTCGCCCGGCCTTCCCGAGGCGCTGGAGGCGCTCCAGCTCTACTACCGCGAGTACGGGATCGAGCTTGAGACGAGCGAGATGGTGGTGACAATTGGGGGGAGCGAGGCGTTCACCTTCGCCATGCAGGCGGCGCTGGACGTGGCGGACGAGCTCCTCGTCCCCGAGCCCTTCTACCCGAACTACCGCGGCTACTCGTGCCTGACGAACGTGAAGCTCGTCCCGATCACGACCTATGCCGAGGAGGGGTTCCACCTCCCGAGCCTCAAGGCGATGGAGAAGAAGGTCACCCCGCGCACACGCGCGATCCTCTTCTCCAACCCCGGGAACCCGACCGGGGTCGTCTACGCGCGCGAGGAGTTGGAGCGCGTGGTAGAACTGGCCCTCAAGTACGACCTGTTCGTGATCTCCGACGAGGTGTACCGGGAGTTCATCTACGAAGGGGAGACCGCAAGCATCTTCGAGTTCCCAGAACTCTGCCAGCACGCCATCCTCGCCGACAGTATCTCGAAGCGCCTCTCCGCCTGTGGTGCCCGCGTGGGGGTCATCGCGAGCCGCAACGGCGACGTGATGGCCGCAGTCAACCGGATGGCGCAGGCCCGCCTCTCTGCGCCGACGTTCGGCCAGTTGGGCCTGATCGCTTTCCTCAAGGACCCACGCCACCGCGCGGTGATCGACACGATGATTCGCAAGTTCCGCTCTCGGCGGGATACCTTGTACGAGGCGCTGCGGACAATCCCGGGGATCGTCTGCGAGAAGCCTGCCGGGGCGTTCTACATCATCGCCAAGCTGCCGATTGACGACGCCGAGGCCTTCGCGCGCTTCTTGCTCACCGACTTCGAGCGCGGCGGCGAGACGGTGATGGTCGCACCAGGAAGCGGATTCTACGAGACGCCGGGCATGGGCAAGGACGAGGTGCGGATCGCCTACGTGCTCGAGGAGGAGAAGCTGCTCCGCGCCGCGGACCTCCTCAAGGACGGGGTCGCGGCCTACCGAGCCGCCCACATGAAGGTGGGGACTCCGACCTAGGTGGGGACGAAAGAGCGCCTCGACCTCCTGGTCACGGAACGGCGCCTCATCCGCAGCCGCTCGCGAGCGCAACGGATGATCATGGCCGGTCGCGTGCGGGTGAATGGAGAGACGGTCTGCCGCCCAGGGCACATGGTCGACTCGCAGGCGGCGATCGACCTCATCGCTGCGGAGCGCTACGTCAGCCGGGGCGGAGACAAGCTCGCTCAGGCGCTCGACGACTTCCGCGTCGAGCCCAGGGGGCGCGTCTGCCTGGACGTGGGGAGCTCCACGGGCGGGTTCACCGACTGCCTCCTTCAACGGGGCGCGGCGCGCGTCCATTGCGTGGACGTGGGGCGGGGGCAACTCGATTGGCGCTTGCGGAACGACCGCCGCGTCGCCCTCCACGAAGGACTAAACGCCCGCTACCTCACAAGAGACGACATCGGGGAGGCCGTCGACCTCGCCACGATCGACGTCGCCTTCATCTCTCTGCGCCTCGTCCTCCCTCCGGTCCTCGCCGTTGTGCGGGAAGACGGGGACGTCGTCGCCCTGGTGAAGCCGCAGTTCGAAGCAGGAAGGGACAAGGTGACGAGGGGCGGGGTGGCGCGAGACGCGGAGACCCACCGTGACGTTCTGTACACGCTTCAGTCGTTCCTGACGGAGACGACGTGCTGGCCCGTCGTCGGAGCGACCTTCTCCCCCCTCCTCGGCCCTGCGGGAAACATCGAGTTCTTCCTCCATCTGCGCACTGCTCCAGCCAGCTCGCCGAGGGCGGTCGATCTCGATCTTCTGGTTACCCGTGCCCACGCCGTCCTCGGCTCCTCTCACCCTGCGTCGCCCTCCCGCGAGAGGCCAGGGGGTCAGGAGGATCCTGTGCAGGAGGGCTAGCCCGGCGGGCCCGAGGGCTCCGTGCGAGCCAAGGCTCGCGCGAGGTCCAGGAGGGCGGGTCGGCCGAGTCCCTCCCCGAGGAGGAACCAGAATACCCCGTCCCGTTCCCACCCCACCTCGAGAAGGTCGCGTTCCACTCCTTCGGGAAGCTCGTCGCGAACCAAGGCCGTGCGATCAAGGAGGCGGGCAGGGAGACCGTCGAGCGAGACGGCCTCGCCCCGTTCGGCGAGGAGCAGCCGCCTGCGGGCCATATTGCGGGAGAGGTAGTTGCCCGTTCTCACGGAGACGACCGTCTCCGGTGTCTGCCCCTCCGGGGTGGAGGGCGCGAGGGCAAACGTCGCGTAGCCTCGGTCGGCTGCCTCGTTGGACGTCATGGAAACGCGGCTTCCGTAGATTCGGTACCCGGCCTCTCCTATTGTCTCGAGGGACACTCGGGATGGGAGCCTCTCGGCCAGCCGATCCGCCGCCACGACCTCCTCGCGGAAGACCCGGGCGTCCACGGGAGGGGCGAAGGCGGTCTCCTCTGCGCGGTTCAGACGGACGTTGCCGTAGCTGATGCGGATTGAGTCCCGAGGGCCAACGAGCAGGGCCAGGCCCGTCTCTGGGGCGGGACGAATCTCGACGCGGAGGGGGAAGGACGTCTCCTTCGCAAGGAGAAGGACCGCGCTGCTCAGAGGGAAGACCTCTTCCTTGAGGAGCAGGGAGCGGTAGGCCGCCTTCGGGCGTAGCCGCAGCCGGAACGCCTGCTGCCCGTCCACCGTCTCCTCTCCTTCATCGCGTACCAGGAAGTCGCGGGCGAGCGCGGGAAGGAAGCCGATCTCGCCGAGGACGCTCATTGGCGCGAGGGGGGCGAAGAGCGTTCTGCCCGGCTTGCGGAGGGCAACGTTCGTCCTCGGGTCGTGGAGCCAGGTCTCGCCGCCATCGTGGACGATATGCATCCCGACGAGCTCCGCGGGGGCGAACTCCGCCCCGCCGGTCAGCCGGTCCTCGAACGCCGCAAGGGGGTCCTCGTAGCGGACGTAGTCGACCGCGATTCGATCCGGCTTGCGGAACCGGACCCTCGCCTCGCAGGAGATCGGGCCCGCGGCGACGATCTCCGTGGCCTCGAAGGACTGGATGCCGTCGTGCGCCGCGGCGGCCTGTCTCAGGACGTCTCCGACCGAGGTCGCCATTGCGAGCCCTCCTTACGAAACGTGAGATGCCGTCCGAGTATACGCCGCACGGCGAGGAGAGCCTCACACCCTCCAGAGCTAGGCGCCGCCGGAGCGCATGATGGGACGGGTCGGAGAGCGGCGGGCGACCTCAGAGAAGCCTGCGGCCCGGAAGGCGGAGGCGATCCCGGTGTAAGCGAAGACGTCTTGCACTCGGCCCTCCCCGGGCTCCGTAGGGTACCCCTCGACGATCGACGCCCCGCGCTCCCTCGCGAATCGGAGGGCGCTCTTCAGAAGCTCGACCGTAAGCCCTTGGCGGCGGAACGGCTTCGCGACGAAGAAGCACGTCACGGACCAGACGGGCTCGGCGTCGACCGGCTTCAGAATCCGCGAGCGGGCCAGTGCCGGGTATACCTCTCGGGGGGCGATGGCGCACCAGCCGACCGGCTCACTGCCGACGTACGCGAGGATCCCCGGGACCTCTCCTCGCTCCACGATGGTCTTCAGGGCAAGTCGGTTCTCCTCGCCCTTCTGCCGCTCGAACTCCGCTCGACCGAGCCGCCACCACATGCACCAACAGCCCCCGCACGCCCCGCGCGGGCCGAACAGCCTCTCTAGGTCAGGCCAGCGCTCGGGGGTGAGGGGACGCAAGGCGACGCCGGGGTGCCTCGACGGCGCCGGCGGGGGTTGTTGGGGCATGTTCGCATCGTAGCGCGACCGTCGACTCGTGTCGATCATCCGAACGCTGCGTCCGAGAGCCGACCATGTGGATCCGTACAGAGACGTGCCGGCGTGAGATAGAGCAGATAGGTAGCTGTCTTGACAGGATAGGGGTGCGGCGATATCATGCAAATTACGATGCTATCAGGCGTTGAGCGTAGGCAACTCGAAGGTGAGATCTTGTTCCAGGCGTTGAATACCCATTTGTTGACCGACCCGCAGCATCCGACCATGTCCCCTCCAAGCGCATACCACCATCCGGGCATTCTGAGGTCCTGAGCGATGTACGACCTCCTGATCCGCGGCGGCAGGGTGATGGACGGCACCGGGAATCCCTGGTTCCAGGGGGACGTCGCCGTCCGGGGAGACCGGATCGAGAGAGTCGGGCGGCTCGCTGGGGCGCGCGCGAAGCGGGTGATCGACGCGCGGGGCCGAGCAGTCGCTCCGGGGTTTGTCGACTGCCACAGCCACGCCGACTTCGTCCTGGCGAGCCCTGAGCACCCGAGCGTTCTCGAGTGCTTCGTCCGGCAGGGGATCACGACCCTGATCACCGGGAACTGCGGCTACTCCCCCTTCCCCGTCCGGACCGCCGAGGACGTCGCGCTCCTCAAGGGCTACAGCGGCTTCTTCCAGTGCGACGGCTTCGACTGGCACTGGACGACGGCCGCGGAGTACATGGCCTACCTCGAACGCGCCGGCGTCGCCTACAACGTGATTCCCATGACCTCCCACGGGACGATCCGCATGAGCGTCAAGGGCCTGCGCGCTGGTGTGGCGACCGAAGCCGAGCGCGCGGAGATGGCGCAGCTCGCGCGGAGAGATCTCGCGGATGGCGTTTGGGGCTTGTCGAGCGGCCTCATCTACCCGCCGGGCATGTACTCGGACACGGACGAGCTCGTCGCCGTTGCGGCGCCTCTCGCCGAGTTCGGCGGCGTCTTCACGGCCCACGTCCGGGGGTCGAGCGAGACCCTTCTCCAAGCGACGCGGGAGGTGATCCGGGTCGCGGAGACGAACGGGATCACGGCCGTCCATTCCCACGTCGAGGCGTTCGGTGAGCGCTTCTTCCGTGGGATCGACCGCGTGCTCGCCCTGCACGACGACGCCCGAAGGAGAGGGGTCGACGTCGGGATGGACGTCATCCCCTACATCGCCGCGAACACGACCCTCTTCGCGACGCTGCCGCCGTGGGCCCTCGAGGGGGGGATGGACGACCTCGCCCTCCGCCTTGGCGACCCGGCGACGCGGGAGAGGATCCGCCGTTCCGTAGAGGACGACATGCCGGGCTGGCCCTCCTGGCTCCCCGGCGCCTGGCCGCACAACCTCGTCGGGGCGACGGGCTGGGAGAACATCCGCCTCATCTCGGCGATCAAGCCGGAGAACAAGCGCTACGAGGGGATGAGCTTCGTCGAGATCGGCACCGCCACTGGGAAGACCCCGTTCGATGCCGCGGCGGACATGATCATGGAGGAGAAGGGACCGACCATGGCCCTGTACATCGGGAGCTCGGGGACGGACGAGATGGACGACCCCTGGCACCGCAAGGTCATCGCTCACCACCAGGCGGCGATCGAGACGGACGCCATCGTCACCGGGCGCGGAATCCCTCACCCCGCGGCGTACGGGGCGTTCCCTAAGTGCCTCGGTCGCTACAGCCGCGACCTCAACCTCGTGCCGATGGAGGAGATGGTCCGGAAGATGACCTCCCTCAGCCTGGAGCGGTTTGGGGTCCCGGACCGCGGCTTCGTGCGTGCCGGGGCGTTCGCCGACCTCGTCCTCTTTGACCCCGAGACGGTCGCCGACCACGCGACGTACGAGGAACCGAAGCGCTACGCGACCGGGATCGAGGTCGTCCTCGTGAACGGGGCTCCGGTTCTCGAAAACGGAGAGTACAGCGGTGCCCTGATGGGCAAGGTCCTGCGCAGGGAGCGCGAGCCCTAGACCCGACGAAAACTCACGCCTCACCACGAGATCGTATGGAGGGAAGGAGAAGGAGGTGGAAGGGAGCGCTGGGAAGATGGAACGATACGTCTTGGACCAAAGGAACGAAACGAAACCACAAGGAGGTTTCAAAATGAAGCTCAGCAAGCTCTTGCTTGTAGTGGGAATCTTGGGTCTCTTGACCCTGCCGGCCCTCGGAGCCGATCCGATCAAGATCGGCGCCCTGTTCGACTATACCGGCCCGGTCGCCGAGCTCGGCCCGAAGTTCGAGGCCGGACTCCGCCTGGCCCTGGAGGAAGCGAACTACAAGGTTGCCGGGCGTGACATCCAGCTCATCATCGAGGACAGCGCGACGAGCGTCAGCGTGGCCCTCGACAAGTTCAAGAAGCTCGTCGACAGCGACAAGGTCAAGATCGTCATCGGCCCGCTGATGGGCGACGCGCACCTCGCCATGTACCAGTACGCGATCGAGAAGAAGGTCATCGTGACCTCCCTCATCAACGGGATGCGCCCGATCGCCTACACGCCGGGCTCCACCTACCTCATCTACCCGACGACCTGCGAGGCGCAGACCTACTGGTTCGGCCAGTACGTCTACAACGTCCTCGGCTATCGCACGATGGTCACGATCGGCGCGAACTACGCCGGGAAGATCGCCTACGCGAACGGCGCGGCGGAGGGGTTCAAGGCCGCTGGCGGGACGGTCGTCGGCCAGCTCTGGCCGCCGGTTGGCTGCCAGGACTATAGCCCGTACATCTCCGGCCTCGCGGCGAGCGTCGCCGACGTCATTCTGTACGCCCTCGAGGGGCCGGGACCGGTCAGCCGGTTTGTTTACCAGGCCCGCGAGATGGGCGTGAATAAGCCGATGGTGACGATCACGCAGGACGGCGACTACACCCCGGAGGCCCTGAAGGAGCTCGGCGATGCCGGTCTCGGGATCCAGGGCGAGTCGGCCTACACCTGGCAGCTCACCTACGCAGAGAACCAAGCGTTCGTGAAGGCGATCCAGGCCAAGACCGGGAAGCTCCCGAGCTGCTCGGAGCAGAACGCCTACACCCTCGGGAAGGTCATCTTGGCGGGACTCGAGAAGACCGGCGGCAACGACAACTTCGACGTGCTCTGGCCAGCGATCCTGTCCCTCAAGCTGAACACCCCGGCTGGGCCGCTCTCGTTCACGCCGGAGGGCGTTGCGATCACGGACGGGTACGTCACCCAGGCCGAGAAGGTGAACGGCGTCTATCAGCTCTCCGCGCCGCTCTACACTCAGCCGGGCGTCATCGACCCCACGCTCCCGAGCCAGAAGTAGCGGAAGGGAACGAGGCCCGACTCGGGCTCTTGCCCTGGTTGGGTCCGGGAATCGGCGGGCAAGCCGGACGGGATTCCGGCTTGCCCGTCTCTAGTCGCGTCGCTCGGTCCGGCGCACGCTCCGGGATGGGAGGTCAGTCCTTGTGAGCATGTTCCTCACGAACCTCGTGAATGGCCTTGCGATGGGGATGGTCTACTTCCTCACCGCGGCCGGAATGTCGATCGTGATGGGCGTCATGGGGATCTCCAACCTCGCCCACGGGGCCCTGTACATGGTCTCCGCCTACGTGGGGTGGCAGGTGTTCAAGGGGTTCCACGGGCCGTTCACGCTCGCGGTCATCCTCGGGGGGCTGGCGGGTGGGCTCCTGGGCCTCCTCATCGAGCGGATCTTCCTCCGACGCCTGTACAAGCAGCCGAACGAACAGGTCCTCCTGACCTACGGCTTCGTCTACATCCTGACGAACGTCTGCATCTGGGTCTGGCAGGGGTGGGCGCGCATGCCGTTCACGGCCGCGGCGCTCAAGCCGATCACGATCGGCGGGTTGCGCTTCGCCTCGTCCCGGCTGCTCTTGATCGGTCTGGGGGCCCTCTTTGCCGTGGCTCTGTGGTACCTCCAAGACCGCACGCGCCTCGGAGCGAGGGTCCGGGCCGGGATGGACGACAAGGAGATGGCTCAAGGGATGGGCGTGAACATGGAGATGGTCTCCATGATCGTCTTCTTCATCGCCTCCTTCGTCGCCGGACTCTCGGGCGTTCTGGGGGCACAGGTCATGGGGATCAACAGCGAGGCGGGGAACACCATCCTCCTCCAAGCGATGGTGGTCGTCATCATCGGCGGGGTCGGCTCGATCCAGGGTGCGCTCCTCGGGGGCCTTCTGATTGGCCTCATCGACACCTTCGGCAAGGTCCTGTTCCCGCAACTCGCGATGTTCACGATCTACCTCGCCATGGTCCTCATCCTTGTTGTCCGGCCGCGCGGGCTCTTGGGAAGGAGGGGCTAGGATATGACGAGCGCTGATACGACGGGTTCGCGCAAGGCGCCCTGGATCTGGCGCGCTCTGCCTCTCGTCCTCGCCGCAGCAGTCCTAGTGGCGATGCCAGGGCTCCTCCCCACGTTCATGCAGCGGATGATGTCGAAGTTCCTCATCTTCGCGATCTTCTCCATCAGCTACAACGTCGTCGCGGGCTACACCGGGCTCATCTCTCTCGGCCAGGCAGCGTACTTCGGTGTGGGTGGGTACGCAGCCGCGGTCCTGATGGTTCGCTACGGGATCGACTCCCTGTGGGTGACCGCGCTGGCGGGAGTGATCATGGGCACGATCGCCGCGGCCGCCGTCGGCCCGATCGTGTTGCGCGTCTCAGGGATGTACTTCCTCATCCTGACGTTCGCCATCGGTCGCCTGGGCTACAGTCTGACGTGGAATCTGCCCTTCTTCAACGTGCCGCAAGGGATCCAGGGGATCGCCGGACTCCCACGACCCAACCCCGGCATCCCCGGCTTCCACTGGACGGAGCTCTCGTTCTACTTCTTCGTCCTCCTCGTCTTCGCCCTGGCCATGTTCCTCCAGTACCGGCTCTCGCGCTCGCCGTTCGGGCACTCGCTTCAAGGGATCCGCGAGGGGGAGACGCGGATGGAGGCCCTGGGATACAACGTCTGGCTCCACAAGTACCTCGCCTTCGTGATGGGGGGAGCGTTCGCCGCTCTGGCCGGCGTCCTCTACGTCTACATGAACCGCTTCATCGAACCCGCGGACCTGGATATCATGAGGTCCTTCTACCCGATGGCCATGGTGATCATTGGCGGCACGGCGACCCTGTGGGGGCCGGTAGTCGGCGCGGCGGCCATCGTCTTTGTGGAGTACTTCTCGAGCATCCTCGTCCCCCAGCGCTGGCCGCTCATCCTGGGGAGCCTGTTCATCCTCGCCATCATGTTTGCCCGCAAGGGGCTGGCGGTCTACGTGTCCGACCTGTGGTCCAAGGCAGGGAAGAAGCTATGGAAGCTCTGAAGCTCGATCGGGTCTCGAAGCGGTTCGGAGGGCTCCACGTGCTCGAGGATATCACGCTAACCGTGGCTGAGGGGGAACGCGTCGTCCTGATCGGGCCGAACGGGGCCGGCAAGACGACCGCGTTCAACCTGGTCAACGGGCAGCTCCCAGTCTCGTCGGGCCGGATCTTCCTCTTTGGGGAGGACGTGACGAAGCTTCCGGTCCACGCGCGCGCCCAGCGCGGCATCGCCCGTTCCTTCCAGATCTCGAGCGTCTACCCCAACCTCACTGTCCTCGACAACGCGGTCCTCACCGCGCATGGCCTGCGACGGTCGCGGTTCGGGGTCCTCCGATCCGTCGACGCCTACCCGGAGCTGATGGAGAAGGTAAAGACGGCGCTCGACCACGCCGGGCTGTGGGAGGAGCGCCACGAGTTCGTGAAGAACCTCGCCTATGGGCAGCAGAGGCGCTTGGAGATCGCCCTGACCCTCGCCGCAGATCCCAAGCTCCTCCTCCTCGACGAGCCGAGCTGCGGCCTGACCCGAGGGGAGTGCGGAGACATGATCCACGTCATCAACACCCTCCCGCGGGGGATCACGACGATCGTCGTCGCCCACGATATGGATGTCATCTTCGGCGTCGCGGAGCGGATCATCGTCCTCTACTACGGCAAGCTCCTCGCGGACGGGGATCCGGCGACGATCCAAGCCGATCGCCGCGTGAGGGAGATCTACATGGGCGTGGAGGAGGGGACCGAGCGTGCTGGCAGTTTCTGAGATCCACACCTACTACGGCGACAGCTACATCCTCCAGGGCCTCTCCCTCACGGTCGAGGAAGGGACGGCGGTCGCCCTTCTTGGGCGCAACGGAATGGGGAAGACGACGACGATCCGCTCGATCATGGGCTTCACGCCGCCCCGGCGGGGGGAGATCCGCTTCCGGGGGAACGACGTGACCCACTGGGCCCCGCACCGACGGGCGCGCCTGGGGATGGCCCTCTGCCCTCAGGGGCGGAGGATCTTCCCCTCCTTGAGCGTGGAGGAGAACCTGACCATGGCGGCCCGGGGACGCGAGCGCGGCAAGGGGGTGCTGTGGGACCTCGGCCGGATCTACGAGCGCTACCCCGTCCTCAAGGACCGCGCCAGACTCAAGGGTACCTCCCTGAGCGGCGGGGAGCAGCAGATGCTCGCCCTCGGGCGCGGCCTGATGACGAACCCGGATCTGTTCGTGCTCGACGAGCCCTCCGAGGGACTCGCCCCGATGCTCGTGCGCGACATCGGGAAGATCATCACCGAGCTGCGCGAGACCGGGCTCTCCATCCTGCTGGTCGAGCAGAACATCACCATGGCTCTGGACGTGGCGGACAGGACCTACGTGATCAGCTCCGGCAAGATCGTCTACGACGGGGCTCCGTCGGAGCTCGCCGCGAATGAGTCGGTGAAGACGCAGTACCTCGGCGTCGCCGGCGAGCAGTAGAAGGGAGGAGCCGCTTGGAGGACCTGATCGATCGGGATCCGGCGAGCTGGGGTTCCCGCTCCCCCGAGGAGGAGGAAGCGCTCTCCGTCGTCCTCCTGGCGCTGCGGGAGCGGCAGATGGGGGACCTCGAGGGCTTCGCCGCGACGCTCGACGAGCACGTCGTCTACCACGACGTCCCCCTCCCTCCGGCGAAGGGGCCGGGCGACGCGAGGGCGCGTGCCGAGGCGTGGCATCGTGCGGTCCCGGACCTCGAAATCGTTGCGGAGCGACTCGTCGTGCAGGGGAAGGCCGTGGTCACCCTGGGGCGGATCCGCGGGACCTTGCGCGGGGACCTCTTCGGGCGGCCGGGGACGGGCCAGTCCTTCGATCTCCCCTTCGCCCAACTGGCCGTCGTGCGGGGGGGACGGATCGCCTACGTCCGCGACCACTGGGACTTCGCGACCCTGATGCGGCAGGTCGGATGGGCCGGGGAAAAGCGCCTCGAGCCCGATCGTCAAGGAGGAAGACATGGCAAAGGCCACTTCGATGACGGCGGAGAACCTGATCTACAAAGACGTGGAGGAGCTGGGGGAGTTCGGACCGGAGGAGAAGAAGGCCCTCGCGGTCGTCCTCGAGGAGCTGCGCGCCTGGGACCGGCACGACCTCCCGAAGCTCTACTCCCTCTGCGACAAGGACATCGTCTACCACGACATCACCCTCCCTCCGGCCAAGGGGTTGGAGGGGATGAAGGCGTTCGCCGAGGGCTGGGTGAAGGCGTCTCCGGACTTCACCGTCTACGTGGAGCAGTTCGTCGTCCAGGGGACGACCGTGGTCAACGTCGGCCGGATCTCCGGTACGATGACCGGGGAGTACTTCGGGGCGCCTGGGCCGGGGAAGCCCTTCGACTGCATGTACTGCCAGGTGGCGATCGTGGAGAACGGAAAGCTCAAGTACATCCGCGACCACTGGGACTCCTACACCATGATGCAGCAGCTCGGGTGGGGGCTTGCGGACAAGGCGAACAGAGCCAAGCGAGTGACGGTGCTCGTCGAGGAGGACATCGCCGCGGTCAACGCAGGGGACGTCGACCGGCTGTGCCGCTGCTACACGGACGACGTCGTCTTCGTCGATGCCTCTGACCCGGATCACCCGGCCGTGGGGATGCCGGCGTTCCGCGAGGCGATGGCCGGCCTGTTCGGAACCTTCCCCGACCTCCGGGTCGACCTGGAGAGCGTGATCGTGGCCGAGGACGGGAAGAGCGTCGTCGCGACGTACGGGCTCTCCGGGACGATGAAGGGGAAGATGGGCGAGAAGAAGGCTACCGGAAAGAGATTCCATCTCCCGGCGACCTCGGTCTACCTCGTGAGCGGCGGGCGGTTCGCCAAGGAGACCCTGTACTGGGACACGGCCTCGATGAACCGCCAGCTTGGCCTGGCGTAGCGAGCGAAAGGAGCGTGTGATGACGGCGGAGAACCTGATCTACAAGGACGTCGAGGAGCTGGGGGAGTTTGGGCCGGAGGAGAAGAAGGCCCTCGCGGTCG
>CAYHBG010000031.1:14798-16110 GCA_964354815.1 uncultured Thermotogae bacterium
TACATCCGCGACCACTGGGACTCCTACACCATGATGCAGCAGCTCGGGTGGGGGCGGAACGACCGCTAGACGTGCGGGCGACAAGGAGGAAGGTTTGTCTGACGAGGCGCGAAGCGGAGACTTGGTTCAGATCCACATCGTGATTCTCCGCCCGGACGAGCGCACGGCGAACATCCCGGACTGCACGAAGGCCGTGCCTTATGAGGCGTGGGTGAAGGGATTCCTCCTCGACGAGTCGGCGAGGATCGGGGACCCCGTGCGGGTCAAGACGTTCGCCGGCCGGGAGCTCGGGGGAGATCTGGCCGCCATCAATTCCGCCTACGACCACTCCTTCGGAAAGCCGCCGGTCGAACTGATTCGGGCGAGCCTCGAGGGAAGGGACCGACTGGGAGGGGCGGGATGACACGCGACACGAGCTACGCCGCGGTGATGGCCCGGAAGAACGAGATCTTGAAGGCGTGCGTCGGCCTTGACTACGCGCGCTTCGAGCGCTCTCCGATCCGGTTTGACTATGAGGGACTCCTGTCCTCGCCCGGCTACTCCCTGGCCGAGGTCCAGAGGATCCAGGCGGAGACCGGGGTCGGTCGGACGCCGCTCGTCGAACTCCGGAACACGACCGACCTCGTCCGCTCCATTTCCAGGGCCGGCAAGGGCGCGCGGATCTTCGTCAAGGACGAGCGGTGCAACCCGAGCGGGAGTTTCAAGGACCGTCGCGCCTCGCTCTCCGTCTACCACGCAGCCAAGCTTGGCTACAAGGGGGTCGCCTGCGGGAGCTCGGGGAACTACGCCGCGGCGGTGGCCTCCCAGGCCGCGAAGCGGAACCTGCGCACGATCATCCTGCAAGAGGTCTTCGACAGTCGAAAGGTCGGACAGCCGGAGATCCTGGAGAAGACGCGGACCTGCGAGGCGTACGGGGCCGAGGTCTGGCAGCTCAGCGTCGGTCCGGAGCTCTTCTACGTCATGCTGCGCGTGGCCGAAGAGACCGGATTCTTCAACGCCTCGCTGTGGATCCCGACCGGCATCCTCGGCATCGAAACCCTTGGCTACGAGGTGGCCGTGGAGATGAAGGAGCGTGAGGGACGGTTCCCGGACGCGGTCGTGATCACCAACGCCGGCGGGGGGAACGTCACCGGCACGACCCGGGGACTTGCCCGGGCGGGGAGCACGAAGACGACGATCATCGGCGCCTCGGTCGACCTTCGGGGTCTGCACATGGCAAGCGACCTCGACTTCAACCGGAAGTCCTTCACCACCGGTCACTCCGGGTTCAGCGTCCCGTTCATGACCCTTCCCGACCGGACGGACGTCCCGC
>CAYHBG010000032.1:0-12629 GCA_964354815.1 uncultured Thermotogae bacterium
AGAGCGACGGCCTTCTAAGCCGTTGGCCGGAGGTTCGAATCCTCCCGGGCGTACGTGTATGGGGAGCGTGGCGCAACGGCTAGCGCACTGGACTGTGGCTCCAGGGGTTGCGGGTTCGATTCCCGTCGCTCCTCCCACTCCTCACGAGGAAACGATCCCGCGCCTGTAGCTCAACTGGACAGAGCACCGGTCTTCGGAACCGGTGGTTGGGGGTTCGAGTCCCTCCAGGCGCACGAGGCGCCCGGCCGGTTCCCCGCGCGGGGGTCCTTTCGTCGCTTTACAGCGCTATCCGCCGTATCCCAGGAAGTCAGGGAAGACCTGGAACCCGGAGAGCGCGTTCACCTGGCTCCTCAGGAAGCCCACCAGCGAAGCCGGAAGCCCGGCGACGTCCCCAACGTCCAGGGAGGGAAGGACGGTCGCCGCGGCGAGCATCTCCCGCTCGATCATCTCATAGCTGACCGCCCGCACCTGGTAGGAGCCGTACTCCTCGCGGGTGATCGGACGCAGGACGACGACGAGATCCGACTCGGGCAGCGAGACGGCGTACTCCCGGCCCTCCGCGGGCTTCTTCCCCTCGGGAGCGGTAGTCGGGAACGCTGCCAGGTCCTCGGCGCGCGCGACTGGATGCACGCTCCCCTCTCCTCCGATCGCGGCCGACAGAGCGGCCCCAAGGAGAGACAGAAGCCCCAACGTGACGACTACCCTGAGCCATTTCCTCGAACCCATGAATCCTCACCCCCTTGCGCTGGAACCTACCCTCGAGGAGCTCCTTTCGTTCCCTCTCCCCTTTCATCCCCCCACCACCGCGAGTAGAATGCGGCTCGCCAAGTCGGAGTCCCCCAAGGGAGGCCAACAGATGGACCTACGAGTTGTCTACGCGGTGTTCGCAGCCCTTGCCCTCGGCATCCTGGTGGGCGGCACGTCCCAGTGGCAAGCTCACCAGGGAACCGCCCTTCCTCCCGTCGTGTTCTCCCCGCCGTTCCATCCCGATGAGGCGGCGGAGGACCTGAACCGGGAGTACATCAGCGTGAGAAACGCGGGGAAGGCGCCGGTGGACCTCTCGGGCTGGACCCTCTCCAACCAGAGCGGGGACACCTTCAGTTTCCCCGGCGGGTTTGTCCTCCCAGCCGGGAGCCTCGTCACCGTGCACTCCGGGTGCGGAGAGGCAGACGGGAGTACCCTCTACTGGTGCGCTGGGAAACCCGTCTGGAACAACATCGCGGACAAGGCCAGCCTTCGGACCTCAGAAGGGGTTCGGGTGGCCCAGTACTCGTACGACCAGGACCGCCCGCCGCGCAAGTCCGGGTGTTCGACGTGCGGCAGCACCCCCTGAGCCGCCGCGGTTGCTCACATAGTCCCCTGGCCGCGGCGCCAGATCCCATCTCGGCCTGTCGGACCCATCGCGGGCGATCTCAACCGTGAGTTCGCCACGGTGGCCAACCGAGGCAAGACGCCGGCCGATGTCTCCGGGTAGCTCCTCTCAAAAGGGACAGGCGACACCTACGTCTTCCCAGAGGGACTCATCCTCCCCGCAAGGGACGTCATCACGGTCTGCTCCGGATGCGGTGAGGAGGGTGTGGGTGCGTTGCGCGGGTGCTTAGGGAGAGAGATCTGGAGCGGCCTATCCGACGAGGCCACCCTGCGAATGGCGAACGGGACCCCGGCAGATACCTACTCCTACGTGCGTCGCTGCACTCGCTGCGAGAAAGGCTAGCTCCGGACCCGCCAACCTCTCTCCTGATCGAACCGGTGGCCGCCCCCTCCCGCGGAAGGACAGGAGCCGGGCACGTGTCCGCTCCCGGTATCCCTGCTTCCCCACCTCGGGCGTACGGGGGTCACCCGCACGACTGACCCGCGACCTCCGAGGCAACTCGCCGAAGGGCTATGCTCACGACGTGAGTCGAAAGACACATGCAGGCCTCCTTACCTCTGGGAGGGGAGCGTTACGAGAGCCGCTCCCCTCCCACCCTCCTTCTTCGAGAGACGAGCGGACGCTAGCTTGGCATTCCGCGCCCTCTGCAAAGGACGGATCGTGGGTAGGGTGGGCCCGACCGACCAGGCGGCTTGACCGTTGGTCTCCGGACGCGCTCGCTCGTCCTCCCCTCGTCGGGAAAGACGGGCGGATTCTCGTCCTGGGTGAAACGAGGAAGGACCGAGAAGAGGGGTGAGTTAGAGATGGATGACATGATCCGCGCTGGCATCGTGGTAGGGTTGATGGCGATCCTGTTGGCGGTAGGCCTCGTCTTCCGGCCGGCGGACACGAGCGCCGTACCGGTCACCGCCGAGGTGGCGTCGACGGCGGTCGTCGCGCAGAAATCGATCGAGATGCTCGATCCCTGCTATTCGGAGAAGGCCGTCTTCGAGGACGACGTGATCCGGATCTCGTTCGAGGCTTCCCAAACCGCGGATGGCGTCGAGAGCAAGCTCCCGTTCTGGCTCCACAACCGCTCTGACCAGACGGTCGTCGTCCTGTGGGACCGCTGTTCGATCCAACTGCCCGCCTGCGACACGGTGAACGTCCTGCACGAGGAGGACCTCGTCTTCGGCGTCGGGATGCCGGACAAGACGATCTCCGTCGCTCCCGGCGGTGACCTCTTCAACGTCGCCTACCCTTGGAGTGAGGTGACGTGGAGCGACGGGACATCGAGCGACGCGGGGACCTTCGACGTCTCGACCGGCGTCCTCGACCAAGGGCCCTTCCTGTTCGTGCTCGCGGTCGAATGCGGCTCGCCCGGCGGGGCTCCGTGCGACGGCGGGCGCGAGATCCGGTACTACCCGTTCCGCTTTGTGATCCGCTAGTCGACTCTCGGAGAAGAACGGCACAAAGCAGGCGCGGCCTTAAGGAGGGCTCGCCCGTTCACCTTCCCCTCCCCGCTAGCCGAGCGGAGGGAACCGGATCGCCCGCAGGAGGACCGCGCGGACGAGGGAGGACGAGTGGGGATACCCAGCGTTTTCTCCATCCTGGACGTCGGGATCGGTCCCAGCTCGTCTCACACGACAGGCCCCCTCCGCGCCGCCCAGGACTTCCGGCGGGCACTCGCCTCTCGCGGCCTCCCCGTCGGCCGCATCCGCGTCAGCCTCCTCGGGAGCCTCGCCCTGACAGGGAGGGGCCATCTCACCGACCTTGCGATCACCGCCGGCCTTGCGGGCTACGAGCTTTCCGAGCGCCCCGCCGCGTCGATCCAGGCGTCGTATCAAGCGGTCCGGGCCGCAGGGGAAGTCGAGATCGCGGGCCGGCGCTTCCCGTTCGACCCCGACTTGGGCATCCTCTTCGACCCCTCCTTCGACGCCCTTCCTCACCGGAACACGCTGCGCATCGCCCTCCTCGCCGAGGACGAGACGCCACGCTTCGAGCAGGAGTACCGCTCGATCGGTGGGGGCGCGATCGAGGGAGGGTCTCTCCCTGCGGTCCCGACGCGGGGGGCAACCGAGACCGGGCTCTCCATGGACCGGCTCCTGGATGCCTGCCTCGACCGCGGGATCGGCCTGCCAGCCCTGATCCGCGAGAACGAGGACTCCGTCCATGGCCTCGGCCCCGACGAGGTCCGCCGTCGCCTCGATCTCCTGTGGGGCGCGATGACCGACTCGATCGAGTCCGGCCTGCGCACGGAGGGCCTCCTGCCAGGCCGCCTGAAGCTGGAGCGCCGCGCGCCAGAGCTGCTGGAGCACCTGCAGGGCTCGCTCCGCAGCGGGCGGATCCTCTCCCACGAGACGACCCTCGCGGCGATCTACGCCCTCGCCGTCGCGGAGGAGAACGCCGCCGGCGGGCGCATCGTCATGGCGCCCACCTGTGGGTCGGCCGGGATCCTCCCTGCCGTCCTGAAGCTCCTCGAAGAGCGGCTCCTCCTCCCCGCCGAACGGGTCCACGACGCCCTGCTCGTCGCCGGGATCGTGGGGGGCATCGTCGCCGCGAAGGCCTCGATCGCCGGGGCCGAGGTCGGGTGCCAGGGCGAGGTGGGAACTGCCTGCGCGATGGCCGCAGCCGCCGCCTGTCAGGTCCTCGGCGGGAGTGTCCCCCAGGTGGAGGCGGCCGCCGAGATGGCCCTCGAACACCACCTCGGGCTGACGTGTGACCCGGTCTGCGGCCTCGTCCAGATCCCCTGCATCGAGAGGAACGCCGCGGCCGCCGTGAGCGCCCTCTCCGCGGCGAGCCTCTCCCTCTTGGGCTCGGGCAGGCACCAGATCAGCTTCGACCGCGCCGTCGCCACGATGAGGCGCATCGGCACGGACATGGATCGCAAGTACAAGGAGACCTCCCTCGGCGGTCTCGCGCTCTCGGCAGACCCTGACTCCCCTCGCGCCTGAAGACAGGAGCTCGCCTGCAGACGTCTTCCCATCATAGGTCTAGCTTCACACGAAACCGAGGGTCCTGTCCGGTGTATAGTGGTCGTGGCAACACGGTGAGACAAGACGGAGGTGAGAGCTGTGAAGCGCTGGTCGACGTGGGCAATCGCTCTGTGTATCACTCTCGTGGTGTTGGCGGGGATTGGCGCCCAGGCGGCGACGTCCTCAACGCTCGGTACGGGACGCTACAAGCTCGGCGAGGCGGTCGTCTTTGAGGTCAAGACAAGCTCCACCAGCTGGTGGAGCTGCTCGTCTTGCTGCCAGCCTGCCTGCACGGACCCCCAGGTCCTGGGCTGGCGGGTCGAGAACGCTTCGGGGGCCACGGTCTACGCCGTCATCCATGACGGACCGGTCGCTGCCTCGACGTGGGAGGGGACCTGGGACCAGAAGGACTCCGCCGGTACGGCCGTCGCGGCCGGGACGTACACGCTGTACGTCGACACGTCGGTGGGGACCCTGTCCTACTGCCTGAGGATCTACGACCCGTGCGGCTGCTCTTCCTGGTCTTGGACGAGCTGCCCGTGCCAGGCGAGATCGACGATCACGAACTGCTCCTGCAGGGCGAGCCTCGTTCTTAGCGCAGGGTCAGGCGGTTGCTCGTCCCTCTTCTCCTGGTGGCCGTGGGGTGGGTGCGGATGCTCGAGCTGCTCCGGGTGCTCCGGGTGCGGATGCTCGACGGGGTGCGGATCGATCCCGGCTCCAGCTCCATCTCCCTGCTCACACTGTCCGTAGCCAAGCCTGAGGCACAGAGCGTGCGCGACCCGCCCTAGGCTCGTGTTCGTTCCGACCGGGAAGCTTCGAAAGCGCTCCCAAGGAGGTTACTGTGAATAGGTCGAGGGTTCTCCTGGCCCTGCTGGGGGTCGTGACCCTGGTCCTCGCCGGCGGCTTCGCCCAGAGCAGCCCACCGGCTCCCATCCTCTCGGAGATGGTCTCCCTGACGCAGGCGGCCTCCGCCGCCGCCGCGACGGCCGCGGCCGAGGCGCAGGCTTCCGCAGACGCTGTCGCGTCCCTCTTGGCGCAGATCTCAGACCCTTGTTCCCTGTGTGAGAGCCCGTGCGACGCGATTCAGGCCGCACAGGCGTCGGCTTCGGCTTCCGCCTCGGCCTGCGCGAGCGCGTCGGCGAGCGCCGAGGCAATCCTAACAGAGATCGCGGCCGCGGCAGCCGACGCCAGTGCCGCCGCCGAGGCTTCGGCGAGCGCCTGCGCCGCGGCCAGCAGCACCGCCGAAGCGAACATCGCGGCGATCGTCGCCGCAGCGGCTCGCGCCGAAGCCGCCGCGCGGGCGTGGGTCGCCGTTTGCGCGTCGGCAGCGGCCGACGCCGAGTCCCTAGCGGAGGCCAGCGCATCGGCCGTTGCTGCGGCCCTGGCTCAGGCTCAGGCTTCGGCCAGCGCCTGCGCCGCAGCCGCAGTCACCGTCCAGGCGTACGTCGAGGAGATCGTGGGCGTCGCAGCCCACGCCGCTGCCGCCGCGACGGCGCAAGCCCACGCCGCTGCCGCCGCCTACGCGAACGCGAAGGCGACGGCCAAGGCCGTGGCGATGACCGCGGCACAGGCCCAGGCGCAAGCAAGCGCCTGCGCCGAGGCGGCCGCCAGCGCCCAGGCTCAAGCCAGCGCGACGGCGATGTCGGCGTCGAAGGCAACCGAGATCGCAGAGGACGTCTCGGAGACGATCGAGACGCCGGTTCTCTGCGGCTCGGTCGTGACGGAAATCTCGGGAACGATCGGCGCGGCCGCGTACGCCGTCGCCGAGGCCCAGGCCGCCGCGTACGCCGCCGCTGAGGCGGCCGCCCAGGCCCAGGCCTCGGCTGAGGCGCGCGCCTACGCCGCCGCGATGGCCTCGGCTCAGGCGGACGCCCAGGCTCAGGCCGCCGCCGTGGCCTACGCGCGAGCGGAGGCAGCGGCCTTGGCGTGCGCTCAAGCCAAGGCCGAAGCCGAAGCCGCGGCCTACGCCGTGGCGCAAGCGGTCGCCGAGGCCCAGGCTCTCGCCGAGGCCCAAGCGAAGGCCGCCGCCCTGGCCGTCGCCGACGCCCAGGCCGCAGCCAGTGCAAGTGCAACCGCGATCGCCAAGGCAAGCGCCCAGGCGATGGCCCACGCCGAGGCCGCCGCAACCGCGGTCGCCCAGGCGGAGGCAGCGGCCCGGGCCTGCGCCAGCGCCATCGCCCAAGCAAGCGCAGAGGCCGAAGCGCAAGCCTTTGCCGCCGCTCAGGCTGCCGCAGAGGCTGAGGCAGCCGCCCGCGCCGCGGCGTCCGCCGTCGCCGAGGCGTGCGCGACGGCGAGCGCGCAGGCGCAAGCCACCGCCCAAGCGGCCGGCCAGTGCGAGTCCAGCTCGTCCTCAATGGCTGAGGCCGTGGCTTCGGCACAGGCCGAAGCGAGCGCGCAAGCACAGGCCGCTGCTGCGGCCGCCGCACGCGCGGAGGCCTCGGCGCAGGCCGCAGCCCAAGTGGCCGCGACCGCCGCGTCCAGCGCCCAATCAGAGGCTACCTCAACCGCCACCACGGCGACGTCGTCGGCCTCCAGCACATCGGAAGCCACCAACGTGGCAGAGGCCTTCGTTCACGTTCAGGCCGCCGTCATGGCCCAAGCGGAGGCCCAGGCCGCGGCGTTCGCCGCCGCGGCAGCCCACGCTCAGGCAACGGCCGCCGTGCAGAGCGGACTTGACGACCTGGCGCAGGCGCAGGCAAGCGCCCAGGCGGCCGCGCTGGCCGCCGCCCAGGCGCAAGCCCACGCCGAGGTCTCCGTGAGCGCCGGGGTGAGAGCCGCGGCGAGGGCCGTCGCAGAGGCCTATGCCGCCGCGCAGGCCGCAGCCCAGGCCTCGGTGAGAGCTGAGGCCGCGGTAAGCGTCGGTGTCTACGCCGCTGCGAGCGCGGAGGCAAGCGCCTACGCCGCGGCGGAAGCTGCCGCGCAGGCCGCAGCCGCTGCTCACGTCGCCGTCTCGACCGCCGCGAGCGCGATGGCCAAGGCTCAGGCGGTTGCCCAGGCGTGCGCCTTCGCTGCGGCGACCGCCCATGCGGACGCCGAGGCGTCGGTCGCGGTCGGCGTGCATGTCTGCGCACAAGCGCAGGCGAGCGCCTTCGCCGCCGCGGGTGCGGTCGCCGAAGCGTTTGCCGCGGTCCAGGCTTGTGCAACAGCCACCGCGGAGGCTCAGGCGCGGGCCATGGCAGCCGCGTCCGCGGCAGCAGAGGCCTACGCTCAGGCGCAGTCCGCCGCACGAGCCGCCGCGTCGGCCGCCGCGAGCGCCGACACCTCCGTCTCCGTGATGACGGACATCCACTCCTCCACGCAGGCGATCATCAGCGAGGAGTGCCTGGCCGACATGTGCGGCCGGTACCAGCCGAGTGGAACCACCCCGCAGCCCGGGCGACCGGGATGCCCGGAGGTGAAGAACCTCCTGTGGGAGTTCGGTGACGTCCCTGGCGGGTACACCCTCAACGTGACGAAGTCGCTTCCGTACGACGTCTCCTCGACCCTATCCGGCCTGGGAGTCATCGGGATGAGCTTGACCTCGAGCGACCTGCCGGGAGAGGTGATGTTCTCCCTCGATCTCACGGCGCGGACCGGGACGCTCAAGGGCGCCGTGCCCGCGATCACGACCACGTACCACGTCTTCTACACCTTCTTCGACCGGAACAAGTGCGAGGTCGCAACCCTCCACGTGACGATCTCGGCGAGCGGTGGGCGAAGCGGCGGCACGCAGACCCCCGCACCCTCCGCGCTCTCGATCATCATCACCAGCGTGGGCGTCGAGACCGTCTGCAAGGAAAGCCCGACCCATCTCCTCACCATCTCGTACACCACCTCGGGCGGCGTTCCGCCGATCGTCGTGGACAGCGTCACCATCACCCTCCCGAACGGGCTGACCCAGGGCGTGTTCGACATCGCCGAAACGAGCGGCCAGGTCCCGGCGAGCGTCACCTACGCCTCAGGCGGAGGAATCAGCGTGGTCCTCCAGGCGCACGACGCCTACGGGACCACCGCCACGTCCAACACCTACAGCACCTACCTTCCGCCCTGTCAGATCGGCACGCCGGGTTTGGGCGTGATCCCGGGGATCATTGGGACCTTGGAGAGGTTGGGAGTCTGCGTCCATGTGAGCGCCGCGTTGCTCACCGGCGGATCACAACTGGCGACGGCCTACCTCCCCGTGACGTACACGGACATCTCCATCCAGATGCTGGTCGACGGCAAGACGTACGACAAGCCGACAGCATTTGACCTTTGCCGAGCCGCAGGCTCGCGGGCCCAGATCGTCGCCCCCAGCCGGGTGACCCTTCCGGACAAGACGGTCCTCTCCTTCCTGCGCTGGGAGAAGCTGAACCCCGACACGCAGGTCTACGAGCCGATCCCGGGGGTTACGGGAGCCCAGCTGAACATGGTCTTCCAGCAGGGGGGGTCCGCCCGAGCGGTCTATCAGCGGGCGGCCCGGTAGAAGAGCGGTACGATACGACGGGGGATGGCGCGACGCCATCCCCCGTTTCTCTTCCATTGACGGCGCGGCGGATTCCCGGTACCGTGGCAGGAGGTTCGGCGCGAAGGTGGCGGAATCGGCAGACGCGCTAGCCTTAGGAGCTAGTGCCCTACGGCGTGCGGGTTCGAATCCCGCCCTTCGCAGTTGCGGCCCTGACGTGGCCAGGCTATAATGGCGCCCGCTTACGCGGGAATAGCTCAGCGGTAGAGCACTGCCTTGCCAAGGCAGGGGTCGCGGGTTCAAATCCCGTTTCCCGCTCATTCGAGAGAGGAAGCCGGGGTGCCAGACGCCGGGATGGCGGAATGGGCAGACGCAGGGGACTTAAAACCCCCTGAGGGTTCCTCGTGCGGGTTCGAATCCCGCTCCCGGCAGAAGACCGCGGGGTGGAGCAATCAGGAAGCTCGTCGGGCTCATAACCCGGAGGTTGCCGGTTCGAATCCGGCCCCCGCAACCAGCGTGGCGGCGTAGCTCAACCGGTTTAGAGCGCTCGGCTCATATCCGAGAGGTTCGGGGTTCGACTCCCTGCGCCGCTAGGAGCACCGCGAAGCACCTGGGGGCGTAGCTCTAATCGGGAGAGCGCTGCGTTCGCATCGCAGAGGTTGGCGGTTCGAATCCGCTCGCCTCCATTTTCTTTCCCCCCTGCCGTTTCGGTCAGGCGCCCGCCGACCAGAGGAGGAAGGCGAGGCCGCTCGCGACGAGACTCATCCCCGTCAGTGCCGCGACCGCTCCTCTCGCTCCAAGCCGCGCGGCGAGCCGGTGGTGGATGTGCCCCTCGTCTCGCTCGAAGACCGGCTTCTTCGCCACGACCCTCCGCGCGACCGCGAACAGCGTGTCTCCCAGAGGGACCGCCGCAAGGAGGACCGCCGGGATGATCGCCCAGCCCGTCTCCCCCCGCCGAAGGACGGCCAGGCTGAGGACCGCAAGAAGGTAGCCCAGGAACTCCGCGCCCGTGTCGCCGAGAAGGAGCCGCGCGCGGCCTACGTTCGCCGGGGCGAACCCGACAAGGACGGCGAGCGCGGACACCCCGACCACCCCCTCCGCTGCCATGCCTTGCCGTACGGCCACGGCCAGGAGGCAGGCCACGGGAGCGAGGAGGACGCCGACGGCGAGCCCGTCCAATCCGTCGATCAGGTTGACCGCGTTCGTCACGGTGAGCACCCACAGGAAGGTGACGACGACCCGACCCGCACCGAGGGGCACGCTCACCCCGAACAGGACTGGGGAGGCCTGCGCAAGCCCAACCGCGGCAAGGGAGGCTCCCACCGCCTGGCCGAGGAGCTTCTGCCACGGGGAGAGGTCGAGGAGGTCATCCAGGAGGCCCACCAGGACGATCGCGGCCCCACCTAGGGCAAGCCACGTTCCGACCTCCGGCAGAGCGGGCGCAATCCCGGCCAAGACGCCGAGCACGACCGCCGGCCCGCCGAGACCCCGCCCGTCCCTCTTCGCCTGCAGCGGCCAGCGAGCGCCGAGACGGACGAGGCCGAATGTGAGGCCCGCCGAGACAAGAACGGCCGCCGTCCCTGCCCAGAGGAACCGCTCGATCATGGCCGGGAGTGTAGGCCCTCGACCGGACGCCAGCAACCCGTCTCTAGGACCGGAAGACCCGAGGTCAGAGGGCTACCAGTCGATCGACAGAGCGATCGACCACTCCGTGAAGCCCGTCGTGTCGACGACGATCCCGGTCCTCACCGTGAAGAAATCGGCGATCGTGATGCCAACCGCCATCTCACTCATCGCCCAGTCGAAGAGGAGGCCGGTCGTCGTCCCGAAGAACGTGTCGACGGAGAAGCAGAAGGTCGTTCCTCCGGCCGGTATCTCCGAGAGGAGAGAGACGACTTCCCAGTACTCAGCGGGGTAGTAGAGGTGCCCGCATTCGATCGCCTCGCTCTCTAGCTCGACGACCGACCCGTACTCGGGCGTCGTGATGACGTAGAGCGTCGGGTCAAGGTTGGAGATGCTGCGGAACGTCGTTCCAGCGAGAGTCACCTCGACCACCAAGCCGGTGATCGTGATGCCGGTGATCGTGGCCCCCGTCCCCAAGAGGTCGGTGTAGACCTTGACGCAGCCGAAGTCGCTCTCCAGGGAGGGCGTGAAGGTGTGGCTCGCCGACTGGAGGGAGAAGACGTAATCCAGGGTCACGTTCACGGGCCCCCCCAAGATGTGCAGGAAACAGACCTCGAACTCCTGGCTGTCGAAGCCAGCGAGGGTGAAGGTCGTCGTGCTCTCCAGAGTGACGCAGTTGAAGAGGTCGGCCGTGAACGTGATCACCTCGCCCGCGAAACAGAACGGGTCTCCCCCGATCGTCGGATCCGTCAGGTAGGTCTTCGAGAGGAGCGGAGACCATCCAGCGGAGGACGTCTGGGTGAAGGTGATCCCGGAGAGGTCAGCCCCGAACAGGGTCGCACTCTCGAGCGTCACCATCCCCCCGGCGAGATCGACGTACACATCGAAGACCCCGCCGTACTGGAAGTCGGCCGGGTCCGGGGCTCCCACCATCGCCCCGTAGAAGCGCAGCGTCACCGGAGCGAACTCGAAGGCGAGGATCGCCTGGGCATAGACGAAGGAACCGGACTGCGGCTCGAACAGAGCGACCCCCTCGAAGGAGACGATTCCCGGGTCGATCTTCAGGCCAAGCTCCTCCCACAGCCACCCGCTCTCGATGAAGTCGGACGTCGTGCTGAGCGTTACGAAGGCGACCGAGAACCGGACGTCGAGCGTCGACGAGAAGGAGGAGAAGACCTGCGTCTCCTGCGGAGAGAGGCCGATCTCCACCTCCCAGCTCCCGGAGAACGGCCCGACCGCGAGGCCAGCCCAGGCTCCGAGGAGCACAAACAGCGTCGCGAGGAGAACCACCCGGTATCTCATGTCCTGCTCCCTTTCACCACCGATGCGATCCTCGTTTCATACGGCCATCTACCCCTTCGTTCCAAGACCCTAGCGTCTCCTCGCCGCTTGCCCCATCCTTCCCGGCCTTCACCCAGGGGAAGTAGGTCACCTCCTCTCTTGACACCGATCCCCCCTGTGGGGTAGCCGGCGAAGCGCACCGCGAGTAAACTGGCCCCATGCGGCGGTTCGTGATCCTGGCCCACGAGGCGACGACGAACCCGGAGTTCTCCCTGAATGACCTCTGCGGGAGCGCCGGGCGGATGGACGTCCTTTGCCGAGGCGTCGGAGCCGCGTTCTTCCTGTCGCACGACTTTCGCCGCGACGTCGAGGTGACCCTCCTCCTCCAGGGAAGGGTCCAGATCCGCCTCGTCGGGGAGGTCCTGCGACAGCTGAATCCCGACGAGCGCTCCACAGCCGCCCTCTTCAAGCGCGCCCTCGAAAACCCGGGAGAGGACGAGGTGGAGACCACGCCAGGGATCTACGTCCGCACCGGCGACCTTCCCTCGGTCCTCGACCGGCTGTACCAAGTCGGAGCGCACCCGATCGTCCTCCACGAGGAGGGAAAGCCGTTCGACCCGGCCGCCCTTCCGACCAGTGCGGCCTTCTTCCTCTCCGACCACCTCCCCTTCTCCGCGGAGGACGAGCAGGCCCTTGCCGAGCTCCCTCGCCTTTCTCTGGGGCGCAGGTCCCTGCACACCAGCCAGTGCGTCACGATCGTCCACTACCTCCTGGATCGAGAGGAGGACGAGAAAGACCAAGGGGATCTCGTCCTCTGCCACAAGGTCTGGGGAGAGCCCAAGGCGATCCTCATCAAGGGGCTCCTCGAGGACTTCCACATCCCGGTGAACCTCGTCAGCCACGTCCCTCCCTCCATCTTCCCCATGGCCCTCGACGGGCTCTCCGAGGTGCGGCTCATGGTCCGCGAGCGCGACCT
>CAYHBG010000032.1:12729-15101 GCA_964354815.1 uncultured Thermotogae bacterium
CTCGGGGAGGGCGGGATCCTCGTCCTTCCGGCTGGCCGGCGGGAGGCCCAGGACCTGGTGCGGGTGAGGCGAAGGGGGGACGATCTCGCAAAGGAGGACCTCGGGGCCTGCGCGTTCGTCCCCCTGATCGGGGCCGAGGGTTGGAGGGAGGGGACCTCGTGCTGAGGCTCCCGAAGGAGAGAGGATGAAGCTCGTCGACCTTCGCAGCGACACCGTGACCCGCCCCACCGAGGGGATGCGCCGGGCGATGGCCCTGGCCGAGGTGGGTGACGACGTCTACGGGGAGGACCCCACCACGAACCGCCTGCAAGACATGGCGGCAGAGCGCCTCGGGAAGGAGGCAGCCCTGTTCGTGGCGAGTGGAACGATGGGGAACCTCGTCGCCATCCTGACCCACGGCGGACGCGGCGACGAAATGATCCTGGGGGACCGTTCGCACACCTTCCTGTACGAGGGCGGCGGCTCCGCCAGCCTCGCCGGGATCCACAGCCGCCTCCTGCCCAACGAGCCAGACGGCACGCTCTCCATCGAGGCGATGGAGGCCGCCATCCGCCAGAACGACGTGCACGCGCCCCGCACGCGCCTCATCGCTCTGGAGTCCACCCAGAACCGATGCGGCGGGAGAGTCCTCTCCCCGGAGTACGTCGACCGTGTCGGCGAGCTCGCCCACGCCCGAGGGATCGCCGTGCACCTCGACGGAGCGCGCCTGTTCAACGCGGCGATCGCCCTGGACGTGCCGGTTTCCCGTCTGGCGGCGAGCGTCGACTCGGTTGTGATCTGTCTCTCCAAGGGCCTGGGCGCGCCGGTGGGCTCGCTCCTCTTGGGGACGCGGGAGTTCATTGACAGAGCGCGACGGATGCGCAAGCTCGTCGGCGGAGGAATGCGTCAGGCGGGAATCCTCGCCGCGGCAGGGATCTACGCCCTCGAACACCACGTGACACGCCTGGTCGAGGACCACCGGAACGCCCGCCGACTCGCCGAGGGAATCCAGGGCATTCCCGGCCTCACCCTGGGCGCGGAGGGCGACCTCGGGCGTCTGCCCGAGACGAACCTCGTCTACTTCCAGGTCGACGGACGCGCGCTCCGCGACCGTTCGTTCGACGCGCGCACCCTCTCACGCCGGTTGCGCGACCGGGGCGTTCTGGCCAATCCCCTCGGGAGCCACGCGGGGCAAATGCGCATGGTGACCCACCTCGACGTGACCCGGCCAGACGTCGACCAGGCGATCGTCGCCCTCCGGTCCGCCGCGAAGGAGACACAGATCCCCCTCTCCCCGGAACGAGGTGCCTCCTCTTTCTGAACTGCGCGCTACTCCCCCCGGAACCCCGGACGTAATGTAGATCGCACGGGCGTGCGAGAGGGACCTTCCCGTCTGCGCTATCCGCTTCAGACGCGACGGACTCCCCTCGCCCGAGGCTCCCTGTCCGAAGGAGAAGGGGGAGAGGATGAAGAGAGGGTGGTTGGGGTTCGTGCTCGTCCTGATCGGGAGCGTGCCGCTCTGTGCGGGGCCGTTCGAGATCTTCATCGGCGCCGGACCCGGAGCGGCGACGTTCGATGAAGTCAACGCGTCGATCGAGGTGATCAACGTCCTCCTCCGGGACCTGAACGACACCCCGACCTTCGAGGGAGACGTCCCGGACCTTCCGCTTCTCACGAGCGGCACCGCCTACCAGGGCGGTGAGAGGTACCGCACCTCGGAGCAGCTTTCCTTCGGCGGGAAGATCGGGGCCTTCCACAGCGAGACGACGACCGAAGGAAGCTACACGGAGGGCGGGGAGACCTCGGAGATCGCGATCGCCCTTTCCACAACCTCGGTCAGCGTCGTCCTCGGCGGGCAGTACGAGATCCTCACGAGCCCCGTCCGGCTCGGGGTCGAGTTGGGCGCAGCCTACGCCTACTCAGGGTTTGCGAGCGATATCACCTTCGAGATCCCGGCGAGCTACCCGCCGATCTCCATCCACCCCCGCGAGGGACGCGGCCGCTACAGCGCCCACTCCTTCGGCCTGGAGGGTGGACTCTCCCTTGCCCTTCCGATCGCCGAGTGGCTCAGCGTCCGGGCGTCAGTCGCCTACCGCCTCCTGAGCGAGGGGCGGTTGACCGATCTCACGGGTGCCGGGCTGGACATCGACGGCGACGGGCGGGCGGAGACGGTCGGCCTGAGCGGGGTCACTGTCCAGTTTGGCCTTTCGTTCATCGTGAACCTCCCTTGGGGAGAGAGAAAGGAGTGATGCCATGAGATCTGCGAGGTTCGTCCTTCTCAGCGGGCTCGTCCTCGTCGTCGGCTGCGCCCTCTCCGGGTGCCTGGCGACCTCGCCGGGCGAGCCGAGGGCCATCTTCACCGCCTCCTTGGCCGAGGCGACGATCCCGTTCAC
>CAYHBG010000033.1:0-13298 GCA_964354815.1 uncultured Thermotogae bacterium
GCTACCGCCGCTCTGGGCGGACGACGTAGCGGGCGAGGAGCGGGAACGTCACCAAGCCGACGAGCAGACTCCCCAGGACGATCGCCCAGAACCTGCCTGCGGACATCTCCTCGATCCCGGTCGCGTGGCGCATCCCCTGCGCCAGGTAGGTCAACGGAAGCCCGCGGCTGATCGCGCGCAGGAAGGGTGGGAGGAGTTCAACCGGGATCGTCACCCCGGAGAGGAACATCATCAGGATGGAGACGATGTTGGCGACGTTCGCCGCGCTCTGGGGGCGCCGAACGAGGAGGGCGATCCCGGTCCCCAGGCCCATCATGCCAAGCGTGGCGGCAAGGACGAGCGCGAGGAACTTGGCGAGATCCAGCGTCGGCTCGAACCGGAACAGAACTTGCGAGAGGGCGAGGACGACTAGGCTCGCCGAGAGCGCGACCGCGAGCCGCACGACCGCCACCGCCAGGAGGAGACCCAGAGGAGACATCGGCGTCGTCAGGAGCCGATCGAGCGTCCTGCGAGCCTTCATCGACGTCAGGTGTCCCGAGACGGCGAACAGACCCGCCGTGAGAAGGGAGAAGGCGAGAATTCCGGGGACCATCTCGTTGAACGACCGAGCGGCGGCCGGGTTCCCCAGGGGGATCTCGTTCAGGGCGACGGCCGGCGAGGCCCCTTGCCGGGCGAGGTCGAAGCGCGCGACGATACCTCGCGCGAGCTCCTGAAAGGCGAAGTTCTCTTGGAAGCGGCTCGCCTCGTAGAGAAGGCCCAGCCGACCTCCCTCCCACAGGACCCCGAACCCGACCTTCTTCCCCTCGACTGCCCGCTTGAGCGAACCAGCGTCTGCGAAGGGCGTCGGAACGATCCCCTCGGTCTCCCGTAAGGCCCTCTCAAGCGTGGCGCCCTCCGCGACCGCCCCACCGGCGTACCCGACCGCGACCGCGCCCTCTCCCCCTCCCATGACCAGGCCGAAGACCACGATGAACAGGAAGGGGAGGACGATCGTGAAGAAGAAAGAGACACGGTCGCGCCAGAAGGCGCGCGCCTCCGCCCGGACGAGCCCTAGGAACGCCCTTCCGCGCAGGGCACTCATCGTCCCACGTCCCAGGACAGGCGCCGGCCTGCGACGAAAAGAGAGAAGGCCATCCAGAGGATCGGGACCAGGACGCAGAGCCACAGAGGAGACGTCGCCCCCTCAAGCCCGATGACCCGGCGCAGTCCGTCCGCGAGGTAGGAGAGAGGGTTCACGGAGAGGAGGATTCGGAGCGGCCCGGGGAGCGTCCCCAGCTGGTAGTAGAGGCCGGAAAGGAAGGTCATGGGGAGGTTGATCGCGTTGGCCAGGGCCATCCCCGCTGCGCCGGTCTTGGTCAGCGAGGCGACGAAGAAGCCAAACGCGAGGAAGGTCGCACTCGCGAGGACGAGGAAGAGGGCCGCCTCCGGCGAGGCGAACGAGACCTCGGCCCCCAGGGCGAACCGCCCAACGAGGATGAGTAGCGTGAACTGGAGCGCGCAGACGACCGCGTGGGTCACAGAGAATCCGGCCAGGAACTGCGACACGGAGAACGGCGTCACCCAGTAGCGCCGCAGGATCCGCTGCTCGCGCGCGAAGAGGAGGGCTCCGGGAACGCCGAACAGCCCGGCCGTGAAGAACGCCATCAGGACGAGCCCCGGAAGGAGGTAATCCACATAGCGCACTTCGGCGCCCCGCGCCGACCCAAGGAAGACCGTATCAACCACCACGGCGTCCTCGGCGCGGAACCGACCGCCGGAGGCGAGGACAGCCTGATCGACCCCGGCAATCACCTGCCTCAGGATGGAGAGAGCGAAACCCGAACTCGCGCTCCCGGCGCGGCGGAAGACCTGGATCCTCACCGCGTCGGTCGTGGAGCGTGAGGAGAGCGCGTCACGCACCCGGGCCGAGAACCCTTCCGGGACGACGATCAGGAGAGCGTGCGTCCCGTAGCGGACCGCCTGCTCCTCGCGGGCCTGGAACGCGTTCAGCTCTCCCTGCCCCTCGGGGCGGTGAAGGCTGAGGAGCGGCTCCTTCCCGTCTGCACCGGGTCGAGCGAGGTCCTCGAGGATCGCCTCGATCCGTCGTCCGAGGCCGGCCTCGCCCGCGGCCTGGTCTCTGTTCAAGAACCCAACCTCAAAGTGGATCGTCCCCTCCCGGCCGAGCGACCCGAAGATCGCGACCAGGAGGACGAACAGGACGACAGGGAAGAGGACGAACCAGAACAGGGTCTCCCGCTCACGGAGCGTCACCCGAAGCTGGGCGAGGGCGAAGGAGAGGACGAGCCTCACTCGCGAAGCCTCCTCCCGGTGAGGGAGAGGAAGACGTCCTCCAGGTTGGGCTGCCGCACGGCCAGATCCGAGAGCGCGACGCGCCTCTCCTTCGACCAGGCAAGGAGTCGCTCCATCGTGGCCGTGAACCCTGCCGTCTTCAGGAAGACGACCTCTCCGTGGGTGGAGAGCCCCGTCCCCAGGGCCTCAAGGTCGCGCAGGTCCTCAGGCCGCGCCCCGGCGAGGGCGAACTCGATCACCGTCTCCTGACCCAATCCCGCGGCAAGAGCTCGCGGCGAGCCCTGAGCGATGATCACCCCGTGGTCGAGGATCGCGACGTCGTCGGAGAGGGCCTCCGCCTCCTCCATGTAGTGCGTCGTGAGGAGGATCGTCTTCCCTTGCTCCTCCAGCTCACGCACGATGTCCCAGATGTTCCGCCTCGCCTGAGGGTCGAGTCCCGTCGTCGGCTCGTCGAGGAAGACGAGCTCGGGATTGCCGACAAGGGCCGCGGCCACCCCAAGGCGCTGCTTCTGTCCGCCGGAGAGCGTCCGGACGAGGGCGTTCGCCTTCTCGGCGAGTTCCATGCGCGCCAGAACCTTCCCAACCGGAAGAGGCGCCGGGTAGAAGGAGGCGAAGAGCGCCACGACCTCCTTCACCTTGAGGTAGGGCTCGAAGTTCCCCTCCTGGAGGAGGACGCCCATCCGCTCCTTCGTCGCGCGGTCGACGCGGCGGAGCGCCCGCCCGAAGACCTCGATCGTCCCGGAGTCCGGCTCGCGCAGCCCCTCGAGGATCTCCAGGGTGGTGGTCTTCCCGGCCCCGTTCGGTCCGAGGAGGGTGAAGACCGTGGCCCGCGGAACGGAGAAGGAGACTCCCGCGACGGCGCGGACGTCCCCGTAGGACTTCCGCAGGTCGGTCACTCTGAGCAGAGACCCGTTCTTATCCATCCTCCACCCGCCTCATCGGGTAGCTTACGAGCCAGACCGGACCTCCGGCAAGCTTGCGGCCCGATTCAGAGCCGCTCGCTCGCCTCCGGCCCGGACTCACGCTGCCCCACCTCAGCGAACTGGAGGGTGTGCAGGGCAGCGTAGAGGCCCCCCAGAGCGAGAAGCTCCTCGTGCGTCCCGCGCTCGATCACCTTCCCCTTGTGCACGACGAGGATCGCGTCTGCCTCGCGGATCGTGGAGAGCCGGTGCGCGATGACGATCGACGTCCGTCCCCTCATGATCTTGCGCAAGGAACGCTGGATGAGGTCCTCTGTGTGGGAGTCGATGCTCGCCGTCGCCTCATCCAGGACGAGGACGCGGGGATCGAAGGCCACCGCGCGGGCGAAGGAGAGGAGCTGGCGCTCCCCAAGGGACAGCGTGACCCCCCGCTCCTTGACCTCGGTCCGGTAGCCGTCGGGGAGGGCCTCCACGAAGTCGGCCGAGACGAAGCGCGCGGCTTCGATCGCCCTTTCCTCAGGGATCTCGCTCTGCAGGCGGATGTTCCCGAGGACGTCCCCGGAGAAGAGGAAGACGTCCTGCAGGACGACCGCCATCCGCGAGCGGAGGAACCCCAGGTCGAGATCCTCGATCGGGACGCCATCCACGAGGATCCGTCCCCTCTGGATCGGGTACATGCGCAGGAGGACGCGGATGATCGTCGTCTTCCCCGACCCGGTCGGGCCGACGATCGCCACGCGCTCGCCCGGCCTCGCCACGAACGAGACCCCACGCAGGATCCAGTCCTCTCCCTGATAAGCGAACCAGACGTCCTCAAACTCGATCTGGCCCCTGAAGTCCTCGACCACGCGCCCCTTCCCCGGGTCCTCCTCCGGCTCGTCCAGGAGCAGGAAGATCCGCTCTGAGGAGGCCATCGCCGCCTGGAGGACGTTGTACCCCTCGGAGAGCTCGAGGATCGGCTCGAAGAGCATCCCCACGTACTGCAGGAACGCGGTCAACTCGCCCAGGGTGAGACGGCCGCGGAGGACAGAGAGCCCGCCGTACCAAATAACCAGGGCGATCGCGAACGAGGAGAGGAGGCTCATCAGGGGGCGGAAGACGGCAAAGGTGAACATCTGGCGCAGGTCGGCTCGGAACTTCGCCTGGTTAATACCGGCGAAGCGCTCGTTGGCCTTCCGCTCCTGCACGAAGACCTGGATGATCCGCATCCCGGAGATCGACTCCTGGAGGTAGGCGTTCAGGCGAGCGATCTGGCGGCGGACCTCGCGATAGGCCACGCGGACACGGCGGCGGAACTCGATCGCCGCCAGGACGACGACCGGAAGCAGAGAGAGGACGACGAGGGTCAGGCGCCACTCCACCTGGAGCATGACGACGACGATTCCCACGATCAGGAACGCCCCTCGGAAGAGGCTGACAAGCATGGAGGTGACCATCTCGTTGATCGCCTCGACGTCGTTCGTCGCCCGGGTGACCAAGCGGCCGACCGGGGCCCGGTCGAAGAAGGCAAAGGGGAGCCGCAGGACGTGGCGGAAGATCTCCCGCCGCATGTCGTACATCACCTTCTGGCCGGTGTACTGCAGGAGGTAGACCTGGGCGACGCGGAAGAGGAACCGGGCGAGGAGGGCGAACAGGAAGACGGCGACCAGACGAAGGACGCCGTCCAGCGAGGCGCCGCGCAGGAAAGAGAGGTCGTCTCTCGGAAGCTGCGCCAGGGCATCCTGCGTCGCGATGTGACCGCTGGGGATCGAGGTGAAGAGGTCCGCGTGGCGGGCCACGACGTCCTCGCCCGCCCCACCTGACGGAACGAACAGGTAGCGTTCGGGAGCGAGGGCGCCCTCGGCCGCCCATCGCTCCACCGTCGCCGGCGCGACGGCTCGCACCTCCACGAGATACCTCCCGTCGCCAAGCGGAAGGGGGTTTCCCGACACGGGCGGCTCCTGGAGCGTCACGATCCCTCGCGAGAGCGTCAGGTAGCGGTCGATCGCCAGACGCGAGAGGTAGGGGAGACCTACCTGGATCCCGGTCAGGACCAAGACGAGGACGACGCAAACCGCAAACAGCGCGCGGTAGGGGACGAGGAAGCGCAGAAGCCGCCTCGCCAGGCGCAGGTCGAACGCCCGGCCGACGACCTCGTCCTCGTGGAATGCCTCGCTCATCCGAGCGTCACCCGCCTCTCTGCCTGTTGGAGGTCCCAGATCCTCCGGTAGATCCCGTCCTCTCCGACGAGCTCAGCGTGCGTCCCGGTCTCGACGACGCGCCCGCCGTCGAGGACGACGATCCGATCCGCGTGCATCACCGCGGAGAGCCGGTGCGCAACGAGGAGGCAGGTCCGCCCGCGGAAGAAGGCCCGCAGGTTGGACAGGACGAGCTCCTCCTTCTCCGCGTCGACCGCTGACAACGGATCATCCAGGATGAGGACCCGCGGCTGGAGGAGAAGGGCTCGAGCGATGGCGACCCGCTGCTTCTGCCCGCCGGAGAGGGCGATCCCCCGCTCCCCGACCACCGTCTCGTAGCCGTTCGGGAACCCCTCGATCTCCGCGTCGATCCCGGCCAGGCGCGCCGCCTCGCGCACCGCCTCCTCGGTTGCGTCGGGCACGCCGAACGCGATGTTCTCGCGGATCGTCGCCGAGAAGAGGAGTGCCTCCTGGGGGACAAAGCCGACCGCACGGCGGAGGTCCTTGAGGGAGAACTCGCGCACGTCCGTCCCTCCAACGAAGAGCGTCCCCGACGGAGGGTCGAAGACGCGCGGGACCAGCTGCACCAGACTCGTCTTCCCCGACCCGGTCAGGCCGACGACCCCCAGGGTCGTGCCCTCCTCGACCACAAGGTCAATCCCGGACAGGGCGAGAGCGGCTTCCCCTCCGTTCCGGCTCGGGTACGCGAAGGAGAGGTTCCTGAATTCAAGACGCGTCCCGGAGAGGGGGACCGGGTTGGGCGGGTCGACGATCTCCGGAGCGACGGCAAGGAGGCGGTTCACCCGCTCGAGCGAGGCCCTCCCGCGCTGGATCAGGTTCACCGCCCAACCGATGGCGAGCATCGGCCAGACGAGCATCGAAACGTACTGCCAGAAGGCAACGAGGTCCCCGAGGGACATCGATCCGAGGATCACCCCCCGGCCCCCGATCCACAGGACGGCAGCGAGGGCCGCCCCTCCAACGAGCTCGATGAACGGGTCGAACAGGCCGGAGAGGCGGACGAGCTTCATGTTCCGGTCGACGAGGAGCCGGTTCGTCCCGTCGAAGTCGCGCTCTGTCCCCTTCTCCTGGACGAAGGACTTCACCACCCGAATGCCCGAAACGTTCTCCCGGACCTTCTCCATCACCGCGGAGAAGGTCTCCTGGACCTTCTCGAACAGCCGGTGGACAACCCTGCCGTAGCCGAACATGAACAGGGCGAGGACCGGGAGCGGGAGGCATGCCCAGAGGGTGAGCTCCCGCGAGATGGAAAGCATGACTCCGATCGCGATCGGGATCATGAACAGGGGATCGGCAATCGTCAGGATCCCGAAACCGCAGGCGCGGCTGACGGCCTCGATATCGTTCGTGGCATGGGCCATCAGGTCTCCCGTCTTCCGCTCGTTGTAGAAGGAGGCGGGCATCACGAGGAGGTGGTCGTAGAACCGCTCCCGCAGGTCGCGCTCGATCCGCCGGGCCGTTCCGATGAAGAAGTAGCGCCACAGGAAGCGGAAGATAAGGACGACGACCGCCAGGACGGCGATGTACACGACACTTGGGACCAGATCTCCCTTGCCCTGAGCGAGGCCGTTGATGGCCCGGCGGACGATCAGCGGGACCAGGAGCTCCGCCCCGTCCACTACAAGCAGGGTGAGGAACCCGGCGAACACCCGGTACCGGTACCGCCAGAGCCACGAGGTCAGTCGGTCCATGAACCGGAAGATCCTACCTCGTTGCCTGCTCTGCGCAACCGCAGGGCGACCGCTCCCTTGGTCCCCTCCGAGGGGACCGGTATAATCAGGCGACGCAGTCCAGGGGTGAGAAAGGAGGAACGGTATGCCTCAGGCGGTGCGCCTGATCTTTGCCCTTTTCTTGGTCACCCTGTCCCTCTCCCTTGCTGGCAACGCCGCGGACCTCCCCAAGCTGCGGTTCAGTCTCCCTCCCCTGATGGGGTCGCTCCCTGCCGCCTTCGCCGACCACTGGGGCCTGTTCGAGGCCCACGGGGTCAACGTCGAGCTTGTCGCGTTGAACGATGACACGGCCCGCCAGCAGGCGCTCGTCTCGCGTGAGATCGACGGGATGGTCTGCGACGTGACGACCGCGATCCGCCTATCGACGACCGGGACGGACGTCGTCATCACCAGCACCGCCTACCAGCCGCCCCAGACCGGGAGCCTCGCCATCCTGACGACCACGTGCCTGGGGATCCCCTCGCTCCAGGCGCTCCTCGCGCCGACGGCGTCGAGAGACCGCCCGCGCCCCATCACCTTCACCACCGAGAGCGACCTCGAGTTCCATGTGGACGCCCTCCTCGAGAGCCTCGGCTACACGGTTGACCCGGAGAAGATGTACGTCCATTCGAACCACATGCCCAACCTCGCCGCGCGCCTGGCGATCGGGGGCGTCGAGGCGGCCGTCCTCCCGGAGCCGTACGGCACCTACATGAGTTTCGTCCCGCCGGAGATCACCTTCGGCTGCCAACTCGTCCACCTGTGGGATTTCTCCGACACCCCCCTTCTCCCCTCGGTGATCGTCTTCCGGCGGGAGACCATGGAGAGGAACGAGAAGGCCATCGATGCGTTCTACGCAGCCCTTCGGGAGGCGATCGAGCGGCTGAATGCGATGGGGCACGACGAGATGGTCAACGAGGGCGTGGACGTCGTCCTGTCCCTGGAGTTCTTCCCCGGCGTGACCCGGCAGTCGATCCCCCCTGGCGTGCTGGAGCACATCGACGTCCCCAAGTTCGACCTGCCCGGGCCGCTGGACCCGGAGCAGTACCAGGCCGTCCTCGACTGGATGAACAAGAAGCACTACACGTGGAAACGCCCGGAGTACACCTCTCTGACAACGGAACGCTACCTGCAATGATCGAGGTCTCGGACCTCACGGTCCACTACGGGAAAGGGGAGAGAGCGGTCGAGGCCGTCCGCGATGTCTCGTTTTCCGTCAAGCCTGGGAAGACGCTCGCCCTTGTCGGCCCGTCCGGCTGCGGGAAGACGACGATCCTCTTCGCTCTGGCCGGGCTCCTCCAGGCCTCGGCGGGGACGATGTCCGTCGGCGGGAGCTCGGTGACCGGGCCGCGTCGAGATGTTGCCCTCATCCTTCAGAACGCCGGCCTCCTCCCCTGGAAGACCGTCTGGCAGAACGCGAACCTGAGCCTCCTCCTCTCGCGCGAGTATCCGCGGCGCAACGCCTCCTCAGTCCTGGAGAAGCTCGGCCTCGCTCAGGCGAGGAGCCGCTACCCCTCCGAGCTCTCGGAGGGGATGAAGCGGCGGGTGGGCGTGGCCCGCGCCCTCTCCACGTCGCCGACGGTGATGCTGATGGACGAGCCGCTCGCTTCCCTCGACACCCTGACGCGAGAGAGCGTCCAGGAACTCGTCCTCTCCCTGTGGCAGGAGCTCGGGTTCTCGATCGTCCTCGTCACGCACGACATCGAGGAGGCGGCCTTTCTTGGCCAGGAGATCCTCGTCCTCACCGAGCGGCCGGCGCGCATCAAGGCGCGAGTGGAGAACCCAGGCATGGGGACGGAGGCCTATCGATGGTCCGACCGGTTCTACGCGACGGCGGCCGCTCTACGACAGGCGCTCGAGCAGTGACCGCTAAGGAAGAGAGGATGACGACCCACGGCAAGGGGACGGGAGGCGGGAGAGAGCGGATGCCCCACTTCCGCCAGTCATGGAACGATCTCACGGACCGGCGCGGCGTCCAACCCACCGTAGCCTACGCCGTGAGCCTCCTCCTCCTCCTCGCCCTGTGGCAGATCGCGAGCATGGTCGTCCGCACGGTGTACGGGAACCCCTTCCTGCCCGCGCCGTACGCCGTCTTCACCCAGATGATCCGCAACGCCTCAGGGCTCGGTTGGGACTTCCTCCTCACCGGCTGGCGCCTCGTCCTCTCGATCCTCATCGCCCTCGCCGTGGGGGTCCCCGTCGGCCTCGCGATCGGACACGAGCGGGTTCTCGACCGCTACGTCTCCCCGATGATCTACATCATCTACCCGATCCCGCAGGTCGCGTTGATCCTCTTCCTCTTCCTTCTCTTCGGGACAGGGAACGCAACCAAGGTCGCGCTCGTCACCCTCGTCCTCTTCTTCCAGATCGTCGTCTCGGCGCGGGGTGCGGCGAAGAACCTGCCCCAGGAGCACCTGACGAGCGTCCGGGCGACCGGCGCCTCACGCTGGCAAATCTACCGCCACGTCGTCCTCCCGGCCAGCCTGCCCGACATCCTGACGAGCGTCAGGGTGGGAATCGGCCTCGGGATGGCTCTCCTGTACATCGCCGAGACCCAGTCCGAGCGCGGAGGGGGGCTCGGCCTCTTCATCTCGCGCAAGATCGTCTTCGCTCGCGACACGGCGTTCGCCGGGATCGTCGCCATGGCGCTCCTCGGCCTCGTGCTGTACGTCCTTGTCGATGCCCTGGAGCGTGTCCTCTGCCGCTGGAAGTACGCCGGACGTCGGCGGCGTTGACGCCCGGGCGTCGCTGTGAGTAGCATCCGCGAGGTCATGGAGATCCGCAGGCTCTACGTCGTCGCACGCCCCGGGGAGGAGAGGGCCATCCGCGCCCTTGCCATCCTCAAGGGCTGGAGCGGAGCGAAGGGGATCGAGGCGATCACCGTCGATCGGGAGGGGAAGACCCCACGCATCCAGGGCGGGGGGGGCCTCGTTGTCGCCCTCGGCGGGGATGGCACCGTCCTCCGCGCGGCGAGCCTGTTCGCCGAAAGCGGCCTGCCCATCCTGGGGGCGAACGTCGGGAACCTCGGATTCCTCACGCAGGTCCCCGCCGCGTCCCTCACCCTCGCCCTGGAGGAGGTCCTCCAGGGGCGATGCCGCGTCGAGGAGCGGATGCGCCTTTCCTTCCAGTGCGGTTCCCGCAAGGGGACGGTCCTGAACGACGTCGTCGTCGCCGCGCCCGCGGACTCCCGTTTCTGCGAGCTCGACCTCCTGTGGAAGGGGGAGACCATCGCCACCTGCCCGGGGGACGGCCTCATCCTCGCGACGCCCACGGGCTCGACCGCGTACGCCCTGTCGGCAGGGGGGCCGGTCCTCCTCCCTGAGGCGCGGGCGATCCTCGCCGTCCCCATCGCCCCGCACAAGCTCGGCCTCCGGCCGGTGGTCTTCCAGCCCGGCGAGACCCTCGTCGTGCACGCGCGCAGCGCCGCGTGCCTGTTCGCCGACGGAGACCCCATCCTTGACGTCCCGGTCGACGCCGACGTCGAGGTGCGAGAGTCCCCGCTCCCGACGCGCCTCGTTCGGATGCACGACGCCCCGCCCTTCTTCCGCCTCCTTGGGGAGAAGCTCGCCTGGGGCGACAGCAGGCCACGGAAGCTCAAGGCGTAGCACTCGAAAAGCACGTCAGCAGCCAGCCTTGCACGCCCGTCTCCGCGGCTGTGCGTTCGAAATGCGGGAAGGCCCGTCGGGGGCGCGCTTTCATGACATCAGGTCACGCCAAAGAGGTCGGTCCCTCGCACGACACCCTTGACCTCGAGTCGACTCGAAGTCCTATCATGGGTCTTCGAGATGAACCCTCGCGGGGAGGCCGGGATGACGATCGGCGAGGCGGCGGCACGGACCGGCGTCTCGGTGCACACGCTGCGCTACTACGACGAAATCGGGCTCGTCAGACCGGCCGCGCGCACGGTGAGCCGACATCGCCGCTACAGCGAGGAGGACGTGGCGTGGATCGAGCTCGTCCAGTATCTGCGGAAGACCGCGATGCCGCTCGCGGAGATCGCGCGCTACGTGGAGCTGGAGAAGCGAGGCGACGTGACCCTCCCTTTGCGCCTGGAGATGCTCGACAAGCTCTGCGCGGACGTGAAGGCACGAGTCCATGAACTGAACGAGGTCCTGGCCGCCATCGAAGAGAAGGCCCGCTACTACGCCCGCGCCGCCCGGAAGCCGCCCAAGCCCCCGCCAGGACGCCTCTAGCCCGCGGCGGTGCCGGAGGGTAGCCCCCTCCGCCGCCGCCTCGTTCGAGAAGATCCGCTTCTGGATAAGGGAAGGAGAGAACCCGTGCACACGCGACCCCTCGGGAGGACCGGCCTCGATGTCTCTGTCATCGGCTTGGGAGGACGACAGCTCGCCCTGATCTCAGTGGACGAAGCCGACGCCGTCCTCAACCGTGCCCTTGATCTGGGGATCAACCTCGTCGAGACAGCGGCCGTCTACGAGGACAGCGAGGAGAAGATCGGCCGCGCGATTGGCCACCGGCGAGGCGAGTACGTCGTCACCACGAAGACCTACCAGACGACGAGAGATGGCGCCTGGAAGGACATCGAGAAGAGCCTTCAGGCCATGCGAACCGACTTCGTCGACCTCTACCAGGTGAGCTACGTTCAGGACCGCACGGCCCTGGCGCGCGTCCTTGCCCCCGACGGAGCTCTCGCAGCCCTCGTCGAGGCCCAGGCGCAAGGGATGATTCACCACATCGGGATCTCCAGCCACCGTTCGTCGACCCTCGTCGCCGCAATGGAGACGGGCGAGTTCTCCGTGGTCCAGATCTCGTTCAACCTGATGGAGCGGCACGCCGAGGCCGAGCTTCTCCCGATCGCCCGGGAGCGCGGGGTCGGCGTCATCGTCATGAAGGCCCTTGCGTGCGGCGTCCTCCATCACCCCCAAGCCTGCCTGCGCTACGTCCTGTCTCATCCCGTGGCGACCGCCGTGGTCGGCATGGATAGCCTTGGCCAGGTCGAGGAGAACGCCGCTGTGGGGGCGGCGCCTCTCGCTCTCACCGACGCGGATAGAGCCCTCGTCGAGGGTGAGCGAGCTCGTCTCGGACCCCACTTCTGCGAGCGGCAGGGGTTCTGTCAGGCTTGCCCCGAGGGGGTAAGGCCGATCGAGGCCCTCTTCTACGCCGTGGGGCTCGCCCAGAAGCAGGGCGTCGAGAACCTTCGCCCGAGCATCCGGAAGACGGTCGCCTCGTTGGGTCTCGAGAAGTGCACCTACTGCGGACGCTGCGAGGAGATGTGCCCGAACCGGATGCCGATCCGAGCTGCGATCCGGGAAGCCCGCGCGCTCTTCGGGGTGTAGGGACGGCCGTTCGCCCTTTCAACCCCTCCCCAAGAGGGATACAATCCCGCCGCCGTGCGGGCGGCGGGCACCGCGCATGAAAGGCGGCGTTCGCCCGCGCAGGGGGTGAGCACGATGGCGGAGAAGAAGGGAACCTCCCGCGTAAAGCGGGGTCTGGCGGAGATGCTCAAGGGCGGGGTGATCATGGATGTCACCACCGCCGAGCAGGCGCGGATCGCGGAGCGAGCGGGCGCGGTCGCCGTGATGGCCCTCGAACGCGTCCCGGCCGACATCCGCGCCCAGGGCGGGGTCGCCCGAATGGCCGACCCGACGAGGGTGAAGGAGATCATGCAGGCCGTCACGATCCCGGTGATGGCCAAGGTCCGGATCGGCCACTTCGTCGAGGCGCAGATCCTGGAGGCGCTCGAGGTCGACTACATCGACGAGTCCGAGGTCCTCACCCCGGCCGACCCGCGCTTCCACGTGGACAAGTGGGCGTTCACGGTCCCGTTCGTGTGCGGGGCGCGTGACCTCGGAGAGGCCTGTCGCCGGATCGCGGAGGGCGCAGCGATGATCCGCACCAAGGGGGAGCCGGGGACCGGGAACGTCATCGAGGCCGTGAGGCACATGCGCCTCTTGAACGAGCAGATCCGCGCTGTGCTTGCCGCGCCGGAGGGCGAGCTCGTGCGGATGGGCAAGGAGATGGACGCCCCGATCGACGTCCTGCGCGTGATCCGCGAGGTGGGCCGCCTGCCGGTCGTCAACTTCGCCGCGGGCGGGATCGCCACGCCGGCCGACGCGGCCCTGATGATGCAGCTGGGCTGCGACGGGATCTTCGTCGGAAGCGGGATCTTCAAGTCCGCCGACCCGGAGCGTCGCGCCCGGGCGATCGTGCAGGCAACGACGCAC
>CAYHBG010000033.1:13398-14892 GCA_964354815.1 uncultured Thermotogae bacterium
CGCGGCTCCGTGTCCTCGCCAGGGAAGGGTTCCCGATGTTCGGGACGTGCGCCGGGATGATCCTCCTCTCGAAGGAAGTCGAGGGTCAGGACGAGCCCGCCGTCGGCGCGATCGACCTCGCGATCGTGCGGAACGCGTCCGGACGGCAGGTGCACAGCTTCGAGACGACGCTCGAAGTCGAAGGGGCCGGAAAGGACGTCCCGGCGGTCTTCATTCGTGCCCCCTCCGTGACGCGCCTCGGGCCGGGGGTCGTTCCGCTCGCGTGGCATGACGGATCGGTCGTGGTCGCGCGGCAGGGGAACGTCCTCGTCTCGAGCTTCCATCCCGAGCTGACGGACGACCTGCGCATCCATCGCCTGTTCTTGAGTATCGTGGAGAAGACGAAGAAGGAGACGGAGAGATGAAGAAGGTCGCCATCAACGGATTCGGGCGCATCGGGCGGGCGTTCTTCCGCCTCGCGTTCGGGACGAAGGACTTCGAGATCGTCGCCGTGAATGACATCAACCTGAAGCCCGAGGTCGCCGCCTACCTCCTGGAGCGGGACTCGGTCTACCGGCGCTACGAGCGGCCGGTGAAAGCCGTCGAGGGCGGGATCGAGGTCGCCGGGGTGCGGGTTCCCCTCCTCGCCGAGAAGGAGCCCGAGAAGCTCCCCTGGGCGTCGATGGGCGTCGATCTCGTCCTCGAGTCGACCGGGAGGTTCCGCGCCTACGACGGCCCGAAGGGAGCCATCCGCCACCTCGCCGGCGGGGCGAAGAAGGTCCTCCTCACGGCGCCCCCGAGCGGCGAGGGGAAGGAGAAGATCCCCCAGATCGTGTACGGCGTGAACCACAAGGCGTATGACCCGAAGGTTCACCAGGTCGTCTCCGCTGCCTCGTGCACGACGAACTCTCTCGTCCCGGTCGCCCACGTCCTGGAGACGGAGTTCGGGATCGTCCACGCCTTCCTGACGACCGTCCACGCCTACACTGCGGACCAAGAGCTCGTCGACTCGGCCGGGAGCTCGCTCTCCCGCAGCCGCGCCGCGGCGATCAACATCGTCCCCACCTCGACCGGGGCGGCCACGGCGACGGCGAAGATCCTCCCCACTCTCGCCGGGAAGATGGACGGGATCGCGTTCCGCGTCCCGGTCGCCACGGGATCGGTCTCCGACTTCGTCGCCCTGCTCAAGCGCGACGTGACCGTCGAGGAGCTGAACGCCGCGTTCACCCGCCACGCTCAAGGGGCTCTCTCCGAGATCCTCGCCGTGAGCCAGGCGCCGCTCGTGTCGAGCGATGTGATCGGCGAGAGCCACGCGAGCGTCGTCGATCTCTCCTCGACGATGGTCGTGGACCAGCGCCTCGCGAAGGTGGTCGCCTTCTACGACAACGAGTGGGGGTATGCGACGCAGCTCGTGCGCGTGGCGCGCCTCCTCTAGCGCCGCCCGCTCCGCCGCCGAGGGGGTGCTCGCCCTCCTCTTCCCGCCGCGCTGCCTCGTCTGCGACGGCCCGGCCGAGG
>CAYHBG010000034.1:0-8599 GCA_964354815.1 uncultured Thermotogae bacterium
GACGCTGCTGCGCCGGAGAGGACTCGATCGGTGGCCGGGGCGGCCCGCTCCGCGAGGAGCGTGTCCCAGGATAGGAGCGACCGCTCCTCCTCCGCGGCGTGCGTCCCCAGCGGCACCTGGGGAAGAACGACGGTTCCGGCTCCGGACCGACCCTCGACGAGGCCTTCGCCCCACAGCCTGAGGTAGGCGTTCCGGACGGTCGCCCGGTTCACGTCTAGTGCCTTGGCGAGTTTCCGCGTCGGCGGCAGCCGGCTCTCTTCGAAGAAGGTTCCCGAGAGGATCAGCTCTCGCAGCTGGTGGTGAATCTGCACGTAGACGGGCACCCCAGCGTGTCGGTCGATCTCGATCAGCATCGCCTCTGTCCTCCTTGATCGGCGCAAGCGGGATCGTGGGGAGATCCCGTGCCCCACGATCCCATCGCGCGCCATGGATCCTGCCCCTGGTGCGTCTGCGCCTCGTCTCCGCTCCGTCTCGTCGGACCGGGAAGCTCGTTGGGGTGAGAGTCCTGGTCATCTCTCGCCGCGCCGTGGGGTCGCCCATCCGAGGCCGGTCCTCGCCAGGCCATGTGATCCCGCTTGCCTCGACCGAAGCGCGAACGGCGTTCCAGATGCGCCTATCCGCTCTGGCGACTTGGGCCGGTCGCCGCACGCGTCGGGTCAGGTTTGAGCGGGTGGGGCGGCAGACGGCGCGTCTCGCGGACACACCCTGCTCGATGCTGCGTCCCCGAAGAGGTGCCTCGGTCCGCGGGGTCGGGCAGCAGCGCGACGGATCCGTCCCGCGCCTACCTCGAGGAGCAGGCAGGACGCGCTCGGGCGAGGGAACGCGCGTGGGACTTGGGCGATCCGCTCGCGGGCTCCCAGCCCTAGATTGAGTGACGTCGCCGCGCGAGCGCAAAGAGAACGGTGCTCCGGCGGCAGGATCGCTCCACTAGATCTGGATCGTCGGCTCGACCCACGGGTCGTGCTGTGGCAAGCGGGCGGGCGCTGTTCACGCCGGGGAGAAGGAGAAGCCCGGGCGGGCGAGAGGCGCCCCAAGGAGGTCAGGCGTTGAAGAGGAGTTGTCTCGTTGCCCTGGCTCTGCTCCTCGCTTTCTGCGGGGTAGCCGCCGTCGGGGCGGTTCCAAACCCGGATACGTTCATCTGGGCGACCTTCGCCGGCTGGGACTCGTTCGACCCAGCCTGGTGCTATGACACCTCGAGCGGGGAGGCTATCTACCACATCTACGACAGCCTCGTGGGCTACGTGGACACGTCTCTCGCCGAGCTTAGGCCGATCCTGGCGACGGCGGTCCCCTCCGTCGAGAACGGACTCATCAAGGTAGCGGCCGACGGTTCGGCCACGGTCCGCTTCCCGATCCGGCAGAACGTAAAGTTCCACAACGGGGACACCCTAACCGCGCAGGACGTCGCGTACTGCTTCCAGCGGCTTGTCCTGTGCGACGTCACGGCCGGCCCGGCGTGGATCATCACGTCCCAGCTCCTGGGCAAGGACACCCTGGCACAGATCATCGAAGAGGTCGGGGCGGACGCTGCCTACGACCGGGTCATGACCGCGATCTACGTCCCTGCGGACGATCCCAACGCGGTCGAGTTCAAGATGCCGCGGCTGTCGCCGTACTTCTTGAAGACGGTCGCCGACTCCGCGTCGTGGGGCTACGTCTACAGCAAACGGTTCGCGATCGAGAACGGCGCCTGGGATGGGAAGAAGGCGAACTGGCAGAACTGGTTCGACCAGCCGAAGGAGGAGCTCGCGCTCTACGACAAGGCGTGCGGGACCGGCCCGTTCCTGCTCGATGGGACGCCCGACCCGGTGGCGGGCTACACCCTGACGCGTTTCGACGGGTACTGGGACCAAGCCAACCTGCCGAAGATCAAGCGAGTTGAGGTCGTGTACGTCGAGGAGTGGACGACGCGCAAGCTGATGCTCGTGAATGGCACGGCCGACGCGGTGGACATCCCGCGGCAGTTCAAGGCTCAGGTCGAGGGGACGCCGGGAGTTCGCACCGTGTACGGCCTTCCGAGCGGGCGCAACGATGCGCTCCTCCTCAACCTCAACGTGGTCACCGAGGGGAACGAGCGACTGGGGAGCGGGAAGCTCGACGGAGCAGGGATTCCACCCGACTTCTTCACGGACCTCCACGTCCGGCGCGCCTTCGCCTACCTCTTCCCCTACCAGCGCTACATCGACCAGGTGATGATGGGCGAGGCCACGAAGACAACGAGCGTCATCCCGACGTTCATGCCCTTCTACAATCCGGACCAGGAACAGTTCGAGTACGACCCGGAGAAGGCCTTCGAGGAGCTGAAGCTGGCCTGGGACGGGGAGGTCTTCGAGCACGGGTTCTGGATGCGGCTCGACTACAACGCGGGGAACGTCGCCCGCCAGACGGCGTGCGAGATGCTCCGCGACGAGCTGCGAAAGCTCGACATCCGATTCAACGTGGAGGTCCGCGGGCTTCCGTGGGCTAACTACCTCGACGACAACCGGGCTCGCCGAATGACCATGTTCTTCATCGGCTGGCAGTGGGACTACCCCGACGAGGACAACTACGTGACCCCGTACTACTCCAGCAACGGGACGTACGGTGGCCGCGCCAGCTTCTCCGTCCTGGGGGACGTCGCGACGCGCCTCGATGAGCTGATTGTCGCCGAGCGCGCCCAGGCAGATCCTGACCAGCGACGCGAGATCTTCTACGAGATCCAGAAAGTCGGCCACGAGAACGCCCTTGTCACCATGTACTCGCAGCAGACGGTGCGCCGCTGGATGCGAACGTGGGTGGGCGGCTACTGGTACAACTCGTCCTGGAACGGATGGAACTTCCGGATCGTCTACAAGGCCGACGGGGCGACGGTGAACACCGCCCTGTTGGGAGAGGTACAACACCAGGTAGCGGAGTGGTAGGCGGGTTCTAGCAGAAGGGGAGCGGGACCTTCGTCCCGCTCCCCACTTTCATTAGAGCCCAGACGAGGAGGGACGACGGTGGTCACGTACATCGCGCGGCGACTCCTGCTTCTTCCGGTCGTGGTCTTCGGGGTGACGCTGCTCATCTTCGCGATGGTTCAGCTGATCAACCCCTACAAGCGCCTCTCCCTCTACGTGAACGACGCCATCCTCTCTCGCGCCCGGCCCGAGCAGTTCGACGCCCTGATCGTGAAGTACGGCCTCGACCGGCCGGTGTACGAGCAGTACTTCGGCTGGCTGAAGGGGCTCGCCCGAGGCCAGCTCGGCTACTCCCCTTCGGCCCACCTGATGGTCCAGGACGCTCTCGCGAAGTACCTCCCGGCGACCGCTGAGCTCGCGCTCTTCGCCATCATCCCGCTCGTCCTCCTGGGGATCCGGATGGGCGTCTACTCCGCGGTGCACCAGAACGGGATTGGGGACCACGCCACCCGGATCATGGCCATCACGGGCTGGTCGCTCCCGGTGTTTGTCGCCGGTCTTCTCCTGCTCTGCTTCTTCTCGCAGTGGTTTCCTGCAGGCCGGCTGAGCACGTGGACCATCCCCATCCTGCGCTCCGCCGAGTGGAAGGCCTACACCGGCCTTCACACCGTCGACGCCCTGCTGAACCGCAACTGGCACATCTTCCTCGATGCCCTGCGCCATCTCCTCCTCCCCGTCATCACGCTCTCCTACATCTCTTGGGCGCTCATCCTGCGGGTGACGCGGTCCTCGATGCTGGAAACGCTTCGTCAGGACTACGTGACCACCGCCCGGGCCAAGGGGTTGCCGGAGAGGAAGGTGATCTACCGGCACGCCCAGCGCAACGCGCTCATCCCGGTGGTGACCGTAGCGGGATGGACGGTGGCCGGGCTCCTCGGCGGGGTGGTGATCACGGAGACGATCTTCAACTTCCCGGGACTCGGCCGGTTCGCGGCCTCAGCCGCCCTGCAGCTCGACATCGCCGCCGTGCTCGGCTTCGCCATCTTCAACGGGGTGCTCATGGTGACGGCGAACCTCGTGGTGGACGTCCTGTACGCGTTGATAGACCCGCGGGTGAGGCTCGAGTGAGGCCGCGGCGCAACCTGCTGCGGGGGCGGAGCCTGTTCTTCGTGAGGTTCTTCCGAAGCCGCATCACGCGGAAGTTCTTCAGGATGCCCACGTCGGTGGTGGGGCTCAGCCTCGTCCTTGGCTTCGTCGTCGTCGCCCTGGCCGCCCCCCTCATTGCGCCCCCGTCGGAGCCGAGCCGACCGTACCTCGTCCCACGAGACAGCTACCTGAACGAGCCGCAGCCTCCGAGCGAGCGGCACCCGTTGGGCACGACGTCGGGGCAGTACGACATCTTCTACGGCCTGGTCTGGGGGACCCGGACGGCGTTTCGCATCGGCCTCGTCGTGACGCTCGTCTCGGCGCTCGTCGGCGTCTTCGTAGGAGCCGTCTCCGCGTTCTACGGCCGGCTCGTCGACGAGGTCATGATGCGCGTGGTCGACATCTTCATGACGATGCCCTTCCTGGTCGCGGCGATGGTCCTGGTCACCATCCTCGGCACGGGTCTGGACAAGGTCATGATCGCCCTCGTGGTCTTCGGTTGGATGCAGTACGCCCGCCTGACGCGCGCCGAGATCAAGAAGCTGAAGGAGCTGGACTACGTCCAGGCCGCGCGGGCCATCGGGGCAGGGAACCGAAGGATCATCCTGCGTCACCTCCTCCCCAACGCCATCTTCCCGATCTTCGTCATGGCGACGATGGACATCGGCTCGATGGTCTTGAGCGCGGCGGGGCTGAGCTTCCTCGGGCTGGGCGCAGAGCTGGGCTATGCGGACTGGGGCCAGATGATCTCCTTCGCCCGCAACTGGATGTCCGGAACGTACGGGAGCCCCCTTCAGTACTGGTACACGATCGCCTTCCCCGGCCTCGTCATCCTGCTGTTCGTCCTGGGTTGGAACCTGATGGGCGATGGGCTGCGCGACGTCCTGGACCCGCGCATGCGCGGATCGAAGTAGCCGGCGAGTTCCCCCCCGTCCTGGTCCTTGTTCCCGCTGCATCATGCGCTCCTGGTCTTGGCGCGCCCTTCGCCGGTTCAGCGAAGACGGTAGAATCCGACCACGGAACCGGGGAGGTCTCGCCGTGGCGGAGCTCAGGATTCGTCTCTTCGGCTCGCCTTGCGTCCTGCAAGATGGAGCGCCCATCCAGATCGGGCGCCGAAAGGGGATCGCTCTCCTCGCGTACCTCGCCGTGGCTCCGGGAGGGCAGTCGCGGGAGACGCTCACCTCCTTGCTTTGGCCCGAAGCGGGGGAAGGAACAGCCCAGGCAGCCCTCCGCCAGATCCTGTGGGGATTGCGGAAGACCGCGCTCGCGGACTTCCTCGAGATTAGTCGGAACGCCGTCGCCCTCCGGGAGCAGGAGGACCTCCTCGTCGACGTGCGGGAGTTCCGACGTCTGAGCCGGCCCTTTCTCCGCGCGCGGGAGGAGGACGAGCCCCTGCCTCCGGATGGCGTGGAATCCCTGTCTCGTGCGGCGCAGCTGTACGTGGGGGAGTTCCTGTCCGGTTTCGGTGTGGACGGAAGCGCCTCGTTCGAAGACTGGCAGGGTTTCGAATCCCAGAGCCTCCGACAGGAGCTCGCCCTCGTTCTGGACCGCCTGATCGGCGCCCACTCGGCGCGCGGAGACCTCGCCCCGGCCATGGTCTTCGCGCAGCAATGGCTGCGGGTCGACCCGGCAAGCGAGCCGGCGTACCGGCACCTGATCGCGCTGCACGCGCGAGCGGGGGACCGGTCCGCCGCGCTCCGCCAGTACGAGACTTGCGTCGCTGCCCTGGACCGCCTGCTGGCCGTCCCTCCCAGTGACGAGACGACCGAGCTCGTTGAGCAGGTACGCAGAGGGGAGGTCGAGGAGCTCCGAGCGCGCGCGCGACCCGCCGCTCGGGTGTCCCGGCTCCCCGCGCCTGCGACGCCTCTCGTGGGGCGGCAGGAGGAGCTGCGCGAGATCGGGCGCCTCCTCGCCGAGGGAGTGGCGCGCTTGGTGACGGTCACCGGGATCGGCGGGAGCGGTAAGACGCGCCTGGCCATCGAGGCGGCGCGGCGCGCGGCGACCCAGTTTCGTGATGGCGCGGTCTTCATCCCCCTCGACGCGGTCTCCGATCCCGACCTCCTTCCGGCGCTCCTCCTGGACGCCCTGGGGGGGAGGGTCGCGCAGGGAAGCCCGGCCGGCAGCAGCGCGCCTCCAGCGCTCGACCGAGCCGTCGAACGGGCCCTGGCGGACTACCTGGAGGACCGCGAGATGCTGGTCGTCTTGGACAACGCAGAGCACCTCCTGGAGGGGGTGGGCTTCCTGTCCAGGCTCGTCGAGGCGGCTCCGGGGCTTCGCCTTCTCGTGACGTCGCGCGAGAGGCTCTCCTTGCGGGGTGAGGCCATCGCTGAGGTGGAAGGCCTCTCCTGTCCCGCTGAGGGAGAGACGGACGTGGCGCGCTACCCCGCCGTTCAGCTCTTCGTGCAACGGGCGCGCCTGACCTACCCCCGCTTCGCCCCCACGTCCGCCGACCTTTTCTCAATCGGTCGCATCGCGCGGTTAATCGGAGGGATCCCTCTTGGTTTGGAGCTTGCCGCTTCGTGGGTGACCTCCCTTTCCCCGGAGGCGATCGCACGGGAGATCGAGAGGAGCCTGGACTTCCTCTCGGTCCCGCTCCGTGACCTCCCGCCCCGGCACAGAAGCCTGCGCGCGGTGTTCGAGTCCTCCATGGCGGCCCTGTCTCCGGCCACCCGCGACGTCTTTCGCAGGCTGGCTGTCTTTCGAGGTGGGTGCAGTCTCGAGGCGGGAAGGGCCGTCGCGGGGGCCTCGCCCGGAGACCTCGCCTCCCTCGTGGGCAAGTCCCTGCTGCGCCGTCTTCCGGCTGGCCGCTACCAGATGCACGAGACCCTCCGTCAGTTCGCCGGGGAGGAGTTGGGGAGGACCAAAGAGGAGAGCACGAACGTCCGAGATCGGCACAGCGCGTACTTCCTCCGCTGGTTGGCGGAGAGCGAGCGGAGACTGAGGGGCAAGGACATCAAGGAGGCGCTGCTTGAAGCCGAGGATGAACAGGGAAACGTGGTCGAGGCCTGGCGACTCGCTGTCGAGAGCCGCCAGGTGGTCTCCCTGCGGGCCGCGGCGATGGGCCTCTTCCTCAGCCACGACATCCGAAACGCTTACGAGGAAGGGAGCGCCCTTTTCGGGATGGCCGCGGAGAGGCTCGGAGAAGCGACGGAGGAGGAAGCGGTCTTGCTGCTGGGCACCACCCTCATCTTCGAGGCGTGGTGCCTGCGCTTCCTCGACGGCGCCCGCGCGCGCCCGCGCTTCGCGCGGGGGCTCGAGCTCCTGAGCGCTCTGCCCCCTTCGGGTGAGCTGGCGTATGCCCTGGTTCTCGCCGCCTACTTCCCCTTCTCGGGCGATCTCCTCGGAGACGATCCCATCGCGGTGCTCCGGCACAGCCTCGACCTCTTCGAGGAGAGGAATCACCTCTGGGGAATGGGAACGGCGCTCGACGCCCTCGGCTACCTCCTTGCCGAGAAGAGCCTGGCCTCGTCAGCGGCCGGAACCGGCGGAGCGAAGGACGAGCGGGTCTCGGCTGAGCAGAGGCAGGCGGAGGCCCTCCGTTTCGCGGAGCGCAGCCTGGCTCTGCGACGCGAGATCGGGGACCTCTGGGGGGAGAGCCTCTCCCTGCAGACACTGGGGTTGCTGCACGAGGCGCGAGGCGACCTCGCCCGCTCCGAAGCCTGCTACCAGTCAAGTCTACGGTTGCGGGAGGAGCTGGGTTTCGATCGACTGGGAGTGGCGGCATCCCTGCTTGGGCTTCTCCGCATCGCCCTCGCGAGGGGAGAGGCCGAGAAGGCCGACCAACGCGTCCGGGCGGTGAGGCCGCTGGCCCGGAAGTTGGGTAGCCGCTACCTGCAGGCGGTGGCCCTCTACTACCGCGGGGTCCTGGACAGGCTCTCCGGGCGCCTCGACGCCGCGGACGCCGCACTCCTGGAGGCGGCCCAACTCGCGACCTCGATCTCAGAGGACCACGTCTCTGCCACGATTGCGGCCTGTGCGGCCGCGGTGGCCCTCGATCGCGGCGACGGACCCGAAGCGGCGCGCCTCATCGAGCGCAGTCTCACCCTCGAGCCCGAGAATCCGGATGCTCTCGTGCAGGCCGCGCGCCGTGCCGCTTCGGAGGGAGATCCGGGGTCAGCTGCGAGCTTCCTTGAGCGCTGGCAGCGGGCCGCGAGCCTTGTCAGCTGGGGACCGTCCATCGGCGATCCGTTGGTCGCGCTGGCGGCTCGCCTCGCCTCCACCGACCAGGCTGTGGCCTCCGCGGAGCTGCTTGGGGCCTTCGGAGCCCTGCCGACCTCCTCCCTCTGGGCTAGAGAGGAGGCGGGCCGCGTCCGAGCGCATCTCCTACGACAACTCCCGCAAGAGGAGCTGGAGAAGGCCATCGCGCGGGGACGCTCTCACGATCTGGATGCGACGATCCGCCGGCTGCGCGAGGTGTCGCTCTCGTACCGAGGGAACTACCCGCCCGAGGCCTGCGTGACGTAGTTCTGGACGGCCTCTTCCAGCACAGGCAGAGGCACACCGCCCTGCCCGAGGACGGCGCGGTGGAATCCCACGAGGTCGAATCGGCCTCCGAGCGCTTCCTGGGCCTGGCT
>CAYHBG010000034.1:8699-13287 GCA_964354815.1 uncultured Thermotogae bacterium
GAGCGAGGAGATCCGTTCGTTCCTGAGACCCTAGTCCCGCGATGCCCTTCAGCTTCGACTCGAATGACGTATAGAACGGCGCCCGCGAGGCCGACGCGCCGGCGAGCCCGTCGATCTCCGGGAGGGCGAGGTCGATCACCTCCCGGGGCAGGATCACGCCGGCGTCGGCGCGTGCTTCAAGCCCCGTGACGATCTCGTCGAACTGCCGCCCCACCTCCAGGAGCCGGGAGACGTAGTCGTCGGCGTCCTCGCGGGAAGCGATCGGCTGGACCTCGGTTAGGAGGTCGAACAGGGTCCACGGAAGGCTGGTGATGTGAAACTGGCTGACCGGGTAGTCGGAGAGGGCGAAGGCCTGGCTGCGGACGAGGTCGTCCCAGTACCAAAGGCAGACGTCGTAGGTGACCTGATCCTCCGCATCGAGCGTCGCCCGGTCGTAGCCACGGAGGAGGTCGAGGATTCCCCGCTCGAGGCGGCGCGTCTCCTCGAGGTACGTCGCCGAGTAGACGTTCAGGGCGTCGTTCCGCACCCCGAACGCCCCGGCGACCCCAAGGTTCGTGACCCACTCCGGAAAGCGCAGCACGTACTCCCGGTACGAGGCGTCGACGAAGGCGACGAAATCGAGTCCGGCGAGGCCTACCAGGGTCTCGTCCACCGGTCGTGGCGACCAGGGGATGCTCTCTGCGTGCCCTCCCAGGAGAGCGAACCCCAGAACGGCAAGGACGACGAACGTCACCGCGCTGCGCGGCGACTCCCAAGCGGATCTTCTCATCGCGGCCACCTCCTGAGGGACCTACGGTTCACTCTCCTTCGAAGCGGGCAGGGCGTCTACCACCAACGCGGTCCGGCACGGATCCACCACGGACTGGGCGCAGTAAGATCAGGGACGTGAGCCAAGGGGAGACGAGGAGAAGAGACTGCGGCTGGAGGACGACCGACTCGCTTCTCCTGCGCTACCACGATGAGGAGTGGGGTGTTCCCATCCACGACGACGCCCTTCTCTTCGAGCACCTGGTCCTGGATGGGGCCCAGGCCGGCCTCTCCTGGTCGGCGATCCTCCATCGTCGGGAGGCGTACCGTGAGGTTTTCCAGGGATTCGATCCCAGTCTCGTTGCACGCTACACCGAGCGGCACCTGGCGCACCTTCTCGCGGATGCGCGGATCATCCGCAACCGTCGGAAGATCGAGGCCGCGGTGGGGAACGCTCGGGCGGTCCTGGACGTCCAAAGGGAGTTCGGAAGCCTGGACCGCTACCTCTGGGGTTTCGTCGGCGGAGGGACGGTCCACAATGCCTGGACGGCTCTGGGCGAGATTCCCACCGAGAGTCCCGAGTCGCTCGCCCTGAGCGAGGATCTGCGTCGGCGCGGGCTCCGCTTCGTGGGGCCGACCATCTGCTATGCGTTCATGCAGGCGGTCGGGATGGTGAACGACCACCTCGTCGCCTGTTGGCGGCACCGCGAGCTGGGCGGGAACGAACGGTAGCGAGTTTCGCTGCTCAGCGCAGAGTGGGCCGCGCCTCGGCCCCTACTTCATCCGGCCGCCGCCCTCCCACAGAAGGGACGCCGCCGCCACGTCGACCGCCGGGACCGTGTGTTCCTCGAGCGCTCGCTTGACACGCCGGACCGCCTTGGCCTCCTTCGTGCCCACAGCGAGCGTGGACCGGACCGCGCGCCCGAGTCGCTCGAGGCCAAGCGCAATCTGTGGCTCCGGAGCGCCTGCGAAGTTGAGGCGGAGGTACCGCTCGCCGCCGCGGCCCTCTGGGAAGAAGGACGGGCCCGGGGTGAAGCCGACCCCTTCGCGGAGGGCCTCCTCAAGGAGCGTCTTCGCGAACAGGCCACGCTGCAGCTCGCCCCAGATGAAGAACCCCCCCTCCGGGCGCACCCAGCGGACGAGACCGTGGCAATGACGCTCCAGGCCTTCGCACATGGCGTCCCGTCGCATCTGGTACTGCTCGACGATCTCGGAGAGGTTCTCGTCGAGCCAGGGGATGAACGCGCACGCCATCGCCTGGGCGAGGCCCGGAGTGCACAACTCGATCGAGTGCTTCAGCGCCGCGACCTGCCGTGCCACCCTCTGCGGCGCGACCAGCCACCCGACGCGCAGACCGGGGAGCAGTTGGCCTGCTGTCGACAGGTACAAGACGTGGTTCTGCCTGTCGAGCGCCTTGAGCGACGGCATGGATTGGCCACCGTAGCGGATCTGCGCGTACGCGTCCAGCTCCAGGACCGGCACGCGGTACTTGTAGGCCAACTCGAGCAGCCGGCGGCGGCGATCGAGCGAGAGCGTCGTCCCGGTCGGGTTGTGGAAGGTCGGCTCGACCGCGATCAGCTTCGGATGCAGGTGAGCGAGGATCCCCTCCATCACGTCGAGCCGGACCCCCTCGCCGTCCGTGGGGACGAGGTGCAGGCGCGCCCCGGACGAGCGGAGCGTGTGCAGCGTGGACGGGCAGGTGGGCGAGATGACGGCGACCCCATCTCCGTGGTTGAGCAGGGCCTGGGCGACGACGTAGACCCCCTGTTCGAGGCTGGACAGGACGAGGATCTGAGACGGCGTCGCGCGGATCCCGTCCAGCTCCAGGTGCTCCGAGATGAGCCTGCGCAGCTTGCCGTCGCCTTGAGGAGGAGGGGAACCGAGCAGGGCCTCCCCTTCCAGCAAGGGACGAGCGAGGACCTCTTGAGCCCCCATCTGCGAGCAGACGTCGCCCGTGCCTCCGCCTAGGGCGAACGAGATCGCCCCGTCGCTGGTCTCCGGGACCGCCTGCTGAGAGAGACCCTTCCCCGCGAGGGGGACGTGCTCGGTGTACAGCGCCTCCCAGGCGAGAGGCTGGTGGGTGTGGACGGGGACTGCCTTCTGCTGTGCCATCCGGGCCTCGTAGGAGGCGACGACCGTGCCTCCGCCCGAGCGGCCCTCGATCAGCCCCTCGCTCCACAGCCGACGGTACGCGTTGACGACGGTCGTCCGGTTGATGTCGAGTGCCTTCGCCAAGTCCCGCGTCGGCGGGAGACGCGTCTGTTCCGGAAGGGCCCCAGAGAGAATCAGCTCGCGGATCTGTTGGTGGATCTGGAGGTACAAAGGCGAATTGACTCCCCGGTCGATCTCAACCAGCATCGTCAGGCCCTCCTTCTTTCGGATGGATCTGAAGGTAGAGCGAGGATACCAGCTTCCGAAGCGGCCGTCCAGTGCCAAGCGCACGGCCGACGTAGCCAACCAAGTTGCTGGAACGCCGGGCGATCATAGGATGGTGGGTGTCGTGATCTGGCAATCCGTTTTGAATGGAAGGTCGAACGTCGCACTTGGTTGGGCGCGAGGACCCTGAAGGGTTCGTCGCCGCAGCCGGAGCCCCAACTGTCTCCGCGCCCAGGCACCGCATGAGGGAAGGGTTTCCGATACGATCCCTCTCATCATGAAGAGGCCCTTCACCCCGTGTGGGCGAGGCGCGGACCTGCGAGCGCAGTTCCTCCTGCGAGAGGACGTCGTCTTCCTGAACCACGGGTCCTTCGGTGCCTGCCCGAGAGAGGTCTTCGAGGCCTACCAGCGCTGGCAGACGGACCTCGAGCGGGAGCCGGTCGAGTTCCTCGGCCGTCGTGCCGCGGGGCTCCTGGCCGAAGCCCGTGCCGCCCTGGCCACCTATGTGGGAGCCAAGAGAGATGACCTCGTCTTCGTTACGAACGCCACCACGGCGATGAACATCGTCGCCCACTCCCTCCCCTTGGAGCCTGGCGACGAAGTCCTGTCCACGGATCACGAGTACGGGGCGATCGACCGGATGTGGCGTCTTGTCTGCGGAAGGCGCGGCGCGACCTACGTCCGCGCGGAAGTCCCGATCCCCCTGCGCTCGCCGCAGGAAGTCGTCGAGGCGGTCTGGTCTCGGGCAACCCCGCGGACGCGCGTCCTGGCTGTCTCCCACCTCACCTCGCCAACGGCGATCGTCTTCCCGGCGGCAGAGCTCGTCCGTCGAGCGCGCGAGGCCGGAATCGTGACGGTGGTCGACGGGGCGCATGTCCCAGGGCAGATTCCCCTGAACGTCGAACGCCTCGGGGCGGACTTCTACGCCGGCAACTGCCACAAGTGGATGCTCGCGCCCAAGGGGGCGGGGTTCCTCCACGCGCGACCCGAGCGGCAGGGACTCCTTGATCCGCTCGTCGTTTCCTGGGGCTGGGAGGCGGAGAAACCAGGCCCGTCGCGCTTTGTCGACCACCACGAGTGGCAGGGAACGCGCGACCTCGCTGCGTTCCTCGCCGTCCCGGACGCGATCCGGTTTTTGGAGGGACAGCGCTGGGACGAGGTACGGCAGGGCTGCCACGCCCTCCTCTGCCAGGCACGGGAGAAGGTGACCTCTCTGACAGGGTTACCGCCGCTCACCCCAGACTCTGAGGACTGGTACGTCCAGATGGCCGCGTTCCTTCTTCCGTCGTGCTCCCCTGAAGTCCTTCAGAGGCGCCTCTTCGACGAGTTCCGCATCGAGGTTCCCGTGATCTCCTGGAACGGCCGCGCCTTGTTGCGTGTCTCAACACAGGGGTACAACACAGCCGACGACATCGAGGCGTTGACCGCGGCTCTCGAGCGTCTCTTGAGGTCGAGCTGAAGCCGG
>CAYHBG010000034.1:13387-14583 GCA_964354815.1 uncultured Thermotogae bacterium
TGGGGGAGGTGCAGGCGCGGAAGGCACGAGGGAGGCGAGGGCCACGGGTGGACGAGCGCCCAGGGGTCGACTACCCTCGCCTCCGGCTTGCGTCATCGGACCAGAAGAGGAGGTGCGCCCATGGAGAGACTCCCACGGGGATACCGCGTGCGTCCTGCGTCGCTTGAGGACGTCGACGCGCTGCTTGCGTTTGTCAACCTCTGTTCCCGCGAGATCCGCGGGGAAGACGCCCTGACCCGAGACCAACTCCTCTCGCAGCTCACCTCTCCCGGCTTCGACCCCGCGGCGGACACGCGCCTTGTCATCTCCTTGCAGGGCGAGATCGTCGGGTCGGCCTACGTCGTCGATTTCCTCCCCCCGCACGTGCAGGCGGAGAGCGGAGGCTCGGTCCACCCCGAGCACCTGGGCAAGGGGATCGGGAGCGCGCTCCTCTCCTGGATCGAGGAACGGGCGCAAGAGGCTGTCGCCAAGGCTCCGCCCGGCACCCGAGTCAGCCTACACCAGGGGGCGGACGACCGGGACAAGGGAGCGCAGGGCTTCCTCGAGCGCCACGGCTACCGCGCCGTCCGCCACTTCTGGCGGATGGTGATCGAGATGGACGTGCCTCCCCCCGCGCCGATCTGGCCGAAGGGGATCCAGGTGCGGGCCTTCGATCCGGAGAAGGACCTCCGCGCGGCGATCCTTGCCGTCCGCGACGCGTTCCGAGACCATTGGGGGTTCGTCGAGATCCCGCTCGAGAAGGCGATGGAGCGCCAGCGGCACGTCATGGCGACCGACCCGGACTTCGACCCGACCCTTCGGTTCCTCGCCCTGGAGGGGGCGGAGATCGTCGGGGTCTGCTATGGGTACCCCAAGACCGGGGCGGACGTCTCGATGGGGTATATCCCCACGGTCGGCGTCCGGCGACCGTGGCGGCGGCGTGGGCTTGCCCTCGCTCTGCTTCATCACACGTTTGGGGAGTTCTACCGTCGAGGCATCCGGAAGGTCGCTCTCCATGTCGACTCGACGAGTCTCACCGGGGCAACCCGACTCTATGAGCGGGCGGGGATGCACCCCGATGAGGTGGGGCATGCCTACGAGAAGGAGCTCCGCCCGGGGGTCGAGCTCTCGACGCAGGAACTGCGGACCTAGTCGCAGGGTGCACGGCTTCCCCGTCCCGGGTTCCGGGTGGCCAAGGCCGGGTGCCAGCACCAGGC
>CAYHBG010000035.1:0-14148 GCA_964354815.1 uncultured Thermotogae bacterium
ATGTCGACTGACCCTGTGATGCGAACGGAGAAGCTCGTGAAGACCTACAAGACCGACTCCGTCGAGACGCCTGCCCTGCGCGGCGTGGACCTCGAGCTTGACCGTGGCGAGTTCACGGCCGTCGCCGGGCCGTCTGGGTCAGGGAAGTCGACGCTCCTCCATCTCTTGGGGGGCCTCGACCGGCCGACGTCGGGGGAGATCTACCTCGACGGCGTCTTGCTTTCCGGCCTGTCGCGGGACGCGCTCTCGCGCCTGCGCCTGGAACGGATCGGGTTCGTCTTCCAGGCGTACAACCTGATCCCGGTCCTCACCGTCCTTGAGAACACGGCGTTCGTCCTCGAGCTGCGCGGAGTCGCGCTCCGGGAACGGATCGCCCGCGCACGCAAGATCCTGGGCGAACTGGGGATTGAGAAGTATGCGGACCAGTTTCCTAACCGCATCTCCGGAGGAGAGCAGCAGCGCGTCGCGGTGGCCCGCGCCGTGGTCGCCGAGCCGGCGATCGTCCTCGCGGACGAACCGACGGCGAACCTTGACTCAAAGACGAGCCTCGAGCTGATCGAGCTGATGCGCCACCTCAACTCCGAGCACGCGGCGACGTTCCTCTTCGCCACGCACGACAGCCGACTCCTTGGCCGCGTGACGCGGCTCGTCACGATCGAGGACGGCCTGATCGCCGGAGACGAGCGCCAGCCGGGAGGCTGAGTTGCGAGAGCCAGCTTGGCGCCAGCCGAGCCTCGAGGCCTATTCGTCCAGGCGGAACGGCGGGTACCGGTCGGTCATCAGGGTGGCGTAGACCGCGACGCGGTAGCTCCAGCGGTTCATCCCGAGGACGAGGTCGAACAGGTCCTTGGGGTAGCGCCCCGTGAACAGGAGGGCGACCGCCGCGAACAGCGAGAGGAGAAGGGCGAGCCCGCCGCCGTGAGGACCGCCGCCTCCCTGGAAGCAGGCGACCACCGCGTAGTGGGGCAAGGCAAGGAGCCACCACTTCACGAGGACGAGCCCACGTCCGAGGGTCTCCGGGTACGGGACGTCGAGGTCGGCGGGATGGCCGCTCGCGCGGAGGGTGAACGGCGGGTACTGGTCGGTTGCGAGGGCGCTGTACCCGTAGAACCCGACGCGCCAGGTCCAGCGCAGGACGCCGACGTTGAAGTCGAAGAGTCCGCGGGGATAGCGTCCGGTGAACAGGATCGCAACGAGGGAGAGAAGCCATGAGACGGCGAACCCAAGCCACAGGAAGGCGAGGACGACGTAGTGCGGAATGAGCAGGAACCACTTGACGAGCCAGAGCCCAGGCGAGAGGGGCTCGGTTCTCTCTCCCTTGAAGGTGAGCGGATAGGCTGAAGCAGTCCCCGGCGCCGGGCTGGGCTCCGGCCCTCGCCCTCCGGCCTCGGCGCGCCCACGGCGGGCGACGAGGGCGATGGTGAGGACCCCGACCGCCACGAGGACCGCGCCTCCGGTCAAGAGACCGATCCCCACTCCGAGTAGCCAAGGGGCCCGCGCTCCAACCGATCCGGACAGATCGAGGCCTCGAGAGGCGTCGGTGTTCATCAGGACGACGAGCCAGTCGCCGGGCTCAAGCTCCCAGGTCAAGGTCTGCTTCCCAGGGCCCTGCACGGCGGCCTGCCAGAACGTCTCGCTCGTCGGGCTCTGTGGAGCCGAGGTCCCTGGATGCGACAGGTACGTCAAGCGAGGGCCGTGCGGCAGCTCGAGTCCAGCGACCTCGTCGTAGGCGGCGCCGGCGAGGTACTCCTGCACGTCCCGCCGAGGACCCAAACCGACGAAGACCGACTTCTCGCGGTCGCCTGCCTCTGCCTCGACGCGGACGGTGACGGGCGCCGTCCACCACCACGGCCACTCTCCCTCGACCTTCACCGGAGCGATGACCGCGTAGGCATCCTGCTCCACACGGACAGGTCTTGTTGTGAGGAACCCGGCGCGATCGGTCAGGTTCCGCTCGGTTCCGACGATCACCCCGCCTCCGATCAGGACGCACAATCCGACGAGGACGACGAAAGCCCCCACTACGACCAGGATGACCTTCCCTGCACTCATGTCCCGACCCCCCTTCGGGCCGCCTTGCCCAGGTCGCAACTCGAAGCCGAACTTGGGGAATCCTAGCGCGGTTCACCGCGCCGGGCAAAAGGGCGGGTGCGCTGGCGGCAGGGCAATCCCGGTGGAGAAGACTTCACTTCCCTTCGTCCGGCGGCTACGATAACGGGCCCGTTCCGTGGGGGGCGCGGGCAACGAGTAGAGGAGGGGGAAGATGAGGCGAGCGGCTGGGTTCATCGGTCTTGTGGCGATCGTCGTTGGGGTTTCCTGCATCGTCCTGGCGGGGAGCGGCTACAGCGGGTCCCTCGAGTTCGACGTCGGGCTCCTTCCGGCGATCGACCTCTCGGAGAGCTCGGAGTTCACGCTCAACCTCGGAGACTGGACCTTCTCCATCTTCTCGGACTTCACCTTCTACCCCGCCCTCGCCGGTGAGGGGCGGTTCGAGTTGTGGCGGGCGTGGGACGTGCTCTCTCTGGGTGCCTACCTCGAGCTGGGGTACGTCCCATTCGGCCTGAACGGGATCGGCCTCCTCGGGGAGGCCACCCTCGTCGACACGGAGTTCACGCTCGGAGAGGGCAAGGGATCTCTGACCTTGGATGCTGCGGTCACCGTCCCACTCTACCTCTTCCTGGATGGGGTGAACGTCTCGCTCGACCTCGACGTCACACTGGATCCCTGGTGGCTCGTGAGCGAGACCGACCTTGACTTCTCTCTGTCGGCCGTGGACTTCCAGGAGTACCTCGAGCTCGGCGTCACCGTGCTCGACCTCAAGCTCGACGAGGCCGGCACGACGACGCTCGTCGGGACCCTGGCGGCGGGGACATGGTTCCTTCCCTCTCCGTACGGCGATCTCATCGCCACGCTCACCCTTACGGCCGGGAAGCTGACGCTTGAGAGCATCTCCACGCTGAGTTGGGGTGGCTGGGCCTTCGACGAGTGGATCCAGCTCAGCTACGGCTCCTCGACCCTCAGCGGGTGGGCCTGGTTCGAGGCGAGCACAGTCGACGGCGTGAGCTCCGGGCTGGGTTTTGAGTGGGTCTTCTCAGGGGTCTTCTCCGCGGAGGCGACCCCACCGGTGAAGTAGCCTGCGACCTGGGGCTGACCTACGCCCCTCAGGCGCAGATGCTCGAGCGTGGCGGCTAGGACAGGAGAAGCCCTAGCCGCCCGCTTCTTCTTCTCAGAGCCGGGTGTTCGACCCCAGCCCGCTCGCCCCTTCGTAGTACTGCGGGTGCTCCTCCGCCTGGCTGTCCTTGCTCTTGGCGTACTCGAAGGCCTCGCGCAGCGTGACGATCCCGTCGCCGTTCGTGTCCGCGTTGACCGCGTCGCCGGCCGGCGTCTTCCCCGCCAGGGCGCTCGTGAAGTAGTAGCAGAGCTCGTTGTACGCTCCCTCGGTGTCGCACGCCCATGAGGGCTCGTTCCAGTCGGCCGCCGTCATGACGACGTGGTTCGCCTGGCGCATCTCTTCGATGAACCCGCCGCTGAAGCACTGCTCGAAGAAGTAGGCGCCCGTCCGGACCCGGAGGCCCTTCGCGGCCTGGGCGAACTCGTCGTCGGTGATGACCTCGTTGTTGAAGAGGACAAGGACGGCGTCGGAAGTTCCCTCGGGGTCCTGGCTCCCGTGGTTCGTCGAGAAGAAGAAGAGCTGGTCGCGGTCGGTGAGCCGTCCCCGGAGATCGCTGAACGTCGCGAGGAGGTCCTGGCGTGTTGCGGGGCGGTCGATGTCGGCCTTGCCGTCGCCGTCGAAGTCCTTGGGCGAGTCCGCGTAGCCTTCACGGGACCGTTGGTCGATGGCCGTGTCCAGCCCGTCCGCGTACAGGACGTAGATGTCCTCGTCGGTGTACCCGTAGCGCGTCTTCAGGGTGCGGTACATGAAGCTCATGTCGTTCCAGTAGCGGTCGTAGTTCGAGGCCTTGTTCCCTCCGCCACTGACGAGGACGGCGACCTTTCGGCCCTGTCCCGTCGGCGGGGTCACCGGCGGCGTGACCGGAGGCGTCACAGGAGGCGTGATGGGTGGCGTGGCGCCGCGGCGGCACTCCATCTGGACGCGCATGGTGGCCGGCCACACGTCGACGCCCCGTTCGTAGGTGACGCGGACGATGGCGCGTCCCGAGGGGATGGCAGCGGCCGCCGGCTGGGGAGACCACTCCGCCGTGCCGTCTCCTTCAGTCGACGCGACGAGGACGCCCCCGCTGAAGACGTCTACGCGCCAGATGTCTCCAGGCATCCCCGCATCCGCGACGCGGGCGTACAGGGTCGCCCCGGCGTCGAGGGACACGTCGTAGACGAGAGCGTCCGTCGCCCCCTGGAACCGGTAGGTCTCCTCGTACGGGGCGCCCCCGCAGGAGAGCGAGAGCGCCGTGCCGACTGCCTGGCTGCACCCGACCCGCAGCGCCATGTGCGCCGGCCAGAGGTCGATCCCACCGCCGTAGCGGACGCGCACTGTGGCGCGCCCGGTTCGGAGCGCCGCTGCCGTCGGCAGGGAGTACGACTCGAGCGTCCCGTCGCCCTGCGTCGAGGCGACGAGCATCCCGTCCTCGTAGACCTCGGCGATCCACGTATCGCCGGCCGACCCGAGGTCGGCGACGGAGACGGCGAGGGTGCGCCCTGGGTCCGTGACCACGTTGTACGAAAGGACCTGGCTTGCCTGCACGAACTCCAGCGTGAGGTCCGTTGGGGGCGCGTCGCAGGTGACCCGCAGCTCCTCCGCAGCGCTGGGCGGCAGGCCCTTCCCGGGTTCGGTGAACGTCAGAGAACCCCGTCCGGTCGTGGGGTCGATGACGATCTCGATCCGGAGCAGCACCTGGAACTCGAGCGGCGGCAGGAGGGCCTGGATCACCCTCCGCGCACCGGTCACCACGTCCTGGAACACGTAGCGCGCCGGGTGTCCCCAGTTCGCCTTGGGCAGATCGTCGACGAAGACCATCCACTCCTGGCTCGAGGTCGTGCGGACCTCGCCTGTCCAGGTCTTCACGGTGGAGCCAGCGGCCAGCGGCCTGGAGGAAACGTAGACTTCCTTTCCGGAGAGGTCGTCCTTGAGCACCTCGCGGATGACGTCGGCCGCGACCTCCTTCCTCTCGTCCACGCCCACGTCCACTGTCGCCGCGCCGACGGCGTTCACGAGCACCTGCGCCATGGCGTCGTTGTACTCGTAGTAGTCGAATCCAATCGCGACGAGCGATCCGGAGCCGACGTGCTTCTCGAAGACGACGGGGCGGCCGTCGGCCGTGGCGATCACGGGGTCTCCATCGAACTGGCCGAACGAGATCGTGCCGTCCATGCCGACGAACGTCCCCGGGACCCCCCCGGCGAGGTAGTGCGAAGGGGCCACTACGCGCAGGTCAACGCCGACGTGCTGCTGGGTGTCCTGAGCCGAGGTCAACCCCGCGCCGCGGAGGAGCTCGACGCCCTTCCCCGCGGTATAGCCGACGCACTCGATGATCTGGCCCCCACGGTGGACGAACGACTGGAGAGCGCCCGCCCAGGCCTGCCCGAGCTGGAAGACCTGGTCCCCCGAGGCGTCCTCCTGTTCGGGGACGAGGAAGGCGTCGGCCGCGCGGAGGGCGGCCTCCACGTCCACTGCGCTGTCGGACGTGAGCTCCGTCAGGACGACGTTCGGCACCTTCGCCTGCAGGATGTCCCGGACGTGCGCGTACTCCTCGTCGCGATCCGTGTAGGCGACCATGAGAAGAATCGTCCGCTGCCCCCAGACCGCGAGGGAAGCGCCCAGAACGAGACACAGCACCCCGGCGAGGATGCACCCCTTCCAGACGGCCCGCATGGTTCCCTCCTTGACCTTGATGCCTCCGAAGCCCGTCGAGACAGTCTCCCCCATGGCCGAACAGCGGCACCCACCCTCCCCCGGGACCTGCGGAGACCGCAAGAGAGAAGGCCCCTGGGATGGCGGCCAGCCTTGCCGACGAGGCACTCTACCGCCACTGGGTCTTCTCTGTCCAATCCGCGCCGGGGAAGTCGTCAAAGGGACACGGCGAAGAACGGGCCGCGGGCGCCAGCCAGCACGGCGTCACGAGGGCGACTCTGTTCCGGGTGAGCGAGCTACGCGGTGCGGAGGGTCTGGAGGTTCGCGCGCGCTTCGGGGCCGAGCATGCCGAGAAGCTTCTCCAGCTTCCCGCACCCGTAGTCGACGCAGGCAGCGCACGTGGAAACGCCCCGCCCGGACGCGCAGGCGTGCACCTCGCACATCGCGCAGAACTTCCAGGGAGTGCCTCCCTTCGTCGTGCAGCCGTCGCAGTTCACTTCCTCCGGCCGGATCGGGAAGTCCGGCCCGGCCCATTCCTTTGCCGTCTTGGCGCGAAGCGCGTCGTCGTTCGTCCTCTTCGCGATGTAGGCGGGGCACTTCGTGCAGACGAGCCCGCAGTAGGCTCTCAGTTCCTTCAAGGGGCGCACCTCCGTTGCCCGGTCTTTCTGGCCCAGGCGGCCGGGCCCATTCTATGGCGCCCGTGGGGGCATGCGCAACCGGCGACCAGGACGGTCCGGCTCTTCCGGCACCGCGTAGGGGAAGGCCGACCCTCGCTCCAGGGCAGCGCTCGCCGAGGCGGGCTGTCTCGCCTCTTCCTCGGTCCGCCGCGCTCCGGCTCGCTTCGCTCTGTGCTATCCTTCTTCCTCCATGTCTGAGCCGTCGAACAAGCGGTACGTCCTCCTCGTCGCCTCACTCGCCTCCTTCCAGGCCGCGTTCATGGGATCGTCGGTCAACATCGCGCTCCCGACGATCGGGCAGGAGTTCCAGATGAGCGCCGTGGCGATGGGTTGGATCGCCACCTCCTACCTCCTCGCCGCCGCGGTCGGCCTCCTCCCCTTCGGCCGGCTCGCCGACCTGCACGGACGCCGCCGCACCTTCGCCTTCGGAATGGCGACCTACGCGGTCGGGTCGCTCTTGTGCGCCCTCGCCCGCTCGAGCGACGCCCTGATCGCGTTCCGCATCCTCCAGGGGACCGGCGCGGCGATGCTGTTCAGCACGTCGACCGCCCTCGTCGCCTCCGCATTCCCCCGCGAGGAGCGGGGGCGGGCCCTGGGCTGGAACGTGGCGGCGGTCTACACCGGACTCTCGTTGGGCCCGGTCCTCGGAGGGGTGCTCACCCATCGCCTCGGCTGGCGGAGCCTGTTCCTGGTCAACCTCCCGCTCGGGGCTCTCCTCCTCGTCCTCATCCTGTGGAAGGTTCGCCAGGAGTGGGCGGAGTTCCGCGGGGAGCGGTTCGACTGGCCTGGCGCCCTCATCTACGGTGCCGGCGTCGTCGCCCTGATGGCCGGGTTCGGCGAGCTTCCCGATCCCCTCGGCTTCTTCCTCGTCCTCTTGGGAGCGGCAGGCCTTCTGGGATTCGGGCTCTGGGAGCTGCGGAGCACAAGCCCCCTTCTCGACCTGCGCCTTTTTCGCGGGAACCGGACCCTCGCCCTATCGAACGTTGCCGCCCTCATCAACTACGCCGCGACGTCCGCGGTCGCGTTCCTCGTCAGCCTCTACCTCCAGTACAATCGAGCCCTCGGCCCCGAGGCCGCGGGCCTCGTCCTGGTCGCCCAACCGGTCCTCCAGACCCTGTTCTCTCCGCTCGCCGGCCGGCTCTCCGACCGCATTCAACCGCGGATCGTCGCCTCGATCGGGATGGGGATGACCGTCCTCGGCCTCGCGCTCCTGTCGTTCCTCGGGCCGGGCACGCCGTTGCCTCTCGTCATCGCCAACCTCGCCTGGCTCGGCCTTTCCTTCGGCATCTTCTCGTCTCCCAACACAAACGCCGTGATGAGCGCGGTCGGCCCGCGCTTCTACGGCGTCGCCTCGGGCACCCTTGCCACGATGCGCGCGATCGGCCAGATGGCGAGCATGGGGGTCGCCATGCTGCTCCTCGCTCTCTTCCTGGGGAAGGTCCCGATCACCGAGGCGAACGCCCCCAGGCTCCTTGAGAGCGCCCGCGTCGCCTTCGCCATCTTCTCGGCGCTTTGCCTCGTCGGCGTTTTCGCTTCCCTCGCGCGGGGCGACCTCTCCGGGCGCTCGGCCCAACGATCCTCCGACTGAGGGGCGCGAGATCCACCACAGCCGGGGGGCCCTTCGTCGAACGTGAGCACCTCGTCGCCTGACTCGCCGTGGTGCGCTCAGCAGAGTCGGGACTATAATGCTGCTGGGTGGCCCTGCATCGCTTGAGAAGGAGGCGAAGATGGCCCTGCAGCGCACGGTCAAGGCAATCGTCCGAAAGGGCGCGTCCCAGTACGTCGCCGAGTGCGTTGAGCTCGCCGTGGTGACCCAAGGCAAGACCCTGGATGAGACCCTGGACAACCTCAGGGAGGCCGTGGCACTGCACCTGGAAGGCGAGGATCCGGCAAGGTTCGGTCTCGTCCGGGACCCGGCGATCGTGGTCACGATGGAGCTGGAACCGGTCGGTGCCCAAGCATAGGCGCCTCTCAGGAGATGACGTCGTCACGATTCTGTCCCGGCACGGATTCAACGTGCACTCTCAACGAGGAAGCCACGTCAAGCTCAAGCGCATCGGTCCTGCCGGTCTGGAGGAGATACTGACCGTTCCCAGGCACCGAGAGCTCGATCCAGGCACGCTCCTTGCGATCCTGCGCCAGGCATCCCGCTTCATCCCGAGCGAGACCTTGCGCGAGGAGTTCTACTCCGAATGAGACCCTGTCCATCCCAGGCAGAGCGGACGCCTGCGTGAGGGGGCTCTCCGCGGTGGCGCAGAAGTTGTGTCGCCGGCCTGCGGCCGCCCACAGTGAGAACTGAACCGGGTTGGATGACGACCCGGGTTGGAGGGTGAGCCCATTCGACGCCCGACGATCGCGCTCGTTCATACGCGTCTGATCGACGGGACCGGGGCGGATGCCGTCGACGACGCGACGGTTCTCGTAGACGGGAACCGCATTGCCGCTGTAGGACAGGGAGCTGGGTACCCGAAGGGGGCTCGCGTCCTTGACCTCAGCGGCTTGACGGTCCTCCCGGGCCTCATCGACGCTCACGTCCACTTCGGAGGCTTCGTCGTGGACGATCCGAACTGGACCTTCTCCTACTGGTCCGTCTTCCCCTTCTTCCTGGACTTCGCCAGGAACTTCAGGAAGCGCCGAATGCTTGCAGTCGAGCACGGTGTGACGACCGTTCGAAGTGCAGGCGACAACTACCCGCACATCCTCGAGCTTCGTGACCGGATCGCCTCGGGCAAGCTCGTGGGGCCGCGCATCGTCGCCGCTGGACCGATCTTCACCGCCCCTGGCGGGCACCCCGCAGGCACGATCTACAAGAAGAACCGCTACGTCATCGATCACGCGACGCGCCAGGTCGACGACGCCATCGCCGCGCGGGCCGAAGTGCGGAGCCTCGCCGGCCGCGGCGTCGATGCGATCAAGGCGATCTACAGCAGCGTGAATCCCTTTGATCTCGATCATCCCGTGCCCAAGCTTCGGCTCCCCGTCCTTGAGGCCATCGCCGAAGAGGCCCATGCGCAAGGGCTTCCCGTCATGGCGCACACAGGAGATCCGGATGACACCTTCGCCGCGGTACGAGCCGGCGCGGACACGATCGAGCACGGGATTCTCCCAGGAACGCGGTCCGCGGAGTTCCCAAGCGAGCTCGTGAATCTGATGCTCGACCGGCGGACGCACTTCGTTCCGACCCTGTCCGCTGCCTGGGCAATGCAGCGGATGCATCCGGGCACGCTGGGGCAGAGCATGCGCGTCGTAGCCCAGCTTCACAGGGCGGGCGTCCCTGTGGCGGTCGGGACAGACGCTGGCGCGCCGGGAGTCGTGATCGGCAAGGCAGCGCATCGGGAGATGGCGCTCCTCACGGAGGCCGGGTTCAGTCCTCTCGAGGCGATCAGGGCTGCAACGCAGACCGCTGCCGAAACGTTGGGCAGAGCACACGATCTGGGGACTGTCGAAGCCGGCAAGTTGGCCGATCTAGTCGCCGTAGGCGGAGATCCTTCAGCCCATGTCTCGGCCACACGTGAGGTCCGGTTGGTCATCAAGGACGGGGCCATCCTCCTCCGTCGTCTGGGCCGGTGAAGACCGCACCGCGCCGAGGGCGAAATCGGGGGTGAGAACCTCCGCTCTTGGCTGGGCCGACCCACCTGAGGAAGCCCGGGGGCTCGTGCCCCCGCCTTCCCTAGAAGTAGTAGAGGCCGGCGCCGAGGTCGGCGGCCTTGACTAAGAGGGCATCGCCGTCGAGCTGACGCTCAAGCGGGGCGGGGTTGCAGCCGCCGCGGACCACGTTGATCTGCTCGATCGGAAAGCGGTTGCCGCAGTTGTTGCACACCATCACCCGGCCGTCCTGGCGGTACCCGAGTTTCGCCCGATAGCAGACATCGCAGGCGTTGTACGCCGCGCGGATCACGCCGTCCGTGTCCTGGATGACGAAGAACTCGACGGCACGGCCGTCGACCATGAACGTGTAGTCGTGCGCGAGGCCGTCGGCGAACTCGGCGACGGAGAACCGCACCACGCCCTCCTCGTTCGCCACAACGAGGGGATACGGGTCGTGGTTCCTCGTGGCCGCGACTTCCGCCAACGGCCGCTCGACGACGACGGCCTCCGGCACAGCCTGGGCATTGACGCGATCGAGTCCCAGGAGACCGGCCACTCCGACCGCCATCCCCACAGCCGCGAGAACCACCGCGGCCACACCAAGCATGTTCCGTCGCTTGCGGCGGCGCTCGACCGCGCCTTGCGCGTTTCGCAGGACGTCCTCCGTTCTCTCCACGTCATCCGAACCCGTCCGCCTATCCATCATGGAATCCTCCACCTGTCTCAAGGATTCGGCCATTGTAGGTCGGGCGTGTGAGGGGACGATGAAGACCGAAGGGTATGCCGAGATGAAGCCGATGGGAGACCTTCCTGAGCTTCCGCCGGTGCCAGGGTCGGGTTTCGATGTCACTCACCGGCCGGGCTGCGCGTTCGTCGTGGACCGGCGGCGCATCTGTCGAGCGGTCTGCCTCTCGGACGACCGCCGGCGGGCAAGAGCGCGAAACACTGGCGGTGCCTCGGCAGAGGCCGGCGGTTGTACAGGGGAAGAGAGGAAACGCGGCGCGCATTCCTGGATCGCCGGATGTCGTATGACACGCCCCTACACCCCGCTTCCCACCGTTCCTCGGCAGGGCCTCCCGGATGGGCAGTGGTACTACGGGACGCCAGGTAGCGGATGGTCCTGGTACTGCGGGCCGGACGGCCAGAGGGGTCGGTCGCTCCGGTGGCCGGCCCCTTCTTCTTCTCACCGGGGGAGCGCTAGGCCGCCAAAGGGCTTGCCCTGAGCCAGTTCTGCAAGCTCACGCTCACCTCCGATCACGAACAGCTTCGGTCCCTTGACGACGGCCGTCAGGAACGGGTCACCCGCGCGCCCCTTCCTCTTGAACTCAGCCGGAGGGAAGACGGCGGGATTCACCTCGCGGCGCAGGGTCTCTTGGGCGTCGGCCAAAGACGAGACGACCTCGAACAGGGAGGCCTTCCCGATCACGAGGAGGTCGATGTCGCTTGCCGCGGTCTCCTCTCCTCGCGCGATCGAGCCGTAGATCAAGGCCAGGCGGACGCTATCGGTGAGGGGAGCGAGGGCAGCCTGGATGACGTCGACCACGCCGGCCGTCTTCACGACGAGTCCCTTCAGGTCAGCGAAGACCGGGGAATCCGGGTTCGCCCGGAAGTAGACCTGCTTCCCCTGGACAGTCCGACGGAGGAGTCCGGCCGCGGTCAACCGCGCCAACTCCCGCTGCACGACCCCTGTGCCGGCGCCGACGGCGCGGACGACCTCGCTCAGGTAGCGAGCCTGATCCGGCCGGCCGTAGAGAAGCGCCAGCACCCCGAGGCGCGTCTTCCCGAAGAGCGCTGCCCCAATCAAGTTGGAGGTCCCCTTCGTGCCCATTCTGGGTACGATCCTACCCTAATCGGGTACGTTCGTCAACCGCTGGGTCCGCCGCGACGTCAGCCGACTTGGCAGACCGTTGGGCGGCAGCGAGGTTCGGGGATCGGCCGCCCTTCGGCGTGTGCGGTCTCGAACCGAACCTGCTCAATGGCGGTATCAAGATGCGCACCTCGCCCCGGAGGCTTGCAGTGCCTCAGATACCGCCCCGAAGAGCGCGGCCGGCGCCCTCCAGGAGATCGACGGCGGTCGCCCAAGCGTCGGAGAAGAAGACCACTTGTCCCGAAGGCAGGAGATGCACAAGATTACGCTCCCAATCGCGTGCGAACTCGTCTCGTCGAGCGAGGAGTCCCGCAGGATTCACCGTCTCTGGCGTCATTCCCTTCGCAGCGAGCTTCTCTTTAAGGACCTCGGCGATGACGGGTAGATCGACCGCGACTGCAGCAAGCCGATGCACGTCGTAGACGTCCCGCGCGATCGCGAAGCGCCTCTGCCCGGAGAGCGCCCGGAGCTTCTCAGCAAGCATCTCCAGGAGCGGATAGCAGAGGAGGAGTGGGGCTCCGAGCTCGTGTGCGTCGGAATAGGGGTGGAGAAGCGCTCGCTCCTCGGCCGGAAGGACGAGCCGCTCATCGCGCGTGATGTGGAGCCGGATCGCTTGAGGAGATCCCGTCCAGGCAAGAGGGCCGCGGAAGTAGACGCGCACTTCGAAGGCTTCGCTGCCGTACTCATCGGAAACAACCTCCAGGAGGGGAGGGACGGCCTGGAAGTCCGGGCCGCCTCGCTCCTCACTCCAGCGCGCCACGCGCAAGGCGGCATTCCGAACCTGGTCACCCCTCAGGGGATCGGTGGCCGTGAAGTCCAGGTCCTCCGAGAACCGATAGCCGGGGAAGTACGCCTTCGAGAGGCAGGTCCCTCCCTTGAACCGCAGGCGACCGCTTGAGCGCCTGTCCCTGTACAGGCCGGCGAGGAACCAGCCCAGGGCGTAGTCCAGGTTGAGGATCGTCAGGTCGACCCTTCTCTCAGCGGCCAGCCGCCTCAGCTCCCCCTCAGCGATCACGGCTGCGCCTCTTCAAGGGCCGGGATGTTCACGCGGATGCGCCACCGAGTGACGGTGCGCCCCGCTCCACCTCCTCCTGGCTCGAGGGGCGAGATCCCGGCGGTGAGGTGCGACCGCCACCTCGCGAGGCGCGCCTCGAACTCGGGGATCGGGATCCCAAGAGCCTCAACGAGATAGCCGAGCCGCTTGTAGACCGCACCAGAGCCGAACCGATCGAGGTAGGCATCAAGCCTCTTCCAATCGACCCTCCCGGGATCCTGGCGCAGCGCTTCGCCCAGTTGAACAACGCCCCCGGAGAGGTCCGGCCGGTCGGCCGCGTCGATCAGCGTCTTCTCCCGATCGGTGACGATGGTGGGCCGGTTGCCTGAGGTGGGGATCACGAACCCAAAGAACTTCCTCTCTTTCACTGTGACGAGACGGAAGCGCATCCCCAAGACCTCGACCTCACGACGGGAGAGCCGCTTCGGGGTCTGGACGAAGGTCACCCGCGGGACCTGCTCCGTGAGGTGCCAGTAGTGGAGGGCCGACCAGTACGCCACGGCTGAGGGGCGAACAAGGTGCGGGGCGATGACAGTGGCCTGCTCAGACCAGCGACGGTCCGGCCCGGCCTCGAGGGGGACCACGAGATAGGTTCCACGCCTCAGGCGCAGGATCCACCCCTTCTCGACGAGCGCGTGCAGGACGGCCTTGGTGTAGTCGGAACTCCCCCAGAACTCCGCCGCCTTGGCCGAGGTGAAGACCCCGCGCTCGAAAGCCGCCATGCGGGAGAGGAACTCCGCCTCCTTGGGTCCGAGCTCTGTGATAGTCCGCGCCATCGAAGTAACCTCCTCAGGGTTACTTTTGATGCTCAGACTATCACATCCGCTCCCACAGGTCAACCTCTGGCGGACTGGGGATCTGCAGGCCGATCAGCAGATTCGGGGAATGACCTACGGGAGCGCGACTTGGGGATGGGCCGTCTCTCGGCGCGTGCGGCGTCGAGCCAGGCCTCCTTGGCCAGGGCCACCTGTCGGAGAGCCTCCTCGAGCGTGTCACCGAAGGCGGAGCAGCAGGCAAGATCAGGGATGTCGGCGATGTAGCCGCCGTCCGCCTCGCTCCAGAAGATGTGAACAGGGTAGTCCATCACCTGCCTGGTCTCGGGGGTCATGCGGTGAGCGCCTCCTCCAGGAACCTCCGCAGCCGCTCCTCGTTGCCG
>CAYHBG010000036.1:0-3146 GCA_964354815.1 uncultured Thermotogae bacterium
GGATCGTCGTCGAGATCGTGGGGGCGACCGATCCGGCGTGGATCGTCGGGAGCCAGGAGACGGTTCGCTACCTCGGGAGCTACGCGGACCCCGCGGACGCGACCCTCTGCGGGGCCATCGCGGCGCAGGTGAACTACCAGATGGTCTTCGGCCGGCTCGTCTACCTCGAGTTCGACCAGATGCTGCGCGATGCGGACGGGACCCTCACGGCCTACGTCTACCTCGACGGAGGCGGCTACAGCATGGTGAACGCGATCCTCGTCGCGATGGGCGTCTCCAAGGCGACGGTCGAGCCGCCGAACGAGCGCTACTCGAGCGTCCTTCTCGACCTCGAGGCGACGGCCCTCCGGCTCGGCTTGGGGTGTCTCGCGCCAAGGTAGCCAAGGGCTGCTGCGCCATCGGGCTGCGCGGCCTTGCGGTCAGCGGTCGCTGAGACCAGCCGAGGTCGCCGCAAGCGCGGCGCAGTCGCAGGAGGGGTCGACCCGCACGAGGACGAACCAGCTCTTCTGCGGGTCCGGGTCGGGGTGCGCCACGTGACGCGACGGAAGGATGGGGAGGCTTCCTCCTAGGACGACGATCTCCCCTGTCCACTCGATTAGGCCTTCGATCCGGTCGGGTGAGACGACGCTCCCGAAGAGGCGATAACGCAAGCGGATCACAAGGTAGAGATCGGTGCTGAGGAATTCGGCCAGGCTCGCGCGCAGGGTGACGCCGGGATGGCCGTCCTTGTCCTCGTCGAAGACGCGAGGATCGTCCGAGGTCGCGGGGAGGGGATCGGCGTCCGACACATGGGCCCCGCTCAGTTGGGAGCGCCAAGGCTGGGTGAAGAGGACCCCCGCGCTCGAGGGCTCGAGCGTCGCGCTCTGCTCGACGCCGCGCAGGGCAGCGAGAAGGGCGGGAGGGATCTCGGCCGTCACGAAGGGCAGGGGGCTTCCTACGCCGAGCGTGCAGTAGCGCGCGCTCATCGTGAGGGCGCTTCCCGATTGGGCGATCTCCACGCGGAACCCGGCCGTGATCGCGCCGGGGAGCTTGCCGAAGAGGGGGGTATTGAGGTAGCCGGAGTAGACCTCGACCGCTGCCCAGGTGCCTGACAAGTCGGGAAGGGGAGCGGACGCGGCGCCGTGGGCGAGGAGCGTTCCGAAGAGGGCGAGCGCCACGGCAAGCCGAGCGCGCCGCTGGAAGGGCCGGAGGCTCACTGCGCGCACAGATCCCTCCAGCCGTTCCTGATCTCCTCGCACGTCGTCCCGGGACGGACGCGGACGAGGACGAAGCGGCTTCTCTCCGGGTCGGCGTGAGGGCCGGACGGGGTGTCGACGGCGAGGAGCGGGGAGCTCGCCCCGAGGACGACGTGCTCTCCCGTCCACTCGATCAGCCCCTCGATCCGGTCTGGCGCGACGAGCGTCCCCACGAGGCGGTAGCGCACGCGCTGGACGACGTAGACCTCCCCCTCGATCACGCCAAGGACGCGCGCGAGGAGCGTGACGCCGGGATGCCCGTCGCCATCGGCGTCGACCACCCGGGGATCGTCGCAGCTCCTCGGGAGGGGCTCGGTGTGGGGGTCGGAGAGACGGGCTCCGTTCACCTCGGCGTACCAGTCGAGGACGAAGCGTGTTCTTTCGGAGCTCGCCTCGATCGTCGCGGGCCTCATCTGCTGGCCGAACGACGCGAGGAAGGAATCAGGGATCCCGGTCCAGGCGAGGGGGCTCTCGATCGCGACCTCGATCGCGCAGTAGCGGCCTGAGAGAGAGAGGGCGCTCCCGGTCTGCATGATCTCCGTGAGCAGGACGCCCTCGTTCGTGCTCTCTACCCTGCCGACGATGGGGAAGGAGAGGATCTCCGACAGGACGTGGACCTCGACCCAGGTCCCCGAGAGGTCGGGGAGGGGGTCCGCGATGGGTTGAGCGAGGGCGGTCGACGAGGCGGCGACGAGGCACGCGATGACGACGGCAACGCGCACAGCGAGGGGGTGTCGAAGCGCGGCGTTCATCGCCCGAAGAGGGCCCTCCGCTCCTCCTCGATCTCCTCGCACAGGGTGTCCGGCTGGATCCGCCGGAGAACGAAGTAGCTGTGCTCGGGGATGGGATCGGGGTGCGAGTTCGTGTTGGCCTCCAGGAAGGAGCTCGTCGCCTCGAGCGTGACCTGCTCGTTCCTCCACTCGATCAGTCCCTCGATCCGATCGGGCGTGACGACCATCCCGGAGAGGCGGTAGCGGACGCGCTGCACGACGTACACGTCTCCGCCCGCGATCCCGAGGATGCTGACCCGCACGGTCAGGCCAGGGTTTCCGTCGCTGTCCTGGTCGAAGACGCGCGGGTCGTCTGCCGACGTCGGGAGTGGGTCGTTCGCCGGGTCGGCGAGCCGGCAGCCGCGGACCTCGGTGTACCACGGCTGGTCGAAGCGGATCGTCGTCCCGGACGCGTCCAGCGAGGCCGGTCTCCTTGCCTCGCCGAGGGAGACGAGGAACGCGTCCGGGATGACGGTCGAGACAAGGAAGGTCCCGCTGTCGATGTCGGTCGAGCAGTAGGTCTGCGTGAGGAGGAGGGAGCTTCCGGTCTGCGTGATCTCCACGCGGAGGAGGACGACGCTCGTCCGGGTCACGGTCGCGTTGAGGAACGGGATGGTCGTGATCTCCGGGTAGACCTGAAGCTCGGCCCAGGTCCCGGAGAGATCGATCGGGGCTCCAACCTGGGCCGCGGCGACAGCGCAGAGGCCGAGGGGCGCACAGAGGAGGCCGGCCACGACCGAACGCACGGTCACTTGCCCCCGTCGCACGGTGCCGTGTAGGAGTGCTCGACCGGCGGGGCCTTTGGCGTCTCGGCGATCGACCGGCTCTGATCGGTCATCCGGAAGCGGGCGACGTCGTACCCCTGCGCAGTGAGGCGCGCCTTGATCCCGGCGAGGACTTCCTCGGGGAGGGTCGGGGTGCGGGAGAGGATCCAGCCGTAGTTCCGGTTCGGGTGGCCGACGACCGCGTACTCGTAGTCCGTGCCGAGGTCGATGATCCAGTAGTCGGCGGCGAAGAGCCAGAGACCGAGGAAGGAGACGAAGCTCACCTTGAGCTTGGCGCTGGTCGCCTTGTCGGCGACCCACGCGCGGCCGATCGCCTCCTTTCGCTCTCCCGCGGCGGTGTAGCACTGGTTCAGGAC
>CAYHBG010000036.1:3246-8430 GCA_964354815.1 uncultured Thermotogae bacterium
CGCAGCGAGAGCCGCGGCCCGGCGGCACGGAAGCTCAAGCAGGCTGGCCGATCCTCCCTCGCGGGCGTAGATCGGAATCGCGCGGAGCGGGACGTTGGCGGCGACGACCGTTGGGCCGCGGAGCCTCCGGCCGGTTCAGGCGTCGATCATCGGCCGCACGGTCGGCGTCCGTTGCCCATGAGCGACGACCGTTCGAAGGATCCCGCGCTTCCCCGCGCGGGCGCCCTCCTTGACGGAGCGCGCGAGGTGCCGGCTCGTCCTTGTGTGGTATAATGACCACTTAGGTGGTCACCATGCAACTTGCTACCGTGAAGGAGTTCCGCGACCGAGCGACGCAGTTCCTGCGGTCTCGCGACCCGGTCCTCATCACCCGTCGCGGGAAGCCGGCCGGCGTCTTCATCTCGCTCGAGAGCGAGGACGGCCTTCCGCTCGAGCTGCGGCGGGAGATCCTCGCCGCCATCACGGCGCGGGTGAGGCAGAGCCTGGCCAAACGCGGCCTCTCCGAGCAGGCGGTCCTCGACGACTTTGAGGCGTTTCGAGCGGCTCGTCGTTGATGCGAACGCGATCCTGTCCGCGCTGATCGGAGGCGCGGCCGGGCGGGTGTTCGCGGGCTCGGCGGTCGGGGAGTTCGCCACGACGGCGTTCACGCGGGCCGAGCTCCTGCCCTACCTCTCCGTCCTGTCGCAGAAGGCCGGGGTGAGCGAGGAGGAGCTTCGCATGGCCCTCTATCTCCTTCCTCTTACGATCTACGAACAGGCGTTCTACAAGCGGTCCGTCGCAGAAGCGACGCGGCGCGTCGGGGAGAGGGACCCGCAGGACGTCGACCTCCTCGCGCTCGCCCTGCGGCTCCGGGCGCCGATCTGGTCGAACGACGCGGACCTGGCCGACCTTGGCATGGAGGTCCTCACCACGGCGAAGCTGCTCTCCGCAATCGAGGAGTAGGTCAACGAGCTTGCATCGCAGAAGGCGAGCCGTCGAGAACGCCTTCGGGCGACCTTCTCTCGCCGCCCTTGACAGAGAAGCCACGGGCGACGTATACACCTCGTTGCCTGGCGCGCGCCAGGCGCTTCTCTTTCTACCCGCCGGTCGGCCGGACGAAAAGGTCTCCCACTCCGACTTTGAGCTGCAGGTTCCCTGCTCCAGACCCCAGCACGCCCCGCGCCTGTTTCCCGAGGAACCCGCTCACCTCAAGCTGCATCCCGGGGAAGCCCTCGATCGCGAGCCCACCCATCCCGACCTCCGCTGAGACGGTGTAGGACGCGTCGCTCGTGAGGCGAAGGTCGAGCTTCCCGACCCCGACCTCGATGTGGGCCCAGTCGCACGACAGTCCGGCGAGGACGGCGTCCCCCACGCCGACGTTCGCGGAGAAGGTCATCCCGGAGAAGCTGTCGACACTGAGGCTTCCCGTGCCGACCTGAACCGAGGCGCAGCCGACGTAGTCTCGCAGCGCGACGTTCCCCACCCCGCCGTTGAGCTCAAGCTCGGTCCCGGCGGGGACGCGGAGGACGAAGTCGACGGCCCAGCGCGGGGAGGTCCGCTGCGGCTTCTGGGCCCGGACGACGACCGCGTCCTCCCCCTGGTCGATCGAGACGGAGATCTGCGCGAGCGTCTCCTCGTCGTCCGCCTTCTTCACGGCGAAGAGGCTGACGCTCTCCTCGGTTCCCACCTCGATCGAGAGGTTGCCGATCGGGTTCTCAACCTGCAAGCGGATCGGCCCGCTGACAGGGATCGTCTGGATGAGGCTCGACGTGAAGCGGTAGTCGTCCGCGCACAGCGTCGTCACCGTGGCGACGAGGACGACGCCGAACGCCAGAGCGAGCTCCAAGCACCTTCCTCTCATCGTTTCCTCCTTGCGGCCGCCTCTCGGCCGTCTCCAGCGGGCGGCGGGGGGATGTGCCCCTCCCGCATCAGGATCTCTGTCTCTGCCTGGGCGCGGCGTATCCGTTCCGCGACCTCGGCTCGGAGATCTTCCTCGCTCACGGGTCGCCTTGCGATCCCTTGCCTGACCGCCTCCATCCCGACGGCCACGGCCTCGTTCACGAACACCTCGGTCTCCAGCATCGTCGGGAGGAGGGTCTCCTCGGTCAAGCCGCGCGCTTGGGCCGTGCCGGCGATGGCGCGGGCGGCCTCGATCGTCATCTCGTCGGTGATCGTCCGCGCGCGGACGTCCAGGGCTCCTCGGAAGATGCCGGGGAAGCCGAGCGAGTTGTTCACTTGGTTCGGGAAGTCGGAGCGGCCGGTCCCGACGATCCGCACTCCGGCCTCCTTGGCCTCCCACGGCCAGACCTCGGGGACGGGGTTCGCGAGGAAGAGGGTGACCGCTCCGTCGTTCATCCGGGAGAGCCACCGCACGTCGAGCGTCCCGGGTCCTGGGCGGGTGAAGGAGATGAGGACATCGCTTCCGGCGATGGCCTCTCCGGATCCCCCGCGGAGATTGGCCCCGTTCGTCGCCGCGAGGAGTTCCCCGCGGCAGGGGAAGAGGGTCTCCAGGTCGGGCCCTCGGTGAAGGAGGGTCGGCTTCCCGTCGACCAGGTCGACGACGCGCACGTGCCCCGCCGGGACCCCGGCCTTGACGAGAACGCGCAGGACGGCCGTTCCCGCCGCCCCGACGCCGAGGAGGGCGATCTCCGCCTCGTCCAGGCGCTTCCCGGCGAGGAGAAGCCCGTTCAGGACGGCGGCAAGCGTTACGGCGGCCGTCCCCTGCTGGTCGTCGTGCCAGACGGGGATGTCGAGCTCCGCGCGCAGGCGATCCAGGATGTGGAAGCACTTCGGGCTCTCGATGTCCTCTAGGTTGATTCCCCCGAAACCAGGGGCGATCCACTTCACGGCCTGGACGATCTCGTCTGGGTCCTTCGTGTCGAGGACGATGGGGAAGGCGCCGACCCCGCCCAGGTACTTGAACAGGAGGGCCTTGCCCTCCATCACGGGGAGGGAGGCCTTCGGTCCGATGTCGCCCAGGCCGAGGACGCGCGACCCGTCCGAGACCACGGCGACCGCGTTCGCCTGGTTCGTGTACAGGGCGACCTTCTCCGGGTCGTCGTGGATCTCGCGGCACGGGGCGGCGACGCCCGGGGTGTACCAGATCCCCAGGTCGTCGACGCTCGTGATTGGGCACTTGAGGGCCGTCTCGACCTTCCCGCGGTAGGCGGCGTGCCAGGCGGGGGCCTTCTCCTCAGGGACCTTCGCCCGCGCTAGGCGCTCCTTCTCCGTGAGGGCGCCCGCCTCTTCTCTCGTCATCGCTCCTCCTCGATTCGGGAGAGGATCGCCTGGCGGGTCGCGTCTGTCGACCTGGCGGCCTCTTCGTACAGACTTCCGCCGTGGCTGTCGATGGCCACCAACAAGGGGCCAAAGCGGCAAACCTTGAGGATCCAGACCGCCTCCGGCATCCCAAACTCCTCGAGCCAGAAGACGCTCTCCACCCGCTCGATCCCGCGCGCGGCGAGGGCGCCCGCCCCGCCGGTTGCGTGGGCGTAGATCGCGCCGTGCTCCCGGAGCGCCGCGCGCGTGCTCTCCCCCATCCCGCCCTTGCCGATGAGGATCCGAAGGTCAAGCTCACGGACGAGCCGGGGAGCGAACGGCTCCAAGCGGACGCTCGACGTCGGCCCGGCGGAGAGGGCCCGCCAGCCGTCGCCTGAGCGTTCGACGAGGGGACCGCAGTGGTAGATCGTGTCCGGCACGGGGGCGAAGGGCAGGGGGCGGCCTTGATCGAGATCGCGGACGATCCGTGCGTGGGCGGCGTCGCGAGCGGTGAACAGGCGCCCGGTGAGGAGGAAGCGCTCCCCGACTCGCAGCGCCCGCACCTCCTCTTCTGGTACCGGAAGCGTAATCTCGCGCACCTAGCTCACCTCGATCGAGCCGTCGGCTCGAAGGCGGACCTGCGCCCGCCGAACGGCCCAGCACTGAAGGAGAATCCCGACAGGGAGGGAGGCCGGGTGGCGGAACGCCGCCTCGACGCGGACGCCGAGGGCGGTCGTCCTTCCCCCCAGGCCCATCGGCCCGACCCCGGTCTCATTCACGAGCGAAAGCAGCTCCTCCTCGAGGGCCGCGAGGGCCGGATCGGCATTCCGCTCCCCGAGTCTGCGGAGGAGGGCTTGCTCAGCCAGGGCCAAGGCGGCCGCCGCCCCTCCGCCGATCCCGACCCCGACCACGGTCGGTGGGCACGGGGCTCCGCCGGCTGCGATCACGTGCTCGACGACCGCCCGCTTCACCCCGGCGTACCCCGCTCCGGGAGGGAGCATCCGGAGGGCGCTCTGGTTCTCGCTCCCGCCTCCCTTGAGCGAGATCGCGATCAGGACGTCGTCCCCGTCCACCAGGTCCCAGCGGACGATCGGGACCCCCCGCCCGAGGTTCGTGCCGGAGTTGTGTCCGCTGAAGGGATGGACGGCGTTCGGCCGGAGGGGGACGGAACCTGTCGCCTCGGCGACGGCGCTCTGGATCGCCTCGCGCAGGATGGGGAGGTGCGGGCTCGACGCCCCTGCGCGGACGTGGAAGGTCGGCACCCCCGTGTCCTGGCACAGTGGGACGCCCTGTCGGCGGGCGACCTCGAGGTTCTCGAGGATTGCGCCAAGCTCCTCGCGCGCCGTCCCCTCCTCGCGGTCTCGCGCCTGGCGGAGGGCACGCTCCACCTCCTTTGGGACGGAGGTCGCGGTGGAGCGCAGGGCCGACACGATCGCGTCCCTCAGCCCTCCGCTTCTCTCTGGCACGCGGATCCTCCTCCTCGTCGCCCCGAAGGTAGGGGAAGCGGAGCGGCCGGTCAAGGAACGGGCCGGCTGAGAGGAGGCCGAAAGAGGTCTTTGGCGTTGCATTCCCCCTTCTGACTGGGTAACGTACGGCGCTCCCTCGCGGAGCGGGTGAGAGCGTGAAGGCGATCCTGATCATTGCCGACGGCCTGGGCGGCCGCCCGCGCGACGTTTCGGGCAAGACCTGCCTCGAGGCGGCGCGGACGCCCAACCTGGACGCGCTGGCGGCCCGCGGAGCCCTGGGTCTCGTCGACCCGATCGGTCCGGGAATCCGCCCGGGGAGCGACACCTCTCATCTCTCCCTGCTCGGGTACGACCCCCACGCCGTGTACACCGGTCGCGGGGTCTTCGAGTGCTTGGGGATGGGGATGGGCGTCGGGCCGGGAGACGTCTGCTTCCGCGCGAACTTCGCCACGGTGGAGCGCCTGGGCGATGGCTTCCGCCT
>CAYHBG010000036.1:8530-14146 GCA_964354815.1 uncultured Thermotogae bacterium
CTGAACGAGTTCACGAAGAGGAGCTTCGAGGTCCTCGAGGCCCACCCGGTCAACCGCGCGCGAGCCAAGGAGGGGAAGCCCCCGGCGAACGTCGTCCTCCTGCGCGGGGCGTCCGACCTCCCGCGAATCGAGTCGATCGAGTCCCTGTATGGTGTTCGCGGAGCGGTCATCGCTGGCGGGGCGCTCTACCGTGGCGTCGGACTTGCCTGCGGGATGGAGCGGATCGACGCTCCCGGCGCGACGGGCGGCCTGGACACCGACCTTCGCTCCAAGGCTCAGACGACCCTGCGTGCGCTTGAGCGTCTGGACTACGTCTTCCTGCACGTGAAGGGGACGGACACCGCCGGGCACGACAAGAAGGGGCCGGCGAAGGTCGCGTTCATCGAGCGGATGGACGCCGAGCTGGTCTCTCTCCTTGCCGCAGAGCTTGACTGGGACGAGACGCACCTCGCGCTCACCGGAGATCACACGACCCCGATCGACTTCGGGGATCACACGACCGACCCGGTCCCGGCCCTCTTCGTCGGGCCGAACGTCCTCCCCGACCGGTCGACGGCGTATAGCGAGCGGGAGGCGGCCTACGGAGGCCTCGGGCGGTGGAGCGGCCGGGTCCTTCCGGTCCTGTTCGGCTACAACAACTGGAACCCGAAGTTCGGGTCCTGAGGCGGGGAATCGAGGGGGAGCTAGCTCACGGCAGGGCGCTGCGGCCGTCGAGCGGGTGGGCGAGGAAAGGAGGAGGCCCGAGTTGGAAGAGATCGTGCTGCGGATCGACGGTCGCGAGGTGCGCGCCCCAGCGGGTGCGACGATCCTCGAGGCCGCCACGGCGAACGGGATCCGTATCCCCACCCTCTGTCACCTCGACGGGCTGTGCGAGGCGGGGGTCTGTCGCATCTGCCTGGTGGAGGTGAAAGGGGAGGTCCTGCCCGCCTGCGTCCGGCAGGTTCAGCCCGGGATGGAGGTCGAGACGAAGACCGACCGCGTGAGGGGACTGCGGCGGACGGTCCTCGAGCTTCTCTTTGCCGAGCGGAACCACCTGTGCGCCGTCTGCGTCTCCAACGGCCACTGCGAGCTGCAGGATCTCGCTTGCGAGCTTGAGATGCACTCCGTCGGCGTCCCCTACGCCTATCCCCGACTGCCGCTCGACGCCACGCACCCTCGTTTCCTCGTCGATCACAACCGCTGCGTCCTGTGCGGGCGCTGCGTGCGGGTCTGCGCCGAGGTGGAGGGGGCGCACACCTGGGCGTTCGGAGAGCGCGGGGTCGAGGCGCGGGTCATCACCGATCTCGCGGTCGATTGGGGAGAGGCCGTGACGTGTACGAGCTGCGGGAAGTGCATCCAGGTCTGCCCCACCGGGGCGATCGTCCTGAAGGGGAAGGCGGCCGCGGAGATGGTCAAGGAGCCTGAGCTCGTGTCGGAACTCGTGGAAAGGAGGGGTCGTGGCTAAGGTGAAGGTGGCGACCGTCTGGCTCAGCGGCTGCTCGGGCTGCCACATGTCCTTCCTCGACCTCGACGAGACGCTCCTCGACCTGGCCGGGCGGATGGAGCTTGCGAATAGCCCGCTCACGGACCTGAAGGACTTCCCGGAGGAGGGCGTGGACGTGACGCTCGTCGAAGGGGCGGTGGCGAACGAAGAGCAGCGGGAGCTCGCGCACCGCATCCGCCAGAAGTCGCGGATCGTCGTCGCCCTGGGAGATTGCGCCGTCACCGGGAATGTCCCGGCGATGCGCAACGGCATTCCCGCCGGCCAGCTCATCGAGAGCGTCTACGGCAAGGGGCGAACCTCGAACGGGGAGCTTCCCAGCGGCGCCGTGCCCGCGCTTCTCGAGCGGGTCGCTCCCCTGCACGAGGAGATCGCGGTTGACCTCTACCTCCACGGGTGCCCGCCGCCCGCCGAGCTGATCGGGAAGGCGATCCTCGCTCTCCTCGACGGGAAGACGCCGGTCCTCGTTGGACAAGACCTGAAGTTCGGGTGAAGGAGCCGCGATGCAGCGAGAGATTCGAATCGACCCCGTCACGCGCGTCGAGGGGCACGGGAAGATCACCGTCCATCTCGACGAGAAGGGGAAGGTCAGCGACGCGCGGTTCCACGTGACGGAGTTGCGCGGGTTCGAGGAGTTCTGCCTTGGTCGCACGATCTGGGAGATGCCGGCGCTGACGGCCAGGATCTGCGGCATCTGCCCGGTGAGCCACATCCTGGCGTCGGCGAAGGCCGGGGATGCGATCCTTGCCGTTTCCGTTCCGGAGGCAGCAGAGCTCCTGCGGCGCCTGATGAGCCTTGGCCAGCTTGTTCAGTCGCACGCGCTCTCCTTCTTCTATCTCTCAGCTCCGGATCTCCTGCTGGGGTGGTCGAGCGAGCCGGCGAAACGGAACGTCCTGGGTCTCGCGGAGAAGAAGGGAGACCTCGTGCGTAAGGGGGTCCGGCTCCGCGCCTTCGGGCAGGAGGTCATCGAGCGCCTCGGAGGGAAACGGATCCACCCGGCGTGGGCCGTCCCGGGTGGGGTGGGCGGGCCGCTCGAGAAGGAGGACCGGGACTGGATCGCCTCCCAGCTACCGGAGGCGTTCGACACGATCCGCACAACCCTCGCCCTGTTCAAGTCGTCGTTTCCGACCCTCGAGGAGCGCGCCTGCATCGGCGACTTCCCGAGCCTCTACCTGGGGCTCGTCACCGAGGACGGTCGATGGGAGCACACGGCGGGCGTCCTGCGCCTGGTGGACCGCCACGGGAAGGCCCTCGTCGACGGCCTCGATCCCGCCTGCTACCAGGACGTGATTGCGGAGGCCTCGGAGACCTGGAGCTACCTCAAGTTCCCGTACTACCGGGCCATGGGCTATCCCCAGGGGATGTACCGCGTCGGCCCGCTCGGACGGCTGAACGTCTGCGACCGATTCGGGACGCCGGAGGCGGACGCCGAGCTCGAGGAGTTCAGGGTCTCGGGCCGGTCGGGGTGCACGCTCGACTACCACTACGCGCGGCTGGTCGAGATTCTCGCCTCTCTCGAGCAGATGAGGGACGTCCTTCTTGACGAGCGGCTCCTCTCCCCGCGGGTGCGGGCCGAGGCGGGGATCAACGCGCTCGAAGGGGTCGGAGTGCACGAGGCGCCGCGGGGCACCCTCATTCACCACTACCGGGTTGATCGCAACGGCGTCCTCACCTACGCGAACCTGATCGTCTCGACCGGGCACAACAACCTGGCGATGAACCGTTCGATCCTGGAGATCGCGCGGCGGTACATCAGGAACGGGGCGGTCGACGAGGGGATCTTGAACCGCCTTGAGGGCGGGATCCGGGCGTTCGACCCCTGCCTCTCCTGCTCGGTCCATGCCCTGGGGCAGCTTCCTCTCGTTCTGGAGATCGTCGGACCCGAGGGGGACGTCCGACAGAGACTGGTGAGGGACTAGGATGGACGTGGTGATCGGGGTAGGGAACGGCCTGAGGCGGGACGATGGGATCGGACAGGAGATTGCCCGAGCTCTGTCCCCGTCGCCTGGGCTCGAGGTGTGGGCGGTCCAGGGGCTCGTCCCCGAGCTCGCTCTGCGCCTTCAGGGGGCGAAGCGCGTCCTGTTCGTCGATGCGGACGCCGCCACGACCGAGGTCCGGCTGGTCCGAGTCGCCCCTGCGACGCACGGAGGCGGGCACGACCTCGGCGCAGAGGGGCTCTTGGCGTTGACCGGCGAGGCGTTTGGCGCGCCTCCCGAGGCCTGGGTCCTCTCGGTGCCGGGATTCGACTTCGGTCACGGGGAGGGGCTGAGCGATCGCGCGACCGCGTTCCTGCCGCGGGCGAGGGAAGCGGCGTCTCGGTGGCTCGCCGGAAAGGAGCTGGCTCGACATGGCGACGAAGCGTGACGCGAAGGGGGCGATGACGGACGTGCTCGAGAGGTATCCGGCCTGCCGGGAGAGCCTGCTTGAGATCCTCCACGTGCTCCAGGCTGAGGCGCCCGAGCACTACCTCTCACGGGAGGCCCTGCAGGCGGTCGCCGACTACCTCGAGATGCCCCCGTCCGGGGTCTGGGACGCGGCGAGCTTCTACTCGATGTACGGTCTTGCGCCCCGCGGGAGGCACATCCTCCGCGTCTGCGTCTCGCCGCCGTGCCGCTTGGCCGGAGGAGACCCGTTCCTCGCGGCCCTCAAGCGCCTGCTCAAGGTCGACGTCGGGGAGACGACGGCGGATGGCGCCTTCACCCTGGAGACCTCAAGCTGCCTCGGGGCCTGCGAGGTCGCCCCGGCGATGATGATCGACGACGAGCTCTACGGGAACCTGACGGAGGCGAAGCTCAAGGACGTGATCGCCCGCGTGAGGAGGCAGGATGGGACGCGCTAGGAGCGAAGCGAAGGACGACCCGCGGATCGTCCTTCGCCGCTGCGGACAAATCGACCCCGAGAGCCTGGCGGAGGCGACGGCGGCGGGCGCGTACGAGGCCCTGCGCAAGGTCGTCCGGGAGAGGATCTCCCGTGAGGCCGTCGCGGACGAGGTGACGAGGTCGGGACTGCGCGGACGCGGCGGGGCCGGCTTTCCCACTGGGAAGAAATGGTCCCTCACCGCGAAGGGTGACCCGGTCTACCTCATCTGTAACGCCGACGAGGGAGAGCCTGGGACGTTCAAGGACCGCCTGATCCTCGAGGGCGACCCGCACGAGCTTGTCGAGGGGATGATCCTCGCCGCCTACGCGATCGGAGCCAAGAGGGGATTCGTCTACCTCCGCGGCGAGTACACCCGGTCGATCGAGCGGATGACCCGCGCGATCGAACAGGCGCGCGAGGCTGGGTTCCTGGGAGAGAACCTCCTCGGGTCGGGGATTTCGTTTGACATCGAGGTTAGGCGCGGGGCCGGGGCGTACATCTGCGGCGACGAGACGGCCCTCATCGAGTCGATGGAAGGCAAGCGTGGCTTCCCACGCCTCAAGCCCCCCTATCCCGGCCAGGTCGGGCTGTGGGGCCAGCCAACGGTCGTGAACAACGTCGAGACCCTGGCAAACGTCCCGTCGATCGTCCTGCGCGGAGCTGAGTGGTTCCGCTCGTTCGGGACGCCCACCTCCCCGGGCACGAAGGTCTTCCTCCTCCTCGGGGACGTCGAGCGCCCGGGTGCGGTGGAAGCCGAGATGGGGATCCCGTTGCGCGAGCTCGTCGACCGCCGCGCGGGGGGCGTACGCGGCGGGAAGAGGTTCAAGACTGCCCTCGTGGGAGGGGCGGCCGGCACGTTCGTGAGCGCGCGGGAGCTCGACGTGGCCATGGACTTCGACAGCCTGCGCGCGCAGGCGAGCGCCACGCTGGGCTCCGGCTCGGTCCTCGTTCTGGACGAGGAGGCGTCGATTCCGGAGGTCCTGGAGCAGGTGCTCGAGTTCTTCGAGCATGAGTCCTGCGGCCAGTGCACCCCATGCCGTGCCGGGACGCCGCAGCTCGTCCGACTCCTTCGCCGTGCCCTCACGAACGAGAGGCGCGGGGAGGACCTCGACCGTCTCCTCTCGCTCGCCCGGGCGATGCGCGACACGTCGCTCTGTCCGCTCGGGCAGTCCCCGATCCTCCCGGTCGAGAGCGCGCTGCGCCACTTCCGCGACGAGTTCCTCGCCGCTGCGACGGCGTGAGGAGAAGCTAGAACAGCCCGACGACGTTTCCCTCGG
>CAYHBG010000037.1:0-13778 GCA_964354815.1 uncultured Thermotogae bacterium
AGGGTTGGACTAGCCTAAGGAGTGGACCGTTCGCCGGGGCGGCTCACCCGGAGGCAGTGGCCTGCGTCGCTGGAGGTGGGTTAGACTAGCCTCAAAGCGGACCGCTCACCGGGGGCGGCTCAGCTGGCGTGGTTTCTGAGATGCCAAGAGTAGGCACAGCAGTCGCCGCCGACAAGAGGTGACTCCGGCCATTGAATGACAGCATCTTCAAGGCGTACGACGTCCGCGGGCGGTATCCCAACGACCTCGATGAGTCGACGGCGTTCGCGATCGGTTGGGGCTTCGCCAGGAGCGGGCTCGTCGACCTGAGCAGGCCGGTCGTCGTGGGGCGCGACATGCGCGAGAGCGGGAAAGACCTCTCTGAAGCCCTTTCCCTTGGGCTGACCGCAGCGGGGGCCGCGGTCATCGAGATCGGGCTCTCGACGACGCCCATGTTTTACTTCGCCGTCGTGCGCCTCGGCGCTGGGGGTGGCATCATGGTCACGGCCTCCCACAATCCGGGGGAGTACAACGGGTTCAAGTTCGTGCGGGAGCTCTCGATTCCCATCAGCTCCGACACGGGACTCCTAGAGATTCGTGAGCGAAGCAAGGAAGCGCCGGCGTGGCGAGCGGGCAGAGGAACGGAGCAGGCCGAGGTCGATCTCACCCGGGAGTACGTGGGCTTCTACGAGGAACGCTTCGCCGTCTCGCTCGACCGGGAGGTCGTCATCGATGCCGGGAACGGCATGGCGGGAGCGATCCTTCCCCGCGTGCTCTCGACCCAGAAGATTCGGCACGAGGACCTCTTCTTCGAACTGGATGGTCGCTTTCCCCACCACGAGGCGAATCCGCTCAAGGAGGAGAGCCACGCCTTCCTCCGACGTGCCATGGCAGAGCGGCCGGGGTCGATCGGTGTCTCTTTCGATGGAGACGGGGATCGCGTGGCGTTCCTGGATGAGACCGGGGAGCTCATCCGCGGCGACCTGCTGACGGCCCTCATTGCCGGCCGCCTGCTGAGGAAGAACGGTGGCGGAACCGTGATCTATGACCTGCGCTGTAGCCGCGCCGTGGCTCAGGCGGTCCGTGCCCTTGGCGGCCGCCCCATCAAGTCGAGGGTCGGGCACTCGTTCATCAAGGCCCTCATGCGGAAGGAGGACGCGCTCTTCGGCGGCGAGCTCTCCTACCACTTCTACTTCCGCGAGTTCTTCTACTGCGAGAGCGGGATCCTCGCCATGCTTCATGTCCTGTCTGCCCTTGAGGAGTCTGGGGGCACCCTGGCAGAACTCGTCTCTCCTCTCAGGATCGGCGCCCACTCCGGAGAGATCAACTTCCCCGTCCCAGACATGAAGGGGGCGATGGACAGGGTCGAGGCCCTCTTCCCGGACGCGGAGACGAGTCACCTCGACGGTCTGTCCGTCGAGTACCCCTCTTGGTGGTTCAACCTCCGCCCGTCGAACACCGAACGGCTCCTGCGGCTGAACCTCGAGGCGGAGACGGAGGAGCAGATGAAGAAGCAGGTCGCGCGCTTGGCGGGGGTTCTCCGACGAGAACGATAGGAGCGAACCGAGCGCCCGGTTGCGACGCTCCGGTCTCGCCGGTCATCCAGGAACCAGGGGGCGATCGTCTCTACGCCGACGGGCGACCCCGGGCGGGGCCCGTCGCGGGCGTGAGCCGAGGTGCCCGGCGCGGGGGCCGGTGCTCTCGGCGGCCCGCTTGTCCAGGCTCTTCCCCTCTAGTACGATGGTTTGCGGAGGAGACGGGACGGGGAATGGAGCCATGGCGGAGGTAGCCCTGACGCACGCCACTGACGAGTTCGGGGCCTTGAGCCTCTCTCCAACCTGGGTGCGAAGCTGCGCGTGCAGATGCGGACGAAACTGGACCCGTTGCACAGGAAGCTCCAGACCCGAAGATCCACGGCACACACGACCAGGTGGAGGCGATGATGCTCGGCGACGGATCGCGGCGACGAAGGGTGGCGTGATCCGGCAGTACGCGGCGCCGCAGCGCACGCCTATCTAGCCAGCCGAATCCGAGGCTGAGGAGGAACATGAAGACACGGCCCCTGCCTGCAGACGTCATGCTGGTAGGCGACGTGGGTGGGACGAAGACCCTCCTTGCGATCTGGAGCTCGGCCCAGCCCTCGCGACCTCTCGCCGTGGAGGCCTTTCGAAGCCAGTCCTTCGAGCGGTTCGAGGAGGTCGTGGCAAGCTTCCTTCATCGGGAGAGAGACACCCCCGTGACCCGCGCGGTCTTTGCCGTCGCCGGGCCGGTCGTCGGGGACACCGCGCGCTTGACCCATCTCCTCTGGGGGCTAGACGCCAACGAGCTCCGCGCTCGGTTCTCGCTCACCTCCGTCCTCTTGATGAACGACCTCGAGGCCCTCGCCTGGGCCGTACCCGACCTTTCTCCCTCCGACCGGATCACCCTGCGCGCGGGTGTCCCCGAACCAGGCGGAGCTCAGGCCGTGATCGCCCCTGGGACAGGGCTTGGCGAGGCCTTCCTGACCTGGACGGGGCGGGAGTACGTCGCGCACCCGACGGAAGGGGGGCACGCGGACTTCGCGCCGACGGATGGGGAACAGGTGGAGCTCCTCGCCTTCCTGCGCCGTGAGCAGCCTCACGTGAGCGTCGAGTGGGTCTGCTCCGGGCTGGGCATCCAGAACATCTACCGCTTCCTCCGCGATGCGCGGGGGGTGTCAGAGCCTGCCGAGGTCAGCTCCGAGATCGCGGCCGCCGCCGACCCCACACCGACGATCCTTGCCGCGGCCCTCGATCACCGCAGCGAGCGATGCGCGCGTTCTCTTGAGATCTTCGTCCGCATCCTAGGTAGCGAGATCGGGAACCTGGCGCTCAAGGTGCTCTCCACCGGAGGTGTCTTCCTGGGCGGAGGCATCCCCCCTCGGATCCGCCCGCTCCTCGAATCCGAGGCCTTCACGTCCTCTTACCTGAACAAAGGCCGGCACGCGGCTCTCCTGGAGCGGATTCCGGTGTACCTTATCACGGACGCGGGGGCGGCACTGCGTGGCGCCGCACGGCGCGGGTGGCGGGCGTTGGGCGGATCCGCCCACTCCGCGGAGGGAGAAGGGGGATCCCCATGAGAGGGCCCAGGCAGGGGGGAGAAGGCGGGGTCCAGGTCAAGGTCGTCTCTGCCCCAGCCGGGATGGCGGCGGCCCTGGAGGCGCTTCAGGCGCATCGCGCGGTCGAGCGGCTGTGGGCCGAGGACCATACGCTCTGGAGTCCCAGCCCCGTCGAGATCAGAGACCGCCTGGGGTGGCTCCACCTTCCCTCGACCATGGCGGAGAGGGCGGAGGAGTTCCGACGCTTCGCGGAGGAAGTCCGCGAGAGCGGGCTCCGAGAGGCCCTCCTCCTCGGGATGGGTGGATCGAGCCTCGCCCCAGTGACGTTCGCCGGTCTGTTGGGCCGTGAGAAGGAGGGGATGCCCCTGCGTGTCCTTGACTCGACGCACCCGACTGCGGTCGAGGCGGCCTGGGAGAGGCAAGACCCCTCCCGAACCCTCCTGATCGTGTCGACCAAGTCGGGAACGACCGTCGAGACCCTGTCGCTGTTCAGGTTCTTCTATCGGCGCTTGGCCTTGTCTGTGGGCGCGGACCGCGCGCGGAGGCAGTGTGTGGCGATCACCGATCCTGGGAGCCCTCTTGCGAGGGAGGCGGGCCGCCTTCGTCTCTTGAGGCTCTTCTCGGGGGATCCAACGGTCGGCGGGCGGTACGCCGCGCTGTCGCCCTTCGGCCTCCTTCCCGCCGCGCTCATCGGGATCGACCTGCAAGTGCTGGTTAGGTCCGCGGGTGCCATGGCCGATGCCTGCCGCGCGCCAGCGCGGACGAATCCAGCGGCGCGACTCGCGGCTGCCCTGGCCGCAGCAGCGCGGACTGGCCGGGACAAGCTCACCCTTGCGACGTCGACGTCCACCGAGAGCCTCGCCCCGTGGATCGAGCAGCTCGTCGCTGAGAGTACAGGGAAGGACGGGCAAGGAGTCCTCCCCGTGCTCGGTGAGCCGCTGGGACCCCCGTCCGCGTACGGGCTAGACCGAGTCTTCCTCGATCTTCGCCTGGCGCAAGAGAACCCGGACCCAAAGCTAGCGGCCCTCGAAAGGGCCGGCCACCCCAGCGTTTCGGTCGTCCTCGGCAGTGTGGACGAGGTCGGCGGCGCGTTCTTCCTCTGGGAGTGCGCCACGGCTCTCCTCGCGCACCTGATGGGCGTCAACCCGTTCAACCAGCCGAACGTCGAGTCGGCGAAGGACCTCGCGCGCCGGGAGGTTGAGGGCTACGGCCGCACGGGCCGGATCGACGAGGTCGTCCCGGAGCCCCTGCTTGCGGAGGAGGTTGCGGCGTTCGTGGATCAGGGAAGGGCCGGCGACTACGTGATCCTGCAGGCGTTCCTCCCGCCCGAGGAGCGAACCAGTGAGGCCCTGGGTGCTCTGCGCCAGGCGATACGAGGCCGCACTCGCTTTGCGACCTCGCAGGGCTATGGGCCCCGCTACCTCCACTCCGTCGGCCAGCTGCACAAGGGAGACCGTGGCAACGGCCGTTTCATCCAGCTCCTCTCGCCGTCCGGCCCGGACGTCCTGATCCCCGACGACCTCGAGAGCGAGGGTTCGACCTTGAGCTTCGGGGCCTTGATCGCTGCGCAGGCGGCAGGGGATCGGCAGGCGCTCCGAGCCGCCGGGAGACCGGTCCTGGCGCGCAGGGTGGATCCGCCGCTTGCAGAGGCGGTGCGCCGAGTGGCCGACGCCCTCTCTCGACTAGAGCCAGCCTGACCACGACGGCGGAGCCTGAGTGCCGGAGGGAATGCAGACGGCTTCTTGTGGCCTCGTCCTCAGCTCGCGACCTCGCGGAGGTAGCGCGCGGCGTGCTCGGGTGGCATGGGATTGATGTAGAAGCCCGTTCCCCACTCGAAACCCGCGACCTGCGTCAGACGAGGAATGACCGCGATCCGCCAGTGATAGTCGTACTGCAGCGTCGCCCAGTAGTCGGGCCTGCCGGGGCGGGGAACCGGGTTGGGCGTCGTCTTGAGCAGGTAGTTGAACGGGACGTCCCCCAAGAGAGACCGGAGCCGACCGAGTGTTCGCTTGAGGGTGCGCGCAAGCTCCCAGCGCAGCTCCTCCGAAATCGTCGTGAAGTCGTGCGTATGCTGCTTCGGGTAGATGCCGAGCTCGAACGGGAAGCGCGACGCGTATGGCGCCAAGACGACGAACCCATCCTGGTCATCCACGATGCGCTCTCCCGAACGCAGCTCGCCTAGCATGACATCGCAGAACAGGCAGCGCTCCTTCTTCTCGTAGTAGGCGCGGGCGATCTGGAGGGAGTTGCGGACCTCATGCGGGACGATGGGAGTGGCGATGATCTGTGAATGAGGGTGAGAGCGGGAGGCTCCGGCCTCGCGCCCATGGTTCTTGAACAGGAGCACGTAGCGGAACCACGGGTTCCTCATGAGATCTTGAAGGCGGGCGACGTACATGTCGACGACCGCCTTGACCTGATCGTCGGGCATGTCGGGCAGGCCGCTGTGGTGTTCTGGACTCTCGATGACGACCTCGTGGGCGCCGACCCCGTGCATGCGGTCGAAGAGGCCGCTGACCGCCTCTCGCCCGAGCTCTTTGTACTCCTGGAGCGCGGGGTACTTGTTCGGGACGACGCGCACACGCCACTCCCCCGAGCCGTCGGAGCGTGCGATCTCGGGGGGAGTCATCCCCTCATTTCCGCGGCAGAAGGGACACGTCTTCGGCTCGTCCGCGGGGGTCCCCCCCTCCTGGGCTTGAAAGTCGGATGGTCGCTTGGCGCGCTCAGGCGCCACAATGACCCAGCGATTGCTCGTTGGGCCACGACGTAGCTCGGGCATACCCTTCCTCCTCACCTTGCATCCTGATCGGTCTTCCGAAGTGCCGCAGGTGCGGCGGCGAGATTCTATCCTTCTTCGCCGCTTCCCTCACCGTCCTCGACGAAGCGTGACGCCTCTTGTGGCCTCGGGAGCTGGCCCATACACTGAGGGGCGATGAGAGTGGCGAGAGTCTCGAGGTTCACGGCGGACGACCTCTACTTGTTCGGCGAGGGGACGCACTACCGCCTGTATCGGCTCCTGGGCGCACATCCCGCTTGCGCGGGCGGGCGAGAGGGAACCTGGTTTGCTGTTTGGGCGCCAGGGGCCCGAGCGGTCTCCGTGATCGGGAGCTTCAATGGCTGGGACCGCAAGCGAGATCCTCTCGTCCCCTTGGGGAGCTCGGGCATCTGGGAAGGGTTCGTCCCCGAGGCCGGAGAGGGGGACTGCTACAAGTACTACGTGCGGTCGGCGCACGGCGGGTACCGCGCCGACAAGGCGGATCCGTTCGCTTTCGCAAGCGAGCTTCCCCCGCAAACCGGTTCGGTCGTCTGGAAGCTTGATTATTCGTGGCACGACGACGCCTGGATGCGCGATCGGGGCCCACGGAACGCCCTCACGGCCCCCATCTCCATCTACGAGGTGCATCTGGGGTCCTGGCGGCGTGACCCGCAGGCCCCGGACCGTCTCCTCGGATACCGCGAGATCGCTCCTCAGCTCGCGGACTACGCCGCGGAGATGGGCTTCACGCACGTCGAACTCCTGCCGGTGATGGAGCACCCGTTCTACGGATCGTGGGGGTACCAGGTGACCGGCTACTTCGCAGCGACGAGTCGCTACGGCACGCCGCAGGACCTGATGTTCCTGGTTGACACGCTCCACGAGCGAGGGATCGGGGTGATCCTCGACTGGGTCCCCTCGCACTTCCCGCGCGACGAGCACGGGCTCGGATTCTACGACGGAGCTCACCTCTACGAACACGCGGACCCGCGGCAGGGGGTCCACCCGGACTGGGGCAGCTTCGTCTTCAACTACGGGCGCTCGGAGATCCCGGCGTTTCTCATCAGCAGTGCCCTGTTCTGGCTCGACCACTACCACGCGGATGGCCTGAGGGTGGACGCGGTCGCCTCCATGCTCTACCTCGACTACTCCCGTAAGGAAGGAGAGTGGGTCCCGAACCCATTCGGTGGGCGGGAGGACCTTGACGCGAGCCGCTTCCTCCGCCGGCTGAACGAGACCGTGTACCGCGAGTACCCCGGTGTGCAGACGTTCGCCGAAGAGTCGACCGCTTGGCCGATGGTCTCGAGGCCGACGACGATTGGGGGGCTCGGCTTCGGCCTGAAATGGGACATGGGCTGGATGCACGACGCGCTCCAGTACATGGCGGAGGACCCCGTTCACCGCAAGTACCACCACAACCTGCTGACCTTCCGGCTCCTCTATGCGTTCCACGAGAACTTCGTCCTTCCCCTCTCCCACGATGAAGTCGTGCACGGCAAGGGATCTCTGCTCGAGCGAATGCCAGGCGACGATTGGCAGAAGTTCGCGAACCTCCGACTTCTCCTCGGATACATGATGGCTCAGCCGGGAAAGAAGCTTCTGTTCATGGGGGATGAGTTTGGCCAGCGGCGGGAGTGGAACCACGATGAGAGCCTCGACTGGCACCTGCTGGAGCTGCCGGCTCACCGGGGCGTCGAGCGCTGGGTGCGGGACCTGAACTGGGCCTACCGTGAGGTGCCAGGCCTTCACCAACGCGACCACAGCCCGGACGGGTTCGCTTGGGTCGACTGCAGCGATGCCGACGCCAGCATCCTCTCGTTCGTGCGGAGAGGGGAGGAAGGGGTACCTGACGTGTTGGTCGTCTACAACTTCACGCCGGTGCCGCGGCTGGACTACCGCGTCGGGGCACCTCTTTCCGGGCGCTGGCGGGTAGCGTTGAACAGCGACACCGAGGTCTACGGCGGGAGCGGGGTCGGCAGCTCGGGTGGTCTCTCGACCGACCCGGTGCCGTCCCACGGGCATGCGCAATCCCTCCGTCTTTCGGTACCCCCCCTCGGGATGCTTCTCCTGCGCCATGACGGCGGGCGTGAGGAAGAGGAGAAGCGAGGGTGAGCAGGGACGCTCTGAAGTGGGCCTGCATCCACGGTCACTTCTACCAGCCTCCCCGCGAGGAGCCGTGGCGAGAGACGGTGGAGAGGGAGTCGTCTGCCGATCCGTACCACGACTGGAACGAGCGAGTGACCGCCGAGTGCTACGCCCCGAACGCCGCGGCGAGGATCCTGGGAGACGAGGGTCTGGTTGAGCGGATCGTCAACAACTACGCGTGGATCAGCTTCGACGTCGGTCCGACGCTCCTTTCTTGGCTCGAGCGCGAGCGCCGCGACGTCTACGAGGCGATTCTCGAGGCCGACCGCGAGAGCCTGGGGCGCTTCGACGGCCACGGCGGAGCGATGGCCCAAGCCTACAATCACGTCATCCTCCCGCTCGCCAACGACCGGGACGTGAGGACGCAGGTCGTCTGGGGGATTCGTGACTTCGAGCGTCGCTTCGAGCGTCGCCCCGAAGGGATGTGGCTCCCGGAGACGGCCGTCGACGAGGAGACCCTGGAGGTCCTCGCTTCGGAGGGGCTTCGCTTCACCCTTCTCGCTCCGCATCAGGCGCGCCGTGTCCGGAGCCTTACCGGAGGGGAGTGGCGCGAGGTCGCCGGCGGCGCGATCGACCCGACCGTTCCGTACCTCGTGCGCCTACCCCACGGCGGGGAGATCGCCGTCTTCTTCTATGACGCCGCGATCTCCCACGACATTGCCTTCGGGAGGCTCCTGGCGTCGGGAGAGGCCTTCGCGCAAAGGCTCCTGGGTGCTTTCCGGCCGGAGCGGGATGGCCCCCAGCTCGTCCACGCCGCGACGGACGGGGAGAGCTACGGCCATCATCACCGGTTCGGAGAGATGGGGCTCGCTTACGCGCTCGACAGGTTGCGCGGGTCGGCAGGGGCCCAGCTGACGACCTACGGCGCCTTCCTTGACCGGTTCCCTCCCGCAGAGGAGGTCGAGATCGTGGGGAACACCTCGTGGAGCTGCGCCCACGGGGTCGAACGATGGCGGGCGGACTGCGGCTGTACGACGGGCGGGGAACCCGGCTGGTCGCAGGCGTGGCGGGGGCCGTTGCGCGAGGCCCTGGACTCTCTCTCTGACCGGCTGGGCGCCTTCTTCGACCAGACAGGGCGAAAGGTGTTCCGCGATCCATGGGCGGCGCGCGACGCGGCGATCGATCTGGTGGCCGACCCGTCCTTTGAGAACCAGGAGAGGTTCCTCGGCGAGCAAGGACTCCCTCCGTTCGACGGAGCGAAGCGGGCGCGAGCGCTGGCGCTGGTCGAGATGGAGCGCCAGGCGATGCTCATGTTCACGAGCTGTGGCTGGTTCTTCTCCGACCTTGCCGGCGTGGAGACGGTCCAGGTCCTGCGCCACGCCGCCCGTGCCATCGATCTCGCGGAGACCTTGGGTGAGCGCGGGGTCGAGGAGGGCTTCCTCCGTGACCTCGCCCGAGCCAGAGGCAACGAGCCGGACGAAGGGGACGGTCGCCAGATCTACGAAAGGCACGTTCGGCCGGATCGCTGCGGGTCCGCGGAGGTCGCCGGCGCGACCGCCATGGCCGCCCTCTTCGGAGGTGAGGGCAGGACGGTGAGCGCAGCCCATGAGGTCGACCTCAGGATGGCGACGGACGAGGTCGTCGACCGAGGGCACAACCAGACAGGAACGGCATCGGTCCGCGCGCGCCGCACAGGAGAGACGCGCACCTTTCGGTTCCTCACCCTCGATCGAGGCTTCGGGCACCTCGAGGCGAGCGTCGAGGAGGAGGGCGAGGAGGCCCTCGGAACCGAAGGCGGCGCCCGCGAGGATCGGGCGCAGCGGCCATCCCGGCTCCTCACGCCCGAGACCCTACCGCCCGATCTCCGCCGCAGCCTCCTTTCCTTGGCGGCTGCGGCGACGGAGACGGGTCTTCGCGCTCGGATCGGAGATCCAAACGGGGACTTGGAGGCGCTCGTGGCGCGGTTGATCGAGATGGAGGAGCCGGTTCCCGCGGGGCTAAGATCGATCGCTTCCGCCGTGACGACGTGGCGGATCGCCGAGGCCCTGGACTCCAACCCCGACCCGTCGCGAGCGGGGGATCTGATCCGCGTGGCCCGGGGGAGGGGACTCTCTGCGGATGCGGCGGAGCTGCGCCAGCAGGCGGTGGAGGCGCTCACGAAGCGCGCTGCCGCATGGGCCGAGGCTCCGCTCGAGCCGAGTCGTCTCCGCGCCTTCCTGACGATGGCCGAGGTCGTGCGCGAGGCGTTTCCGGAGGTCGACCGCTCGCGGGCGCAGTCGCTCTACCAGAGAACGGTTGAGCAGGTTGTGGCGGCGGAACATGGGCACCTCGACGAGGTCACCTGGACGTCGATCGTCGACCTCGGTCGCGCCCTGGGGATGCGGGCTCCCATTCGGTGAGGTGGCGGCGCCGCAGGGGCGGCCAGGAGGGCACAAGGAGGCAGGTCATGAGGGTTCTGTTCGTTGCCGCTGAGGTGGCGACGTTCGCCAAGGCGGGTGGGCTTGCGGACGTGGCACTCGCGCTGCCGAGAGCGCTTCGCACGCTCGGCGTCGAGATCGTCGTCGTGATGCCGAAGTACCGGGTGGTGCCGGACGCGGCGCTGCGGGCCGACGTCGCGCGGTTCTCCGTGCCTGCGGGACGAAGCGCAAAGCCGTGCGCCGTCGCCCAGGGGACCCTGCCAGATAGCGACGTCCCGATCTACTTTCTGGACAACCGAGAGTACTACGACCGGCCCGCGATCTACGGTGAGGGCTCGGAGTACCCCGACGCGCTCGAGCGATTCGCCTTCCTGTCGCGAGGTGCCCTCGGTCTGTGCGAAGCGCTCGGCTGGACGCCCGACGTCGTTCACGTGAACGACTGGCATACCGCGCTCATCCCGGCGTTCCTGGGTGAGGCGGGGGCGCGCTTCCGCGGCACGCGCTCCCTCCTGACGATCCACAACCTGGCCTACCAAGGGATCTTCCCCTCTTCTCAGGCCCCCACGACAGGCCTCTCGGAGGCACGCCTCGTGCCGTACCGGCGCGACGCAACGCTCAACCTCCTGCGGGGCGGCATCCTGACGGCCGACCTCCTCAACACCGTCTCGCCGACGTACGCCCGCGAGATCCTTGACGCTGGCGACGGGCTCGAGAAGGAGCTTCGCGCTCGCAGCGGCGCCCTCCATGGAGTCCTGAACGGGATCGACACGTCGGCCTGGGATCCAGCCACCGATCCCCATCTCTGGGCGAACTACTCGGCCGACGATCTCGCGGGAAAGGCGAGGGACAAGGAGAGGCTCCAGCGCGAGCTCAAGCTCGACCTTGCGCCGCGTGTCCCGTTGGTCGGCGTCATCTCGCGGCTTGCGGAACAGAAAGGATTCGACCTCATCATGCCGGCCTTCGATCGGATGATGGGCCTGGGGATACAGTTTGTCCTTCTCGGGACAGGGGCTCCGGAGTACGAGGCCTTCTTCAGACAGGCTGCCGACCGCTACCGCGGCCGGGTGGCTGCGCTCCTCACCTTCTCCGAGCCGTGGGCACACCGCATCGAGGCAGGTGCCGATCTATTCCTTATGCCTTCTAGGTTTGAGCCGTGTGGGCTGAACCAGCAGTATTCGCTGCGCTACGGTACCGTCCCCGTCGTTCGCGCTACCGGGGGGCTCCGGGACACCGTCCGGGAGGGCGATCCGAAGAGCCGGAGCGGGAACGGATTCTCTTTCGAGGCCTACACGTCGGACGAGATGATCCGCGCCCTCAAGCGCGCTGTAGAGGCCTACCGCAAGGATCCCGCCGCCTGGCGTGGCCTGCAAGAGCGGGGGATGAACCAGGACCTCTCCTGGACGGCGTCGGCGAGTGCGTACCTCGACCTGTACCGGAAGCTCGTCGGTTAGCGGGGAGAAGCGGTGAGCTTGAGGATCCGATGGCTCCGTGGCGGCAGGATGACCGCGGCCGTGCCCCTTCGTTCGCTGCGGCAGAGGGGAGTGAGGTGAAAGAGGGCGCTCTCGCGAAGCTGGTAGACCGTCTGGAGGTCAGGGCCAGACGGAAGAGGCGCGGCAAGGCGGTGTACCGCGTCCCGGGGCGCTGGGTGGAGCCTGAGGCGCCGTCCCCGAAGGAGACCGACATCTCTCCCGAAGCCTTCTGGTACGAATCGGCGCGCCGGATTCTTCGCGGCGCAGAAAGCAGCCTCGAGGGCGGGGAAGGAGGCGCCTGGACAGCGCGAGCGGTCGTGTACAACATGCTCATCCGCGCGACGGCGGCCTTCGACCACGACCGAGACGGGCGGGTGCTCTCCCTGAACCGCGCGGGGTACCGCGAGACAGGCACCTTCATGAAAGCGCTTGCGCTCCTTCCCTACATCCGTTCCCTGGGGTGCAACGTCGTGCATCTGCTACCGATCTGTGCGCTTGGCACCGATGGCCGCAAGGGCGAGCTCGGCTCACCCTACGCCGTGAGGGACCCCTATCGTCTCGACGAGACGCTCGCCGAGCCCGCGGTGGGCCTGGGCCCGGAGGCGGAGTTTCGCGCGTTCGTCGAGGCAGCCCATCGATTGGGGATCCGGGTCGTCGTCGAGTTCGTCTTCCGCACGGCAGCGAAGGACTGCGTCTGGGCAGGCGAGCACCCGGAGTGGTTCTACTGGATCGACGAGGGCATCCCCGATCGTGCCCCCGGCGCGCTGTCTGAGGACGCCTACGGGAGCCCGCTCTTCTCGGCAGAGGAACTGGATGCGATCCGACGCACCGTCGAACGGGGTGACGTCTCGTCGCTCCCCCCACCGCACGCTCGCTACCGGGCGATGTTCACCCCGCCTCCACCTCGCGGGACCGTCAAGCTCCTTGGGGGTCATTGGGTCGGGACCTCCTCGGGGATTCGGGTCCGCATCCCGGGCGCCTTCGCGGACTGGCCCCCCGACGACACCCAACCTCCCTGGTACGACGTCACCTACCTGCGCCTCTACGACCACCCCGACTTCAACTACATCGCCTACAACACCGTTCGCATCTACGATTCCCGCCTTGCCGCGCGGGAGCGCGCGGTCGGGGCGCTCTGGGATCGGATCGTCGGGATCCTCCCTCACCACCAGCGCCTCTTCGGGATCGACGGAGCGATGGTCGACATGGGGCACGCCCTTCCCCGCGAGTTGAAGAACAGGATCATCGCGGAGGCCCGTCGGGAGGCGCCGTCGTTCGCGTTCTGGGACGAGGACTTCGCCGTTCGGCTGGAATCGAGGGCCGAAGGATACAACGCCGCCATGGGAGGGTACTGGTGGGCGGTGCACCGGCCGCAGGCGTTTCGCGGGGCCTTCCTGCCCGAGGTCGCGCGGGGCATGCCTCTCCCGTTCTTTGCTGGCCCGGAGAGCCACAACACACCGCGCTGCGCCGCGCGCGAAGGGGGGAAGGCTCGCTCGGCGCTTGCCTGGATCCTCGGCCTCTTCCTTCCTGCCCTTCCGTTCATCCACTCCGGCTTCGAACTGGGCGAGACGACCCCGGTGAACACGGGCCTCGACTTCGCGCCCGAGGAGCTCACCCGCTACCCCACCGAACGCCTCCCGCTCTTCAGCCCCGTGGCGTTCTCGTGGCCGAAAGAGGATCTTGTCGACCTCGTCCGGCGCTCGCTCTCGGTGCGCTCGGCCAACGAGGCCCTGGCGCTCGATCCCTCGTCGGAGAGCTTCCGGCTTCTCACCGCTTCGGCGGACACCGAGGTGGCGTACGCACGGGTAGGTGAGGGAAGGGCCGCTCTCGTCCTAGGCAACCTCTCCCCGACTGAGACGACGGCCGCCGTCGGGGCCGTTCCCCTCGCGGAGGGGCGCCATCGAGACCCCATCGGGGGCCGCGAGGTCGAGGTGCGAGGCGGAGTGGTGTCGCTCCGTCTTGCTCCCTGGGAGGCGGTGGTCCTGATCGGCCCTGCG